>DAOUEM010000615.1:0-15512 GCA_034430555.1 Anaerolineae bacterium | reverse complement strand
TGAGGTGGACCTCTTCAATCTGATTTCCAGGTGAAAGGAAGGACTACCACATCATGCGTCAAATTTACCCTTGACACACAAGGCGAAATCCCCTATGCTCCACCCCCAAAAAAGGGACCTCTTGTCTCCCAACGTGATTACCTGGCCCATTCGACCATGTATGATGATAAACAGTTAACCAGTTAAAACAGGCTAACGAGCTGTACGTCCGGCGGCTCTGTCCGGCCCATGATGGCTTGCGCCTGGCATTTTAGGTGTGAATATATGGAGCAAATTCGAAAAGTGGCCTGTTTTTTTTGCCACCAGAACTGTGGCATGCTGGTACATGTCAAAGATGGTGACATCGAAGAAATTGAAGGCGACCCGGAACACCCGCTTAGCCAGGGAGGTGTCTGCGCCAGGGGACGAATAGCTCTCCTGCACCATAAACACCCGGCACGCGTGAACTATCCTCTTAAGCGCTCCGGCCGGCGTGGAGAAGGCAAATGGGAGAGAATAACCTGGGAGCAGGCCCTGGATGAAATTGCGGCTAAGCTGGGGCAGTTCCGTGATGAATCAGGAGCCGAGACGGTGTGCAGTGCCGGTGGCACCCTTCGCACCGACGATTCGCCTCGGCGGCGTTTCATGAACCTCTTCGGCAGTCCCAATGTATTCCACACTTCTCATGTGTGCTGGATTCCCACCTTCATGGTCGAGACCGCCATATATGGCTGGTGTGCCTTTGACCTGGACTTACCCCAGAGCCGGTGCGTGGTGCTATGGGGACATAATCCGGGTTCGTCCTATCTGCCGGAGATGCGAAGTCTCTTTGATCTCCGTGATCAAAACGGCACCAAAATCATAGTTATCGACCCCCGCTTCACCGAATCCGCGGCCAAAGCCGACCTCTGGCTGCCCCTGAGGCCGGGCACGGATGCTGCCATGGCACTGGCCTGGCTGCATGTCATCATCTGGGAAGGCCTCTATAATCAGACCTTTATCGAGAACTGCTGTACCGGCTGGGAGCAACTGGCCGAGCATGTCAGGCCCTATACCCCGGAGTGGGCGGCGGAGATAACCTGGGTGGATGCGGAAAAGATACGTGCCGGCGCCAGAATGTATGCTAACAATACACCCGGCAATATCCAATGGGGGGTGGCTATTGACCAGTTGGGCAAGGCAGGCGGCGCCACCATGCACGCCCGGGCGTTACTGCGTGCGGTTACCGGCAATCTGGATGCTCCCGGCAGCGACCTTCTCTGCGGGCCCAATCCGACGCTGATAACCGATGAAGAGATGGAATGCAATGACAGGTTGCCGGAAGGGCAGCGGAGTAAACAGATCGGTTCCGACAGGTATAAACTGGTCGCCTGGCCCGGTTACAGCAAGATTTCAGAGTTGACGAAACGAGTCTGGGGCAAGGCCCCGCCCGCCGAATGGATGTGCGAAGCCCACGGGCCCTCGGTATTCGAGGCGATATTGACGGGGAAGCCCTACAAGCCCAGAGCCCTTCTGGTACTGGCTGATAACCCGCTTTCCGCTTTTCCTGATTCCAGGAAGACCTACGAGGCATTGAAAAAACTGGAATTTTTAACGGTGATGGACTACTGGCTGACGCCGACAGCCATGCTGGCCGACTACGTGTTGCCGGCAGCCGCCTGGCTGGAGAGACCGATTATAACCAGTACCTATGGGTGCACCGATTTTGTGATTGCCTCCCAGCGTGCCGTTCCTCCCTCATATGAGCGGCGCACCAGTTACTATTTCTGGAAAGGTTTAGGGGAACGTCTGGGACAGAAGGATGACTGGCCCTGGAACGACATTGAAGACATGTATCATTATCGTCTGCAGCCGCTGGGCTATGACGTGGGCAGTTATGATGAATTTGTGGAAAAGGTTCGTTATGTTTTCCCCGAGCGCGAGTATTATAAGTACGGGCGCATCGGTTTTGCAACCCCTTCAGGGCTGGTCGAGCTGTATTCCCAGACCCTGGAGGAACTGGGCTACGAACCAATGCCCACCTATGCCGGCCCTGCGGAAAATGAAAACGATAATCCGGAACTGGCGGAACGCTTTCCCTTGACGTTGATAGCCGGCGGCGGTTTTATGCCTTTCTATCACTCGGAGCATCGCCAGATAAAGCCGTTGCGCTTTCTCCACCATCAACCATTGGTGCAGATAAACCCGGCAACAGCACGGGAGTTGAATATCAGTGAAGGCGACTGGGTCTGGATTGAGACGCTGAGGGGGAGGATTAAACAGGTTGCCGCTCTTACCGAGGCCGTCCACCCCCGCACCGTTTGCACCGAGCGTGGATGGTGGTTCCCTGAACGCAAAGGGGAGGACCCCGGCCTGTACGATATATGGCAATCCAATAGCAATGTGCTCACGTCCGGGACGCCGGAGTTCTGCGACCCGAGGAGCGGCAGCTGGGCGAACCGGGGGCTGTTGTGCCGGGTATATAAGGTGGAAGAGGAGGATAAGCCATGACCCGCTGGGCAATGGTTATCGACTTGCGGCGTTGCATCGGTTGCCAATCCTGCACCATTGCCTGCCAGGTGGGGAACAATCTGCCTTTGGGCATGTTCTGGAATATGGTTACTACTGTAGGGCCGAACGGAACGTATCCGACGCTGGGTTATTATCATATCCCGCGCCCCTGTTTCCATTGTGATGACCCGCCCTGCGTCAGTTGTTGTCCTACGGGGGCTTCGTCTCAACGCGACGATGGTGTCGTGCTGGTGGATCCGGACAAATGTATCGGCTGTAAAGCCTGCATCATGGCCTGCCCGTACGGCGCCCGTACCCGGAACCAGGAACTGGGTGTAGTGCAAAAGTGTACCTTCTGCGAGCACTTGATGGGGCAGAACAAGGAACCTTACTGCGTCAGCACCTGTCATCAGCGGGCGCGGATATTTGGAGACCTGGACGACCCAGCCAGCGAAGTGTACCGCCTGGTACATGAAGAAAATGCGGTACAAATGATGCCGGAACTGGGTACGGACCCGCATTGCTACTATATTTTCCCGCATAGAGGTGGAGCATGAAAACAGAACGTCCCTGGGGATGGCCGATTGCACTGGACCTTTTCCTCAGCGGTCTCGGCGGCGGCATCATGATCGTATCTACGGCAGCCGACCTGTTCTTGGGTACGGGCAACCTTTTACTGCCAGGGAGCTTTGCCGCAACTGTGCTGTTAGCTATTGGTGCCAGCCTGCTGGTCTTTGAGTTGGGCCGTCCCTTTCAGTTCCCCCGGGTCTTTTCCCGGCAGAAAGCCATCATGACCGTCGGAGCCTATATGTTGGGCTTGATTATCGCGGTTAGTTTTGCCTACGGTACTTTCCTGTTTTCCTTCCTGCCCTGGTACCCTATAGAGTGGCTGCGCCGGGTGGCGGCGATCATTGGCCTGGTCCTGGGTGTCAGCGTGGTTATCTACACCGGTGTGCTTCCCGCCAGCATGAAGGCGCGTCCCTTCTGGCACGGGCCGGCTTTGCCGGTGTTGTTTATGGTTTCGGCGATTTCCAACGGCATTGCCGTGCAGTATCTGCTGGTGCATTTCCTGCCATGGAGGAATGACGCAGCCGCAGTGGAAGGCCTCCTATCCGCCGCGAATATCGTTTTAATCGCGATGTGCATCATCGTCCTGTTTATCTATGTCCTGACCATGCGTGCCTCAGCCGCCTCGCCTGCCGCGCAGGCTGCGAACGCCTGGTTGAAAGGCCGCCAGAAACTGGCTTTTTGGGTAGGGCTGGTCGGTATTGGATTGGTCGTCCCGCTGGTCCTGTACGCCGTCGGCATGAATATCACCTGGATACTGGCATCGGCAGGAGTGCTTATCGGCGGCATCGTTCTCCGGTTCCTTATCGTCTACAGCGGGGACCGGGCACTGCTGCCGGGCGAGGCGGAATTCCTGGCGAAACTTCCCAGTGGTAACGAAGAGTTCCTCCATGCCTGGGAGGAAGCCGGCCCATGAAACCGGATAAGGACTGCGCCCGGCATGGCATAGGATAGAGAATGCCGGTGCGGTTAACAGTTAGGATATATCACTTTGAATACGGAAGCCCGTGAAGTACTGGGCAATGTGCAGAATAATTGTAACGAATGTCAGGCCTGCGCCTCCGCCTGTACTCTCCTTGAGGAACTGGGGGAACTGACCCTCCCGGAAATCGCCGGGGAGGTGGGTGACGGTCAGCCCGGTAAAAAGGCCCTTAATTTTATCCAGAGGTGCACCCTCTGCGGCCGGTGTACACGCTATTGTCCCAGCGCTGTCGATATCCCCGCCATGGTCACCGCGGCACGGACGGTGCTGGCCGAGAATGCTCCGGACAGTCTGGAACCGTACCGTCCCGTATGGGTTGACTACGACTGGAATATCTTCACCATCTATCGCGATACCTACCACATAGATTACCGCGACCTGATAAAAGACAAATGCGAGACGCTGTTTTTCCCCGGCTGTACCCTGTCCAGCTACGCCCCTGAACTGACGCGGGCCTCCTTTGATTGGCTTTCAGAACGGATCGGCAATGTCGGCTTGCTGGTGACCTGTTGCGGCCTGCCGCTGGTGCAGATGGGTGCCGCGGAAAGAGGGGCCGAGTATACTTCGGCACTGCGGCAGAGCGTAGAGGCCACCGGCGCCCGCCGTATCGTAACCGTTTGCCCCACGTGTCATGACCATTTGCAGGGACAGCCGTGGCCGGCCGGTACGGAAGTCGTATCACTCTACCAGCTAATGGCCGAGGCCGGAGTCCGCGCGCCGGTTTCCCGTCGCAGTAAAATGACCATCCATGATTCCTGCCCCGAGCGCCGGGTAAAGCTGGGCGGGTACACGCGCGAGATATTGGGCGACTATGACCTGGTGGAGATGGCGCATAGCGGCGACGAGGCCATCTGCTGCGGGTCAGGAGGACTGGTCGGCATGGCGAATCCTGCCTCCTGCTTCCGGCAGGCGGAGGTACGTATGGCGGAATTCCGCCAGGTATCGGCGGCCCGGTGCCTCACTTACTGTATGACCTGTGCCCTCACCCTGTCCGCAGCCGCGCCGGGCAAAGTGGGTCATATACTGGAACTGGTTTTCAACCTCCCTGTGGACTATGCCGAAATTCAGCGCCGCAGTGGGGCGATGTGGAAGGGCGAGGCGGGAAAAGTGAATTTAGAGCGCCTGGCGGGCGCCGCTCCCTCCCGGCCTAATCAGGATTGATGAGCTCGTAAAGAGTCGTCAAAGCCGACGGCACAGTAAAAAGCTCCAGATGCAAGGCGCGCGAATCTTGAGGAATGAGGCGTACATAAACGTACGCAGCAATGATTCACCCTGTTAAATCAGTTCCACTGTCTCGCGTGGCGAGAATTTAACAGGGCGTGGATGAAGCTCAACAACGCAGATGGACTTTTTACGAAGCCGAAAGGACTGGTGGAGGCAAAGCTGACGGATATCATTGAGAAGACATTAAGCCTGTGTCCCCACTGCCTGAAAACCCTTCCTGCGACTGTTCATGTCCGGGAGGGGCGGGTTTATCTGTACCGGGAGTGCCCGCAGCACGGTGAATTCGATGTTTGCCTCTGGCCGGACGCGGACTCTTATCACTGGTTCGGCGATTTTGTCTTCCCCGAGCAGCCCCGCGCGGCGCAGACGGGCAGTGCGGCGGGTTGCCCGCGCGATTGCGGCCTGTGTTCGGAGCATCGGCGGCATACCACCATCGCCGAAATCGAGGTGACCTGGCGCTGTAACCTGCGCTGCCCGGTCTGTTTCATGGCCTCTCCTGAGGCAACCCCGGACGATCCGGATCTGGAGACCATTGCGGGTGAATTCGATGTCATCCGCCGTTACGACGGCGTCAATACAGCGGTCCAGATTACCGGCGGCGAGCCCACCATCCGTACCGACCTGCCCGAAATTATCGCCCTGGGCCGGCAGGCCGGTTTCCGCGGCATAGAACTCAATACCAACGGTCTCGTCATCGCCCGCAACCACAGCTACCTGCGGGCTTTGAAAGAGGCCGGGCTCAGCGAGATTTACCTGCAGTTCGACGGTCTAACTGCCGACATCACCCGCACGTTGCGGGGGGCGGACTTGCTGCCCGATAAGCTCGAGGCCCTGGAGAACTGCCGCCGGGAAGGAGTCCCCGTGGTATTGGCGGTGACCGTTGTTGCGGGGATTAATGAAGGCCAACTGGGGGAACTGCTCGACTTCGCCCTGCGAAACTCGGATATCGTTTGCGGCCTCTCCTTGCAGCCGGCTTTCCGGTCCGGCCGCTTCACGGTACCGACTCAAGGGCACCTTTCTACGGGGGACGTGGTCAATCTGGTGGCGGAGCAGACCGGCGGCCGCATCGCCGCACGCGATTTCTGGCCCCTCGGTTGCTGCCATCCCCGCTGTTCCTGCGCCACCTATCTGGTAGGGGATGCCGAGGCGTATGTCCCTTTCACCAGGACCATCGACCGGAAGACCTACGGGGACTATTTCAGCCGGACCAGCCCGCAGGGCGCCGTTTTTACCGATATCCTGGCGCAGATGCAGGTTGGTGGTTTGCCCCGGGGACTGCCCGTACTGATCATGGGCTTGATGGATGCCTGGATCATGGACCTGAATAAACTGCAGCAGTGCAGCCTGACCGTGGTCACCCCCGGAGGCAGTTCGATTCCGTTCTGCGCTTATCACCTTACCGATATCGCCGGACGGCGCCTGTATCCCGCGGGACAATGGAAGACGGTGAGGAAAAATGTTTCATACAAGAAGTCAGGATATTAGCGTTGGTAACACGCCAGTCAAATTGTAGTTTATGCGGGTATCTGTGCGGTCTGCAGGCCCATTTTAATGACGACGGCACCCTAGTCAAGGTAGAGCCGGACCCCGCCCGCTATCCCTACGATGCCGCCATTATGCGCGGATGCGGTCGTTTTGCCAGCAATGTCGAGGTGTTGACCCATCCGGCACGCATTAATGATCCCCTGAAGCGCGTCGGCGCCCGTGGTTCCGGACAGTGGCAGCGCGTGACCTGGGACGAGGCCCTCGAAGATATTGCAGCCCGTTTGATCCGTCTGAAAGACCGTTACGGCCCGGAGACGTTGGCGACCTGCATCGCGGCGCCGCGCAGCCAGTACTGGCCCCTGCACCGCTTTTTAAACCTCTTCGGCAGCCCCAATAATATCGGCGTGGGCAACATCTGCTGGAATTCGAGCGTCTGGGTGCACAGCCTGACCTACGGCTGGCCCGTGGAAGCGGAGCTGGACCCGCAGTCCACGGCCTGTGTCATCATGTGGGGGATCAACCCGGCGGAGTCCGACAATTCGCTGCTGTGGCATACATTGCGGCAATACTGCGCCGCGGGCGGTACCCTTATCGTTATCGACCCGCGTTACACCCTGACCGCGGCCCGTGCCAGCATGTGGCTGCCGGTGCGTCCCGGCACGGACGGCGCCCTGGCGCTGGCGATGCTCCGGGTAATTATCACGGAAGAGCTCTACGACCACGATTTCGTGGCTAATTGGTGCTCAGGTTTCGCCCGGCTCCGCGACCGGGTGGCTGACTGGCCGCCGGAGCGGGCCGCCGAGATGACCGGCATACCTGCCGGTGATATAGTGGCGGCGGCGCGCTCTTTCGCTACGTTGAAACGGGCGGCGCTTTTCAGCGGTCTCGGCATAGACCAGAGCGGCTTCCATTGCACGCAAACGCTGCGCGCCCTGGCCGTTTTGCGGGCCATTACCGGGAACCTGGATGAGCCGGGGGCCTGCCATTTGAGTGAGATGCCTGATTTCATACCGGAATCTAAAATGGAGTTGTCCGATATGCTGGCGCCGGAACAGCGTCGTAAGAAACTGGGCCGGGAGTATTTCCATTTACCGACTTACGAGGGCTACGAGCGGCTGACACAGTTCACCCGGCAACACGGAAAGACCCTGCCTGCCCGCTATTTGACCTCGGCCCATGCCCATCTGGTGTGGCAGGCGATGGTGACCGGCAAGCCTTACCCCATCCGGGCCTTGATGGTGCTGGCCAGTAACCCCCTCCTGTCGCAGCCCAATACCCCCCTGGTCCACCAGGCGTTAACCGGCCTTGATTTGCTGGTGGTGCTGGAATTGTTCCCCACGCCGACCGCCGCGCTGGCCGATTACGTCCTGCCCATGGCGGGGACCCTGGAGCAGCCCGTGCTGCAGACCAACGCCGGTATCGCCAACATCGCCTACGGCGGCGCCGCCGCGCTGCCGCCGCTTTTTGCCCGGCGGCATAACTTTTACTTCTGGCGTGACCTGGGACGGCGGTGCGGGCAGCAGCCGTACTGGCCCTGGGAGACGCTGGAAGAGGCGCTGGATGAAATCTTCGCTCCGGCGGGTCTGAACTGGGAGGAATTTTGCCGGGCGGGTCTGTACGCCCCTCAGCGGCATTATCGCAAATACCGCACGCAGGGCTTTGCCACCCCCAGCGGCAAAGTGGAGCTCTTCTCCGCTATTTTGGAGGAGATGGGATACGACCCGCTGCCGGCCTATGTGCCGCGCGATGAAGGCGCCGGGCCGTATCCGCTGCAGCTGGTCACCGGTGTTCGCTGCCAGCCCTATTATGCCTCCGAGTTTCGGCAGATAGCGGCGTTGCGGCGCCGCCGGCCTCAACCCGTGGCCGAAATGGCTGCCGTCACGGCAGGTGCGCTGGGACTGGCCGACGGCGATCATGTCTGGATAGAATGCCCGCAGGGCCGCATCCAGCAGGTCCTCCGGCTGCGGGAAATGGTGCCGGATACGGTAAGCGTGGAGTATGGCTGGTGGTATCCCGAGCAGCCGCTGGCGGAACCTTCCCTGGGGGGAGCCTGGCAGTCCAATGCCAATGTGTTGACCAGTGCCGCCGTCGCGTCGTGCGACCCCATACTGGGACAGTGGAGTTACCGTACCCTGCGCTGCCGGGTGTATAGTGTCGAGGGGAAGAGCGAGAACTAGTTTGTATTTTACTCTCACGGAGTTCGCAGAGGCGCGGAGCAGAATGCTAATGAGGAAGGGTGGCCAGTTGCCTTGTGCTCCGGAGGAGCTGGAGGTTGTCCTGTTTTTTGGAACAAAAAACAGGACAAGGTCGCACTCTCTCCTCTGCGGCTCTGTGTTCTCAAGCGAAGCGGGCGAGATACTCTCCTTGTCTTTCGCTGCAGTGAAAGCAAACAAGCTCTCAGTAATATACACTATGAAGGATGAAATAAGATGAGTCAGCAAAAGCATGCGCTGTCGTTGTTTACCAAGTCGCCCCAGCCGGGGATAACCAAGACGCGTCTCACGGAGAGACTGGGCGGCCCGCTGACCGATGCCGAGGCGGCGCAGTTCTACAGGGTGACCCTGCTGGACGTGGCCGATGCCATTTGGGCCGCGCTGAAAATATGTCGCCAGAAGGCGTCTAAGGGCGAGAAATACGATTTTGTCGTCTCTGGAACGCCGGAGAGCGAGATACCCCGGCTGGAGGAGTTGTTCCGGGCCGAATTCCCCGACGGGGCCGCTACGATCCGTTATATCGTCGACCGGGGACGTAATTTCGACGAGCATTTTAACGACCACTACCGCCAGCTTTTTGCCCAGGGCTACGGCTCGGTGGTCTGCATCGGCGGGGATTTGCCCACCGTAGCCCCGGAATTTTTACACCGCGCCTTTGAGTGGCTTGCCTGGCTCGACGCCCGGTACGACCAGGGAGGGATGGTCATCGCTCCCTGCCAGGCAGCCGGCGTATCGCTGGTTGGGCTGACGGCCAATGCCGACATGGATTTTACCGGCGTCTTTTATAACCAGCAGGGGATCTCCGCCCTGGAAGCCATCACCAGCATCGCCGAGGCCCGGGGTGTTCCCACGACAATGCTGGAAGCCCTGCCCGACGTGGACAATACGGAGGACCTGGCGCATACCATCGCCGTCCTCAAGGCCATGGCCTACGCCGTGACTTACCAGCCCGGCATTTTCCTCCCCCGCCGTACCCTGGCCTGGATACAGGAAAACCGCCTGGTGGTGACCACGCCGCCCAATACTGAACACGACCCGAGAGGAGAGATCGATGGTACGAATTGAGGTTGACGAGACTCGCTGCAACGGCTGCAATTTCTGCGTCGAGTTCTGCCCCACGTCGGTCTTTGATCTGGTGACGGCCCAGGGCAAAAAAGTGGCCCGGGCCACCAGGCCGGAGGAGTGCTGGGCCTGCAACTCCTGCATGGGGCAGTGCGCGCAGCACGCTATTTCCGTGCTGCAGGACCCCGCCCCCGCCAGATATCTTGATGCCGACAATAAAGAGCCCTTTACCCCGCTCGGTGACGGGGAGAAGCAGGCTTACGCCGCCTATGCCCACTCCCTGGAGCGGATACTGAAGCTGCGCTGGCAGCCGGTGGCGATAAACCTCATTCCCCAGGGCGTCCCCTTACCGCATGTGCCTGCGCCGCGGGTCAAACTGCGCTACTGTCAGTCGCTGGCCATCGCCCGCCGAGGCAACAGCCTGCTGATGACTGCCGAATACCACTCCTGCGCCGACGGCACCTCCATTCTGGGCTTGACGGGCATTCCCCCAAAGCTGGCCAGCGGCGACGTCTATGTCAAGTTGGGTAAAGTGGCTTCGCTGGAAGCTGCGAAGAGGATGGTGTCCGAGCGCCTGACACTGCCCGAGAAGTCGATACGGGCCACGCTGGTGACGCCGCTGGCGGCGGCGGTGATGAAGCCGGATGTGGTCGCGGTTATGGCCCCGCCGGAAAGCATGATGTGGCTGTGCCTGGCCTCGAGCTTTTACACGGGCCGGCGGCATACCTTCAAGATGAGTTCCTATAATGCGCAGTGCGTGGAGACCACGCTCTTCCCTTACACCACCGGCGAAATCAACATGTCGCTGGGCTGCTACGGCTGTCGGGCGACGTCCGACATAGGCGATGACATTATGTTCATGGGTATCCCCCTGTCGCAGTTGCCGTCGCTGGTGGAGGGGCTGGAACGGCTGGGGAAAAAGGCCATTCCGGACTCGCGGGCCAAAATATATTTGCCGCCCCTGGTGTAAGTGATGAACGATAATCGCTTCTTAAATGCTGTTGCGATACAGAAAGCCTTCCGTTTTCTGCCGCACCCCGGTCTGCTGCTGGCGACGTCCACCTCCGATGTATCCAACGTCATGACCATCGGCTGGGCTAGTTTCGGTGTGCTATGGAACCGTCCCGTGTGTCAGGTGATGGTGCGTTATACACGTTACACCTATAAACTCATTGAGGAAGCCGGCGCTTTTACGGTCAATGTTCCCTCTTCCGGCATGGAGCGCGTGATGGACTTCTGCGGCAGGCACAGCGGGCGCGATGTCGACAAAATCAGCGAACTGGGACTGGCTGTTTCCCCGGCCAAGATGTTTCCCGGTATCATCCTCGACGACTGTGTACTGACCTACGAGTGTCGGGTAGTCGGCAAGTATGACACCTTGCCTGAGATTCTGGCGGAAGACGTGATAACAAGCCATTATAGGGGCGGGGCTAAAGAGGCCAATTACCATCGCCTGTATATTGGGGAAATAGTGCATCTGCGTGAGAAGGGATAATGGCAAGACACCTCGACGAATTAGCCAAATAGTAACAACCTTCACGTCTATTTTTCAGCCTTCAGTCTAAACCGCTTCAGCCCATACAAGGATAATCGTCCGGGATATCCTGTCCGGTCTTCGTGGCCTGCAATTTTTCGGACGCAGAGCAACAAATTCCAAGCACAGATGGTGGGGTGGGATTTCACACAAAATACATGATCGGCCCCATTTGCCGCTTTGTCTCTTTGAATTAGGATAAAAATTATCCGAAATCGATAGAAGAGCGGGACGTATAGGGGAGAAAGACGACTTACTGGCGGAAATTTGCGGTCATGACAAAGGAGGAGCATTTATGACAACTCTCGACAAACAAAAGACGAGAGTCCATGGGGGGGAGAGCATCAGCGCTTACGGGCCGGCTCGCTCTAAAATTAAAGAGACCCCTTTGAGCACTGATGAACTGCGTAAAATCGACGCTTACTGGCAAGCAAGCCTCTACCTATGTATGGGAATGTTGTATCTCCTGGACAACCCCTTGGTGAGGGAGCCTCTCAAACCGGAGCATTTGAAGCCGAGGCTGCTGGGCCACTGGGGCTCTGACGCCGGTCAGTGCTTCACTTACATCCACTTCAACCGGCTGATCAACAAATACGATTTGAACGCGATCTATATCTCCGGCCCCGGTCACGGGGCGCCGTCTGTCCTGTCTCAGGCGTATCTTGAAGGAACCTATTCCGAGATATATCCGGACAAGAGTGAAGATTCGGCAGGGATGCAGCGCTTCTTCAAGCAGTTCTCCTTTCCCGGCGGAATCGGCAGCCACGCGACCCCGGAAACGCCCGGCAGTATCCACGAAGGCGGGGAATTGGGTTACAGCCTTTCCCACGCATTCGGAACAGTCTTCGACAACCCGGACCTGATCACCCTGGTGATGGTGGGCGACGGCGAGTCTGAGACAGGCCCCCTGGCCACGAGTTGGCACAGTAACAAATTCCTCAACCCCATCACCGATGGCGCGGTGCTGCCGGTCCTGCATCTAAACGGCTATAAGATCAACAACCCCACTATCCTGGCCCGCATCAGCCACGAGGAGTTGGAGGCCCTGTTCGTCGGGTATGGCTACACACCTTATTTCGTGGAGGGCAGCGAGCCCGATAGCATGCATCAGGCCATGGCCGCCACCATGGAACACTGCGTCCTGGAGATCCGCAAGTTCCAGGAGGAGGCGCGGCAGAGCGGCAACGCCTTACGGCCGCGCTGGCCGATGATCATCCTTCGGAGCCCCAAGGGCTGGACGGCGCCTCGCAAGGTGGACGGGCACTACCTGGAGGGTTTCTGGCGGGCACATCAAATTCCCCTCACCGAAGTTGCCGATAACCCGGCCCACCTGAAGTTGTTGGAATCGTGGATGCGCAGCTACAAGCCGGAGGAGCGTTTTGACGAAAAGGGGCGTCTGATTCCCGAATTAAAAACATTGGCCCCCAAGGGGAACCGGCGCATGAGCGCCAATCCAGTGGCCAACGGCGGTCTTCTGCGTCGGCCACTAGACATGCCTGACTTCCGCAACTTCGCCGTCGAGGTTAAGAAACCCGGAGGGACCTTGGCCGGGAATGTTCCTACCCTGGGCAACTTCCTTCGGGAAGTCATGCGGTTGAACATGGAAAACTTCCGCGTTTTTGGGCCGGACGAGACCCAATCCAACAAGCTCGAAGCCATCTATGAGGTCGCCAAGAAAGTCTGGATGGGGGAGTATTTCCAGGAGGACGAGGACGGCGGCAATCTGGCCCAGAAGGGCAGGGTCATGGAGATGCTCAGCGAGCACACGGTAGAAGGATGGCTGGAGGGTTATATTCTGAGCGGCCGGCACGGTTTCATCAACAGCTATGAGCCGTTCATCCACGTCATCGACTCCATGTTCAACCAGCATGCCAAGTGGCTGGAAAAGTGCAACGACCTGCCCTGGCGGGCCAAGGTGGCGTCGCTCAACCTGCTGATTACTGCGCTGGTTTGGCGCCAGGACCACAACGGTTTCACCCATCAGGACCCCGGTTTTCTCGACGTGGTCGTCAACAAGAGCCCCGGCGTGGTGCGCATCTACCTGCCCTCCGACGCCAACTGCCTCCTTTCCGTAGCTGACCACTGCCTGCGAAGCATGAACTATGTCAATGTCATCGTGGCGGACAAACAGGTACACCTTCAGTACCTGGACATGGACGCGGCGATTGCGCACTGCACCAAAGGCGCAGGCATCTGGAGCTGGGCCAGCAACGACCAGGGAGTCGAGCCCGATGTGGTCATGGCGAGCTGCGGCGACGTGCCGACCATGGAGTCCCTTGCCGCCACCGCCCTCCTCCGTCAGCACTTGCCTGACATAAAGGTTCGTTTCGTGAACGTAGTGGACCTGTTCAAGCTGGTGCCGCAAACTGAACATCCCCACGGGATGACGGACCGTGAGTTCGAGGCCCTCTTTACTTCCACCAGGCCGGTGATCTTCAACTTCCATTCTTACCCATGGCTGATTCACCGGTTAACCTACCGCCGGCCCGGCCAGCACAACATTCATGTGCGCGGTTACAAAGAGAAGGGAAACATCAATACGCCACTGGAGCTGGCCATCCGCAACCAAACCGACCGCTTTAGCCTGGCCATGGACGCCATTGATCGGATACCCCGTTTCAGTGACACGGGGTCCAGCATTCGAGAGGCCCTGCTCGACCAGCGGATCGCGTGTATGAATCACGCCTACGAGTTCGGCGTAGATCGACAGGACGTCACTGACTGGAAGTGGCCCTTTTGAGAATAGTCTAAGGAGGTGTCAAATGGATAAACCGGAACTCAACACCACGGTTCAGGCCATGATGCAGGCGGGCAAGGGCCTCCTGGCCATGGACGAAAGTAACCCGACCTGCAACAAACGTTTTGCTAAACTGGGGATCCCGCAAACAGTGGAGGCTCGCAGGGCCTGGCGGGAATTGATCTTGACCGTGGACGGGTTGGGAGAATTCATCAGCGGCGCCATTTTATATGATGAGACCATCCGTCAGTCAAAAAATGACGGCACTTCTTTTCTCAAGCTGCTGACTGACGCCGGAATCGTCCCGGGCATTAAGGTAGACACCGGGGCCAAAGATCTGGCCGGCCATCCGGGGGAGAAAGTTACCGAGGGTCTGGACGGTCTTCGAGAGCGCTTATCGGAATACCGGCAGATGGGGGCCAGGTTTGCCAAATGGCGGGCGGTCATCACTATCGGCGAGGGTATTCCCAGTCATGGATGTGTCGAAGCCAACGCCCACGCCCTCGCCCGTTATGCGGCCCTGTGTCAGGAAGCCGGTCTGGTTCCCGTAGTGGAGCCGGAAGTGCTTATGGACGGGGACCACACCCTGGAGCAGTGTGCCCGGGTAACTGAGGAGACATTGCACACGGTCTTCAGCCAACTACACCGGCAGCGGGTGCTATTGGAAGGCATGATTTTAAAGCCCAACATGGTTCTCCCCGGCAGAGATTGTCCCACACAAGTTAGTGTGGAAGAAGTGGCGGACACCACAGTGAATTGCCTGCTCCGGGCCGTGCCGGCGGCGGTCCCTGGCATCGCTTTCCTGTCCGGGGGACAGAGTGCGGAACTCGCCTCAGCACGCTTGAATGCCATGAATTTCCGGTGGCGGTCCAAGATGCCCTGGGTTCTGACTTTTTCCTTTTCGCGGGCCATCCAGCAGTCGGCCCTGGATATTTGGAAAGGACAGGAAAACAATTTAGCTGCTGCCCAAAAAGCCCTTTATCACCGGGCCAGATGCAACAGCATGGCGCGCCTGGGGGAGTATAGTCCCAATATGGAAAATTCTTGATCCCCCCTTTTACCTCAGGATGTATTTCCAGACGACTCAAGGAAATCGCTTACGGACAGTGGGAGGGGAAGACTCCCGAGGAAGTCAACCGCCGCTTCCATGATGAATATGTGAGCTGGCTGGTGGCGCCGATTCCATGGTCTTACGTAGGCCTGGGGGGGTACTGTCTGGTATGGATCTTCATCGGAGAC
>DAOUEM010000614.1:0-5486 GCA_034430555.1 Anaerolineae bacterium | reverse complement strand
CGGGCTGAACAACTGGCTCTTGCCCAGCAAGCTGCCGACGAGTTTCTGGATTACTATCACCATCGGCGGCCTCATCTTTCGCTTGATATGATGACGCCTGCTCAATTCGCTGAGTCGCATTTGCCTTGAGAGATTACGCAACTTGGCTCAATTGCTCGCATTATGCTAGGATAAGGGTGACATTGGTTTGAGGATTTGGAGGAGATCGATGGACCATAAGCATGTGTCCACGCACCGCCGCCCGCCCAAGTCATCGCAGCACTCATCCCTCGTCCCGTCATCCCAACAGCCAACCGATCCGGTACTTATCCAGCGAGCGCTGGAGGCTCCGGATTCCCTTACCCCTGAACAGGTGAATTTACTCCAGGCAACTTATGGCAATCACTTTGCCAGCCGACTTTGTCAACAAACGCAGCGGCCAAAAAATGGCGAACACGCGACAGTGCAGGCCCAGCGGCAGCCGGCCCAAAACGTGCTGCAAAGAAGTGAAGTGGAATTCGGTGGATTCAAAATCACCTGGGGGCAAGACGGGTTACAGTCGAACCAGTTCCATGCCAAAAACATGATTGAAAAAGACCCGAAACCGGAGCGAACCTTCACCATACCCAAAAAACTCTTTGGGACGAGGCCGGAAATCAAGACAATCGAATCACGGAGTGGGACGAATAAAGCCATCATTGTCGTCAAGAGCGGCGATAATGTGGACCTGTGGCAGTGGCACCAGGCGGCGGAATCGAGTACACCGCTCAAAAAACAGAAATTGGAGCGGGTGTTGGGCAAAGAAGATCCTCGTTTCCGTTGGCAAAGTGGCGTCCGTGGCAAGAAGATCATGGACGGATTAGATCCCGGCGATTCGCTGGCCGTCCTGGCGGGCAAAATCTTCGATAACATGCGCGACAGCGGCCTCAAATACGTACCAGAAGGTGGGGGGGATGCTTTTGGCGTCCTAGAAGGCGCGATTACTGAGGGCGATTGTATGCATTTAAGCCGAGCCTTTGCCGCAGCGGTGTGGTCGGCAGGCACGGCCTATGGCACGCAGGGTACCCCCGCTCAATTTAACACCTTGATTGAAGACCATAGCCAACCTTTCTTGACCCGCGATTTTGGAGGCGGCGAGTCGCTGATCGGCTTCCCGGATGGTCCGACCAATATTGTGCAATCCCGGCAGGATGGCGTGACCAGTAAATATACCGGATCAAAGATCAAGTTTGACAACCACACCTGGGTCAAGCTGAACGGCCAGAACTATGACATCGTCGCCGGGGTCAAAGCAGGCAACGACATTGTCGGTGATGATCTCACCAAGCAGGATGAAACCTGGACAGGCGGCGGACATACCATCAGTAAGGTGACTGAACCCAAGCCTCGGAAGCCCTTCGAGAGCGGGTACTTATTGAGCTAAACTGAGTTGATGATCGGCCGCGCATCCCTCGCGAGCCAATTCAGCCCTCGGTCTGGACACTACCGTCCCCCGAGGGTTTCGTTTGGGTGCGGGAGCCACACGACCTGCCTGGCCTCGCCCAGCCTGACAGGCTCCCGGCTTTTCCCCCTTGTGGCCCAATCCTCAAAATCGCATAAAATAAGGAAAAACTGATGAAGGGTTGCCCGGATGGGTAACCACCACTCCCGCAGGAGGATACCTTATGAGTGACCGGCGCCCGGCGCGCCGCCCGTCATCAAACCGCGTGGTCTTTTATGTGATCGTCGGCCTGGCTGCCGTGCTGATCCTGTGCGGGCTGGTGACACAAAGTATCGGCTGGACTCGCCTGTGCGGCGGCAGCCTGGTGGTGATCGGGGGCGCGTTTTTCCTGCTGATGCCGGATAAGCGCCGGCCTATCCTGGTCATCCTGATCGGGCTGGCGCTGTTTTTTGCGGAGTCGTTGCTGGCCTGGCTGACGACAGGGAGCGGGTAGGTCCTTCGTCCTTTATGATGTGTCGGCAAGCGGGTTATTGTGAAAAAGTTGTGCGGTATTATCCGGTAATCGGGCGGCGTGGCAAACGATGGCGCGGCCTACTGAAGGAGAAGCTTGATGCCAGAACTCAACGATTACACCCTGGAACAACTGCTGGCGGTGGGAACCCTGTCCGATGCCCCGGAGGACATCCAGTCCCTGAGCGAGCGGCAGATCGATGAACTGCGCCTGCTGCAAATCCGTGAAATCATGCGCGTCTACAGTGCCATGCGGGCCACGGTGCAAGCCGACGATCCCAAAACCTGGGTCTATGGCGACGAGGCCGATGCGTACTTCGACCAGCACATCTGGGCCTGGCACGTCGACCTCCTGTTGAATCTGCTGGACGAAGCCCGGCAGGGAAAGTACCGCCATCACTCGGAAGATGTCCCCCAGCCCGCAACCGGGCCGCTGCCGTTCCCGTATAATGTTTACGAGGATGGCGACCTGAAAAAAGACACTGCCTGACCATCGGCGGGACCTCTGCCGGGGTCCAGGGCCGAGTCATTCGAACTGAAGCCGAAACCATTCGGGAAAAAGAGGGCGCTATTTGATGCTGGTCAAGGAAAACCAACCTGACCTCTTCCAGGAGCTTCAATACTGGTTCGACCATGCGGCGATCTGGCGCCAACTCGACCGCCGCACGGCCAGCACCGTCAATAAGGGGCATGGTCGCCTGGAGCGACGCACGGTCACGGTCAGTGAGGCCTGTCGGGACCTGGATTGGCCTGACCTGGCACAAGTCATGTGTTTTGAAGCGCGCCTTGTCAACACCAAGACCGGCCAGGTGTCTCACTCGCGTAGCTTCGCGGTCACGAGCCTGCCCCGGCCACTAGCAGTTGCCGCTCAACTCCTGGCCCTGCGCCGGCAGCACTGGGCGATTGAGAACCGGCTCCACTATCCACGGGACGTCCGGTTCCAGGAAGATGCTTCGCGCATACGCTCTGGTCAGGCTCCGACTGTGCTGGCCGCAGTGCGGAACGCCATGCTCAATCTGCTCCGCGGCTTCGGTTATGACAGCCTCAAGAAGGTCCGTGAACGGTTTGCTGCTCAGCCAATACGCGCCTTGGGTTTGCTTGAGTTACCGGTTGATTTTCGGTTGGAACGAATCAGCCCTGTGCCGGGGTCCGACTGCCGAAAAACACAGTTGACCTCGCGATCGCGATCGGTTATACTCAACCGCTGTTGTGTGCCCGTGCAGGGAAGGGTTTTTTGCGCGCTGCGGCCACCCCGAATCAGTGTCCGCATGGCCTGTTAAATCATGTACGATCCCGCCTGGGGGACAGCTAACAATCGCTAGAATCCGTCCTTGAGGGGCGGTTTTTCAAAACCTGTGGTTAAGTAAGGAATTTGCAGCATGCCTAAGCGTACCTATCAACCCAAAAAACGTCGTCGTCTGCGTGTCCACGGATTCCGCCAGCGTATGCGCACCCGCGGCGGGCGGGCCGTGCTCAAGGCGCGCCGGGTCAAGGGCCGTCATAAACTGAGCGTCAAAGTGGTGCACGTTAAAAAGGTTAACTGGAATAGCTAGCCGGCGGCTGGTGTCTGAGGTATGCAGCGGCGTCTTCACTTACGACGCAACGCCGATTTCCGGCGCGTGCGAGAAACAGGCCAGTCCTGGGCGCACCCCGCCCTGGTGGCCAGCCTGACGCCAAATGGCCTCACACACAACCGCTATGGGATCGTCACTTCCCGCAAGCTGGGCAACGCCGTCGCCCGCAACCGGGCCAAGCGGCGTATTCGTGAAGCGATTCGCCACTGGCATCCCCAGATACCGTCCGGCTACGACATGGTATTCATCGCCCGACATCCGGTCCTTCATTGTCACTACACGGAATTATTGGCGGCCGTACACGTCCTTTTGCGGCGGGCCGGCCTGCTCCCAGATGTCGAATCGTAGTCGTTAGCGCGTATCGAGGTGAGGTATGCTGAAGTGGCTGGCCTTACGGATAATCCGCCTTTACCAGTTGACATTGTCCCGGGTGCTACCACCCAGCTGTCGTTTTATACCGAGTTGTTCCGTGTATACCTACCAGGCGATCGAGAAGTATGGTTTTTTTAAGGGGGGATGGCTGGGCCTCAAACGGATTTCCCGCTGCCATCCGCTGAACCCTGGTGGGTATGACCCGGTACCCTGAAGGAGTAACGTTGAAAACCCTGGCACCTACGCCTGAGCAGCCGATGCTGACTCGCCTGAAGGCCGCGCTGCAGCGCCGTGGCCTGCTCTTGCTCCTCTTTGTCGCGCTGTTCGCCGCCGGCTGTGGGCCTGGTTCCATTGCCGGGAGTTGGGCCGGGTTAAATGTCGATACGGACGGCCTGGTCGTCGCCAACCTGGACCGAGTCATCCGCTTTAATGACGTGGGGACGGTCATCTGGGAGTTCCCACGCCCCAGCGAGCGCCAGCCCACCCAGCAATTTTACGCCCGCCCCGCCCTCACCGAAGAGGTCGTCTACATCGGCGGCTTCGACCACAAAGTGTATGCCGTGGACCGCAGCAACGGCCTGTCGATCTGGGTGAACGAGGACGCCAGCGACCGCATCATCGGCGGCCTGACCGTGGCCCAGGGTAAAGTGATCGTCGGCGTGGGCAGCGGCGGCCTGATGGCGCTCAGCCAGACCGATGGCCAGCAGGAATGGTTCCTGGAAACCGATTCGGGCATCTGGTCGGCCCCGCTCGTGGTGGATGACCGGGTGTATTTCGGCTCGCTGGATCGCTACCTGTACGCTGTGGACCTCGACAGCGGCGAAGAACTGTGGCGCACCGACCTGGAAGGCGCCATTGCCGGCACCCCCACTTATGCGGACGGCGTGCTGTACGTCGGCAGCTTCGGCCACAAAATGTTTGCCGTGGACGCCGAAAGCGGCGACATCCTGGACAGCTTCGAGACCCACAACTGGGTCTGGGGCGGCCCGGCGCTGACCGACGACAACATCCTGTACTTTGGCGACCTGAGCGGGTACGTGTACGCGCTGGATGCGCTCAGCTTTGAACCGCTGTGGCAGCAACAGATCGCTGACGAGGCCATCCGGGCCACGCCCCTGGTCATTGACGACCTGCTAATCATCGGTTCGCGGGATGACAGCATCTATGTTATCCGCCGTGAGAATGCCCTGCCGGTCTGGTCGCAGGATACCGGCGGCGATGTCCTGAGCGACCTGATGATGCTGGACGAAACCACCATCATCGTCAGCACGATCGGCTCTGAGCGGATCCTGGTCACCTACAACCTGGATAACGGGCGAGAAGGGTGGGTATACCCGCCCACCAGCAGCGAAAGCTAGCCAATCACGCACCGGGATGCACCAGGCCGGCAGCGGTCCTGTTCGTCCCAGGTATAACCGGGAAAAACCAACTATGTGGGATCTCATCCTCAATCCTTTCGTCACCTTGCTCATCCTGCTCTACCAGATATTGGGGCAGAACATCGTATTGGCGATCATCGCCTTCACGGTGCTCATCCGTCTGCTGACGTACCCGCTCACCCGGTCGCAGCAGCGCTCCATGAAGGCTCAGCAGGAACTGGCCCCCAAGCT
>DAOUEM010000613.1:0-5380 GCA_034430555.1 Anaerolineae bacterium | reverse complement strand
CTTGACCTCGGCCTGTCACAGCATGCTGTTGACCAGTTACGATCTGCAGGCATCGAGAATGTTGAAGAGATACTCGATGTCCTAAAGCTTGTAGGTTACGCAGTGATAGATGCTCGCCCTGAATATCTCAATGCTTTGTTTTTGGAAGTCGTACCAAGGCTAGAAGAACTCGAGTATGTCAAACGCAAGCAAATTCCATAGCAAACTAGTCAACATAATTCGCTTATTCATTTGCCTGCTGACATCACTTTGCAAACGTCAGACTGTCAATTGATACTGTAACTTTTGTGACGAGATTTCTTCTGCTTAGCAGCCTCGCAGACCACTCCTCCAACCCTATGCTCACCAAAACTCGCCACGAAAGTATATTTTTGATGCGAGTTTTCTTGACCTCAACGGCGCTACTTCATCGCCCTCCCCTACCCTCCAGGTGTCAGCGCCAGCAACAGCACGATCACCAACAGCACTGCAGCCACCACCGCAATCCCCGCGATCACGTACAATAACAAGCGCCGGCCCTGGTCCAACGTCGACAGTTTGCCCCGCAGCTCACCGACCGCGAGCGCCAGGTGCTGGAGCTGCTGGTCCAGGGTTTGACCAACAAGGACATCGCCCGGACGCTGGTCATCTCCACCAATACCGTCAAACGGCACCTGAAAGCGATCTTCGCCAAGCTGGAGGTCAATACCCGCGCGGCAGCCGTGGCGAAAGCGGTCGCTGCCAACCTCACTCCCCGGCAGGTCTGACCATCTACCGGCGTCTGGCGCCGCACGAGTCGCGGATGATCAGTTTGGTGTCAAGCAGCACCGAAGCCGGTTCGCTGTCGGGATACTGCTCGTAAGTTTCCAGCATCCGCAGCGCGTAGGTGGCAAAACTTTCCACGGGCACCCGCACGGTGGTCAGGGCAGGGCGCACCATGCTGGCCAGCGAGATGTCGTCGATCGAGGCCAGGGCGACATCGTCCGGGACATGAAGTCCCAGGTCCTGCAGGGCGGCCAGGGCGCCAATGGCTACCTCGTCGCTGGTGGCAAACAGGGCTGAGGGCCGCTGCGACCGCTGCATCAACTGCTGCGCCATGTTGTAGCCGCGCTCGGGCGTATGGTTCAGGCCGGGATGGTCGACAAGCTCCCATTCCGGCAAGCCGTGCTCCAGCAGCACCTGCCGGTAGCCGATCAGGCGGTCGTCAGGATAACCCACCAGGGCAATCCGGGTGTGGCCCAGCGCCACCAGGTGGCTGACGGCTTTGCGGGCGGCCAGGATGCGGTCGAAGCGCACGGTGGGGAAGCCGCCTACCGGGCGTTCCAGCGAGACGCCGTTGGCGATGCGCTCGCGAATACGGGGCAGTATGTCCGGCCACTGCGGATCGCGCAGCAGGGCCTCCCCGGCCACCAGGATCAGGCCGGCGATCTCCTCGGCGTGCACGTTTTTGTTAAAAAACACCGGGTCCTTCAGTTCGTCCAGGAAGGTCACGAAGCGGATTTGCCCCTGGCGGCGGTGAGTCTCCTGGTACAGGCTGGCCAGGACGGCGCTGTAATAGGGGCGCAGCAGCGTATCGGTGGTACCGCCCAGGATGATGCCGAAGCGGCCCCTGGCCTGCTCCGTGCCGCTGAACTTGAGACCCTGGGCGAACTTATTGGGCCGGTAGCCGAGCGCGGCGATGGCTTCCAGCACGCGCTGCCGGGCCTCCGGCGAGACGGCGCGCGGCCCATTGTTGATCACATACGAGACCACGGCCCGGGAGACTCCGGCGCGCCGGGCCACGTCGGCTTGAGTCACCGGTTTGCCGGTCGGCGTGGTTGGTGGTTGGTGTGGTGCGCTCATAACCCGAATCCCCTCAAAGAAACACAGATGCTTGACAGTTTACTACTTCCATTCTACACTGTTTATACAGGTGCGTCTACACGTGTAGACATGAAAAAGTCCAGGGATGATAGTCTACAAGCGGGGCGGCTTTGTGCTTGACATACAAAGGGTGTTGGGTATAATGATCATTGATTAGTTTTTCCACTTGATAAATTAACATGCAGGCGCGTTTACTGCATCCCACCTTTCGTCAAGACGGCGCGCACGAGAACCCTTATCCCTCAGTTGAGAAAAGTGTTTAGGACCGGCCTGAAGTGAGCTTATTGATGATCCCTAAGTACTTCTGGCAATCCCCCTACTGGCAGTTTGCCCGTGGTGCGGCGGCATCACGCCCTGTCTCCATATTGCCCGGTGATTTATTTTCGTTCGCTGGCCATGCCGGTCAGGTGTGATGTTGCCTGGCCGGCGAGTGTAAGGAGGTGCTGGTTCGGGAGAAAGGAACCCAGTCACAAACCCCTACATTAACCGCGTAGTTGGCAAGATTAAGCAAGAAGGAGAAGAAATCTATGAATCGCTTCGTTAAGCTGTCCCTGCTGCTGGTCGTGGTAATGGCGCTGAGTGCGGCGCTGCCTGTGTTGGCCCAGGGCGGCCCGATCATGTACAACTCGTACAATGGCGATCCGGCGCCGCGCGCTTTCGACGAATTGGTGGTCGGGATGTGGAACGAACAGCATCCGGATCAGCCGGTGCTGCACTCGATCATTGCCCACGAGGACTTCAAGCAAGCTATTCGTGCTTACCTGACGGCCGAGCCTGCCCCGGACCTGCTGACCTGGTTCGCCGGCAACCGCGCTCGCTTCTTTATCGACCGCGGCCTGATAGCCCCGATCACCGATATGTGGGAAGAGGCCGGCTACGTGGATAGCTACCCGCCCGGTTTCGCCGCAATGTCCCAGGTGGACGGCGAATACTACTTCCTGCCGACCAGCTACTACTGGTGGGGCATTTACTACCGCCCATCTCTGTTTGAGAGTGCCGGCATCGAATCGGCCCCGGAAACCTGGGACGACCTGCTGAATGCCTGTGATGTGTTGTCTGACGCCGGCTTAGCCCCGATTACCATCGGTACCCGGTATCGCTGGACCTGGGCCGGTTGGTTTGACTACCTCAATATGCGTCTCAACGGCCCGCAGTTCCACCTAGACCTCATGCTGCTCAAGGAATCCTACACCGATGAGCGCGTGGTGGCTGTATTTGACGCCTGGCGTGAGTTGTTCGAGCACGACTGCTTCGTGGAAGACGCTGCCGCTTACACCTGGCAGGAAGCGCTGGACTTCATGATCCAGGGTGACGCCGCCATGTACCTCATCGGCGACTTCGTGCGTGATTCCTTCCCGGATGAGTTGGAAGACGACCTTGACTTCTTCCAGTTCCCGATCATCGATCCGATGGTTCCGATTGGCGAAGATGCCCCGACCGACGGCTACTTTATCGCCGCCAATGCCCGCAACCCCGAAGGCGCGCGCGACCTGCTCGAGTTCTTCGGTTCGGCAGAGGTACAGCAGTTGGCTTTCGAAGAAATGGGACGCCTGCCCACCAACACCGACGTCGACATCTCTTCGGCCAGCCGCTTCCAGCAGCAAGGCCTGGCAATGCTGGGCACCGCCGACCTGATCGTGCAGTTCTACGACCGCGATACCACCCCGCCCATGGCCGACGCCGGTATGGATATGTTTATGGCCTTCGCGGAAGATCCGATGAATGCCGATGTGATGGCGATGCTCGACGACCTGGAAGCCGAGCGGATTCGCCTGGCTGAAGAAGAGGCTGCCGCGGAATAGGCTGCCGCTTTTTTGCATAACTTTCGCACGGCTGGCCCTCCAAGGTCAGCCGTGCGTGTATCTTCAACGCCCGCTCCTCCGACGACAAACGATGCGAGCGAACGAGTGTAGGAGGAAGGATCCTATGGCAGCGATCACACAAACTCAAGAAAAACATCAACCCCTAGATCGATACGCCGATCTCTCCAGCATCAATATGTTTGGCCTGGTCTGCGCCGTGCTGATGCTGTTCGCTTTCATTTTTATGCCCTGGGTGGGCAGCCAGTTGCAAGGCAACGGCGCGCGCATGATGTCCGACGCGCTGGTCGGGCCGCTCCCGGACTTTTTCACTTACGAGACGGATCTCATTATCCTGGTGCCCATCACGGCGCTGCTGGCCCTGGGGTTGTCCCTGTGGGGTGTGGCCAACATCGACCGGGGCCGCCTGGTCTCCCGGCTGACGGCAGGGGCCGGCGTGCTGGCGCTGATCTATTTCGTCGTCGCGATCACGGACAGTGCGGAGACGCCGGTCCACAAAAACGGGGCCGGTTTCGGCTTCTGGGTAGTGCTGTTCGGCGCGCTGGCCCTGGTCGGCCAGTTGGCCCTGACACAGACCGGCTTGTTTGAGCGCTCGCAAACCCGGACTCGCACGCTCGGCTCATTCTTGCCGGCGCTCCCGCGCCAGGCCGTGCCGTACCTGTTTTTGCTGGTGCCGCTGGTGCTGTACCTGGTGTGGATCATCGGGCCGACGATATACACCTTTTATCTCAGCGTGACCAACTGGGACGGGGTGACGCAGCCCGCCTTTAACGAGCTGTATAATTATGAGCGGCTGTTTGGCTTCGGCCAGTTTGCCGCGCGCGGCATGAACAACGATTTCCGGGTGGCACTGACCAACAATGCCCGCTGGCTGGTCGTGTTCATCACCGTGCCGACCACGCTCGGCCTGGGGCTGGCCCTTATCTTCAACAACGATATGGCCGGCGGCCGCTGGTACAAGATCAGCTTTTACGGGCCGCTGGTACTTTCCTTCCCGGTGATCGGCCTGGTGTGGTCCTGGATTTATAACCCACGCCTGGGCCTGATCAACTCCTTACTGCGTGGATTGGGGGTGGTTGATACGCCGGGCTGGCTCGCGGACCAGGAGCTGGCCATCTGGGCGATCATCATCGCGGCGGTCTGGCGGCAGGTGGGCTACGTGATGGTGCTCTACCTGGCCGGGCTGAAGAACATCGACCCGACGCTGGTGGAGGCGGCCATCGTGGATGGCTCCAACCGCTGGCAACTGTTCCGCAAGGTGGTCTTCCCGCTGCTGGCGCCGGTGACCTCCATCGTCATCGTGATCTCGATCATCGATTCGCTGCGTTCCTTCGACCTGGTGCAGATCATGACGAGAGGCAATACGGGCACGGAAGTGCTCGCCAACCTCATGTATATGGAAGCCTTTAACAACTACGAGATGGGGTATGGGGCTGCGATCGCCGTGGTTCTGTTCGGCATCAGCCTGGTGTTTATTGGCTTCTACCTGTCGCGGGTCATCCGGGACGAGCTGGAGTACTAGGAGAGCGACGATGACAACCATGGTTCAATCTCGGCGCGTGACCGGGGCGGGCACCCTTCAACGGCGTTTGCGGACGACCGGTTTGTACACCGGGCTGACTCTGCTCACGTTGTTGTGGCTGCTGCCCGTATTCGCGGCGCTGATCACCTCGTTCCGTACGATGGATGACATATCGATCAACGGCTTTTGGAGTATC
>DAOUEM010000612.1:0-14749 GCA_034430555.1 Anaerolineae bacterium | reverse complement strand
GGCCAGCCCGGAGAAGAGGTTGGCCCGGTCGGCCAGGCTGCCCAACGGCAGCAGGTGGGTAAACAGCCCGCCCAGGAAGCTGTACAGGGCATATCCCGGCGGATGAGCGACGCCCCATTCCGCCAACACCAGCTGGAATTCACCCGCATCGGCGGGCTGGATACCCGGCGCTAACGTCAGGCTAAAGAGGAACAATGCGCCGACAAACACGGCAGCCTCGACCGCCCAGCCCTGCACCTTAATCCGGCTGACGACCCAGGCTGTGGCGAACAGCACTCCGCAACCGAGCATTAACTGCGGACTCTGATAAGGGAAGATAACCACGGGGAGCAGCAGCAGCGCCCATAGCCCCGGTGAAATGCCGCGCCGGTGCAGCCACCAGCCAACGCCAGCCCCTAACAAGAAAACGACGATTGCCGCGGGCAGCGCTGCTTCCGGGTGTATAGCCTCGGCACAGAGCCGGCCCAGGAACAGCGCCGGCAGCAGGGTGGTAAAAATGTCCCGGCTGCGCAGGATGATGTCCTGACGCGGCAGCCGGGAAAAATCTGTCATGGCGTTCATGTGAGAACCAATTACTCGCCCAGGATGTCGCGCAGTTGCTCGTAGAGCGGCCGGTAACTGCCATCCGGACGCATCAGGCTGTAGCCGGCCCGCTCATCGCGATGAACGGACACGGCGTCTGGAATGGTCCCGAAATTCAGGTTCCACAGAATCATGACGTCGATAAAATCGTAAGCGCCGGAATTCTGGACGATGTCGAAGGCTTGCAGCGTATAGGTGGCTTGCAGCCCTTCTGTCACATAGGTGAAGAAGTCGTCACCGTCGGGCGGCGGCGCGTTGAATCCATCATAAGTGGCCCAGCCGAATTCGGTGATCCACATCCGCATGGTGGGGGACCCGGCGTTGACGATGATCTGTCGGTAAGCGTCGATATTGTCCAGGAAGAAAAAGCGCTCGTTTTCATCCCACCCGCGCCCCTCAACCGGGTTGCAGCAGCGTGCGTCGGCGGCATTGCCCCAGCCGTAAGGGTGAATGCCCACCGCGACATCGGGGTAATTGCCCAACCCGGCGGCTAACATCTCCCGCATGAATGCCCGGTCATCTGCCGAGAATTCGGTATCGATGGTAGGGGCCAGCCCGGCGGTGATGATCTGAATCCGATGCCCGGTTTGCTGGCTCCAGGCGGTGATGGTCTCATAGGCGGGTCGGAACAACCGCATATACTCCGCGCCGTTCATGGTGCCGCCGTTCCATTCACGCCGCAGGTTGGGTTCGTTCCAGACCTCGATGGCGTCGATGGAGTTGCCGAAGCGGTTAAGCAGGCCCTGGATGAAGTTCGCGTACGTTTGTGGATCGTTCGGTGGACCGTTTTCCTGGTCGGTGGGTCTGGCCCATTCCGGCGCTTTGGTAATGCTCGCCAGGACCTGTAAGCCCTGTCCATCGGCCATCTGCATGAATCGTTCCAGCCGGCGATTGTACTCGGTTTCGCTGCCGGGTCCGTCCGGCTCCATCTCGTCCCACGGGAACTGCACCTTGATCCAGTCGACGTTTAGATGAAGCCTGGCCCGCTGTAGCATCTGCCACCATTCGTCATCGGTCAGCCGGGAATGAATCTGGATGCCGATACGGGAGTTGTCCAGTGTCGGTAGCGGAATTGGCGTGACCGTTGGCGGCCCCGGGGTGGGTGTGTCGGTTGGCCGCGGTGTGAAGGTCGGCGGCAGGGTGTAATCCGGCGGGATGATGGGGCCAAAAACCCCCGTGGTCGGTATGATGGTCGGTGGTGCCGGCGTTGGTGTAGTCGGCTGTGGCGTCACCGTAAGGGTTGGCGTCTCGGTCGGCAGGGGCGCGATGGTCGGCACGGCCGTCGGCCCTGACGGAGTCGGGGTCACGAAAATCGGAATCGGCGTGGGCCGGCCGCAGGCTGCCAACACCAACATCAACAATAACAGCGGTAGTGGAGTAATGTGTTTTTTTCGCATGCGCCGTATCATACCGTATGCCTGCCGGTGTGGCGAGGGTTTTCCGGCACTTGTGTGGAATAAACGATGTGCTGTAGAATGGGGCGGTAGAAGACTTCTCATTGACCGTCGCCAGGCGAGGCTCCGGTTGCGCAGCGTGCCGCACGCCAGGTCTGCGGTGTATGCGAGCTGATGAGGGAGAGAAATTATGCTTAATCGCACACGTAGTCACATAACAGCCTTGATCGTTGTTGGTGTCATGGTGGTGGGCGCACTACCATTGTCGTCTGTTTTTGCGGCGGAGGGCGCGGCGACGCCCCCGCTGTCCACCGGTCAGCAGTTGGCGCAGCCAATCGTTATCGTCAACACCAGCTTCCTGAACGTGCGGAGCGGTCCTGGCGCCATTTACTCCAGCATCGGGGTGCTGCCCGGCGGGACGGAGCTGGCTGTTGTAGGCCGGACGCGCGATTCTTCCTGGTGGCAGGTCTCTTCGGCTTTTGGGATTGGCTGGGTCTCCGCCGAGTTTGTGATTCCCCGTGGTGATTTACGAGCGGTGCCGGTTGTATCGGCGCCCGGTGTTGTGGAACAGCCGCGTGCTGCCGTGGTGGGGGCCCCGGTGAATGTTTTTGTCCTGCCGGATATCAGTTCATCATTGCTGGGTATGGCGCTGGTGGGATCGGAGCTGCCGATTGCCGGGCAGACCGGTGATGGCATCTGGTGGCAGGTCGAGACTAATGTCGGCATGGGCTGGGTGCTGCAGGGTGATGTTGCCCTGCGCGGCAGCGCCACGGTTGTGCCGGTCGTAACCATGCAGACCTCCCTCCAGCCGCCGGTGCTGGTCCCGGTGGTGCCTGCTGCTTCGTCAGCCCCAACCTCGACCACAACCGGAACGACGTCGGCTGGCACGCTGGCGACACGACCGGTGATGTATGTCTACCAGGGGCAGGTGCGCGTCACTTCCAGTCCCTACGATCAGGCAGACGAAGTGCACTGGTTTGAGACCGGCGACCGCAGCGAAGTTTTCCAGTACAGTGAAGATGGAAAATGGGTGCTGGTTTCCTACCTGTTCCAGCAAATGGGCTGGGTTAAACTTGAGGACGTCGCGATTTCCGATCCGAACGACCCGCGCACCCAGGTCTGGTTCAATGGCCCCGGCATTCTCAGCCTGAGGGACAGCCCTTCCAATAGCGGCATGACGATAGCCATGGTCTCCGAGAAGCAGCGCCTATCGGTGATGGGTGTCACCGGTGATGGCGAGTGGTTCCAACTGGAACACCCGGCCGGTATTGGCTGGGCGCCTGCGGAATCGGTGGAGATCATGGTGAATAACCCGGCTGGGGCGCAGGCACCGCCCAGCGCTGGTGCAGTAGCACCATCTGCGGTCACGCCGCAGTTGAGCGGCACGGTGATCCAGCCGGCTGGCGCGGCCATCTTCACCGTGCCGGAACCAGAACCGGTCAGGAACTACCTGATCGTCAATACCAGCTTCTTGAATATCCGCAGCGGGCCGGGGGCCGGTTACACGGTGGTGGAGACGGCCAGCGGTGGCACGGAGCTGGACATCACCGGTTCCACGCCGGATGGTGCCTGGTTCCGCGTAACCGGACCTTTTGGCGCCGGTTGGGTAAACGCCGAGTTCGTGATCTTCCGTGGCGATTTTGATGGGGTTTCGATCATTCGTTACGCGGACGCCATCGGTTCGACGTCGATGCCTCAAGCGGTCGTATCTGCACCGATTAATGTGTACCTAGGCCCTGGCGTTGAAACAGGGCTGCTGGGTACCGCGCCCGCCGGCTTGAACCTGCCCGTGATCGGCCGCTCGGCGGATGGCTCCTGGCTGCAGGTGCAAACACAGTCCGGGGCAGGGTGGGTGCTTGCTTCGACGGTGACCTTCCGGGGTGATGCCAGCCTTGTACCGATTGTCAGGTAAGCTACTCTTGGTATTTGCCTTTTACCGCAAGACTACCAGCCGCCCGCCACATAAGCGGGCGGTTGCTGGTTTGCCTGGCCACCCTGGCTGTTGGCGGTTTTGTTGGCTGCTGCTGGTGGTAGCCGCCTGTCAGCCAGGGCCACCGCCGACCCCGACCGTGCCGCCCAGCCTGGACTACACCCTGACGCCTACCTGGCTCAGTCCGACGGCAAGTAAAACGCCAACCCACTCTGCTACCCCCACGGCCACCTTCACAGCGACCCGGCCGGCGCCCACCGCGACACCCATTGTGGCGACGTTTACGCCCTCGGTGACCACAACAGCCCTGCCGCCGACTGCCATACCTCCGACGATTCCGCCTGCGCCGGCTGCCACACTGCCCCCCCTGATTGTTACTCCTGTCCGGGTTACCGTTGGCGTGGGTTCGTCGCTGTCCTATGAGCCGTCTGCTCTGATCAACCCTTTGCCCTTGCCGGCGGTCGTGCCGGTGACAAGCCTGCCTCGGGTGCCCGTCAACACCGGCTTTGAAGGAGCCGCTGTCCAGCAGGGAGCCGCCGAAGTCGTCGTGCCGCAGGGGTGGACGGCCTGGTGGCGGACGGGAGCGGTTAGTTGTGCTCTATATCAGCAGCTGGGCACGACCGGCCCCTGCCCGGTGGCCGACTATCCAGGCCTGACCTATAAGCGCCCGGAGTTCACCGTGATCCCCAGCAGCGGCCCCTGGTTGGATCCGCCGCGCGTTTACGGTCAGGGACAGGCGGCGCGCTTCTTCTGCACCTTTGGCATTTGTGTAGGGGGATATTTGCAGCGGGTGCAGGTCACGCCCGGCCAGCGGTATGTCCTGACGGCGCAGGTCCACAGCTGGTGCACGGAGGACAGCGCCAATCATCGGCGCAGCCAACTGGAAACCCGTGACGACCAGTTCAATTGCGAGCTGGCCCTTGGCATCGATCCGACCGGTGGCGCCGACCCGCTCAGCCCCAATATCATCTGGAACACCCTCTATGCCTACGATACCTACACCTTTCTTTCGACGCCTGCCGTGGTCGCGCCGGGACCGGCCATGACTCTGTACCTGCGTGGGCGCAACCTGTGGGCCTTGCTGCACAACGATTTTCACTTCGACCAGGTTAGTTTCAGCCTGCAGTAGGCGTCCGCTGCTCCGCCAGGAGATATATTGCGCCTTTGTCCGCCGGTGTGGGTGCCCTAGAGCGTTTGTGACTTGACACTTCGGACCCTCCAGATATCATTAGCTGGTCAGGTTTGGGGCCGTATAGGAGAAAAACAATGACGCAACTGGCGGATCGCGTAGCGGTCGTCACCGGGGCAAGCCGTGGAATCGGGCGGGCCATCGCTTTGGAGTTGGCGCGGCGGGGCGCAACGGTGGTGGTGAATTACCTCCGGTCGTCTGAGGCTGCCGATGAAGTCGTTCGGCAGATTTCGGAAGCTGGCGGCGCTGCCATGGCGGTCAAGGCGGATGTCAGCGACCTGGAGCAGGCCACGGCCCTGATCACGGCGGCGATCGACGCCTATGGCAAGATCGATATTATCGTCAACAATGCCGGCACCACCCGCGATACCCTCATCATGCGGATGAAGGAAGAAGAGTGGGACATCGTCATCAACACCAACCTCAAGAGCGCCTGGAACTGCTGCAAAGCCGTGGTGCGTCCCATGATGAAGAATCGTTTTGGCCGTATCATCAACATTACCAGCGTCAGCGGTATTGCCGGCAATGAGGGCCAGACGAATTACAGCGCCAGCAAAGCCGGCTTGATCGGCCTGACCAAAGCGCTGGCCCGTGAAGTCGGATCGCGTGGCATCACGGTCAATGCGGTTGCGCCCGGCTTTGTGGAAACCGACCTGACAGCCGGTCTGCCGGAGGAACTGATGGCCGAACTGCATAAGCGCCTGGTCATCAAACGGCTGGGCACGGTTGAGGATGTGGCCTACGCAGCGGCCTTCCTGGCCTCTGAGGAAGCCAGTTACATCACGGGCCAGGTCCTTTCGGTGGACGGCGGCCTGGTGATGGGGTAGAGTGGTAGACGTGAACGAAAAAGGACATGAGTGTTATGGTCGCGCTCCGTAATCCAGATGATCGTGTCACTGTCTCGCCGGAGGTGCTGCTCACCGTCGCTCGCTTGTCGACCCTGCGCGTGGAGGGTGTGACCCGTATGGCGGCGACACCCGGCGGCGTCGACCGGCTGTGGCGGCGGACGCCTGCTGCGGAAGGTGTGCAGATTCTGGTCGATGGTCAGACGGTTACCGTTGACCTGTTCATCATTACGCATGTGACGGCCAACATGCGCGAAGTCAGCTATGCCGTTCAACGCGAAGTTGCCCGCGCCATCCGCCAGATCGTTGGCATGCAGGTGAAGGCAGTCAACGTCCACATTGAAGATGTCATTTTTGAACCGCTGGCTGAAGGGTAAGAACTGATGCTGGGAGCGCGTCGACAGGCCAGGATCACCGCCTTACAGGCCCTGTATGAAATCGATTGTACGGGCCATACCGTGCCTGATGTGTTGTCGAACCTGTTGGAGAACGATCCGCTGCCCGACGGTACGCGTACTTTTACTTACCAGCTGGTTGATGGCGTGCTGGCGCACCAGGAAATGATGGACAAGTTGATCCACCAGTATGCGCCGGAATGGCCGGTCGACCAGATGGCGGTGATCGATCGTAATATCTTGCGGATGGCAATCTATGAGATCGCCATTTCTGGGTCGGCGCCGCTGCGTGTGGTCATCAATGAAGCGGTCGAACTGGCAAAAGAATACGGCGCGGATACGGCGCCTCGTTTTGTGAACGGCGTACTGGGGAGTCTGGCGGCTAACGAAGCGACCATTAAGGCTATTTTTTCCAGCCAGGATGTGAGTAACGAGCTATGAATCTGTTCGGCATTGGCGCTGCTGAGCTGGCGATTATATTCCTGCTGATGCTGGTCATCGCCGGCCCCAAGCGCATGATGCAGTGGGCATACATTGCCGGTACGTATGTGGCCAAGCTGCGTAAAATGTGGGAAGAGACTTCCCTGATACTAAAAAAAGAACTGGAACAGGCCGGCATTGAACCTGAGGTGATCGATACGCTGCAAGAATTCGCCAAGCCCCGCGCCATGCGTAAAGCGAACCCGCTTGATGCGCTGGTCGACGAGATGAAAAAGCCCATGGAAGAGGCGCTTAAACCGGTGGAAGCCGTCGTGAAGGAGATCAAGTCCACACCGGGTTTGTCGTCGAGCGACAATAAAACGGACACGCCGGCGACCGTGAAAACGGCCGCCTCAGCAGCGGATGAATCACGTAATGAGGGTGATGATTCATCCGGCGACAATGGCGCCGCTGCGGCGTCGACAGACTCAGACCAATCGGCCACGAGTGCACCCGGACAGTATGACGCATGGACTCCCAACTAAAACCCGCCCGTCAATCGCCTGCCACAACACCCAACCTGTCCCCGCCGGATGATGACGCGGCCACGATGGGGTTTCTGGATCATCTGTCTGAACTGCGCGACCGCTTAATTCGCGCAGCCATCGGCCTGGCCATCACCACCGGGATTTCTTTGTTATTTGCCGGTCAGGTCCTGGAATACCTGGCGACGCCCTTTGGCGAGCGCTTGCAGACGCTTGGCCCCACCGAAGGGGTGGTCATCTATTTCCGAGTGGCGCTGCTTTCCGGCGGCATTATCGGGATCCCCTGGATCACCTGGCAACTCTGGATGTTCATCGTCCCCGGCCTGCGCCGCAACGAGAAGCGTATGGTGCGGATTTCGCTGCTGCCGACCACACTCCTGTTTTTGACCGGCGTGGCCTTCGCTTGGTTCATTTTGATGCCGGCTGCCTTGCATTTTCTCAGCGAGTTTCAGAGCGACATTTTCGAGGTTGGCTGGACGGCCGACCAGTACGTGGCCTTCGTCACTTCCCTGCTGTTTTGGCTGGGCGCCAGTTTTGAGATGCCGCTGATCTTTTATCTGCTGTCGCGCATGGGGCTGGTGTCGCCGGGGGCGTTGCGCCGGAACTGGCGGGTGGCCGTGGTCGGCACGGCAGTCATCGCGGCGATCATCACGCCCACCATCGATCCCTTCAACATGCTGCTGGTGATGGGGCCGCTGTTAATGCTTTATCTGTTGAGTATCATCCTCAGCCGGGTTGCCTATCGGCAGGGAGGGTTTGCTTCTTAAGCTGATTTGTGCATTATGTACGACATTTCTTGATTTTAGTTGGCTTGGGTGCACAATTAGTGTGCCCTTTTTGCTTATGCCGGTAAGCCAGACACAGGAGTCATTGACACTATGGCGCGCAAACGTGTGATTATCATGGGTGCTGCTGGACGGGACTTTCATAACTTCAACGTCTATTTCCGCGGCAATGAAGACTACGAGATTGTTGCCTTTACTGCTACCCAGATTCCCGATATCGAAGGCCGGACTTATCCTGCCGAGTTGGCCGGTGATCTGTACCCGGACGGTATCCCGATCCTGCCGGAGGATGACCTGGTGGCCCTGATCCACGAGAAAGATGTGGCTGAGGTCGTTTTTGCTTACTCGGATGTTTCTCACAATACGGTGATGCACAAAGCCAGCATCGTGCTGGCCGCCGGCGCGGACTATCGCCTGATGGGTCTCAAAAATACGCTGGTTGCCAGCAGTAAACCGGTTGTGGCGGTATGCGCCGTCCGCACCGGCAGCGGCAAGAGCCAGACCACGCGCCGGGTGAGCGATATCCTGCGCGAGATGGGCTACACGGTAGTGGCCATCCGTCACCCCATGCCCTACGGTGACCTCACCAAACAAATAGTGCAGCGTTTTGCTTCTTATGAAGACCTCAAGCGGTACGATGTCACCATTGAAGAGCGTGAAGAATACGAGCCGCACATCGATCGCGGCGTGATCGTGTATGCTGGCGTGGATTACGAGGCTATCTTGCGCCAGGCGGAGCAGGAAGCAGACATCATCCTGTGGGACGGCGGCAACAACGACTTGCCCTTTTACAAAGCCGACCTTAATATTGTGGTGGCAGACCCGCACCGTCCCGGTCACGAGCTGACCTATCATCCGGGCGAAGCGAACCTGCGCATGGCCGACGTGGTCATCATCAACAAAGTGGATACGGCAAATCTGGACAACGTGATGATAGTACGGGACAACGTCCGTATGGCCGCGCCCAGGGCCATCGTCATTGAAGGCGCGTCGCCCATTACGGTGGAAGACCCCGATGCCCTGCGTGGCAAGCGGGTCCTGGTCATAGAAGACGGCCCCACGCTGACCCACGGCGAGATGGCCTACGGGGCAGGGGTGGTGGCGGCTCGCCGGTTTGGCGCGGCTGAGATCATCGATCCGCGGCCTTATGCGGTGGGTTCCATCAAAGAGACCTTCACCAAGTATCCGAACACCGGGCCGGTGCTGCCGGCAATGGGCTATGGCGACAAGCAGCGCGCCGACCTGGAAGCGACGATCCGGGCGACGCCGTGCGACATGGTCATCATCGCCACGCCGATCGACCTGAACCGCGTGATCACCATCGACAAGCCTAACCAGCGTGTGCGCTACGAACTCCAGGAGATCGGCGCGCCGACGCTTAAGGATATTCTGTCCGAGAAATTTGGCCGGTAGCTGACCACTGACGGTATGGAACAATCAGACGCCACCGAGATACGCAGGAGACGGGTCCGCCGCTGGCGGCGCCATCTCCTGTTTGTGCTGGTGGCCGCCCTGATGATCGCCGGGCTGATCCCGATTGCCCTGGGGTACCTCATGTTCTGGGGCGCGACCCATCCGCCCTGCGCGCCCGGCCCATCTCCTGAGCACTTCGGGTTGGAGGCGGAAGATGTCCGGGTGCCTGCCCGGATTGGCGCGGAATTTCGCGGTTATTTCTTCCGGGGCACCAACGGTGCGACGATCATCCTCGCGCCGGCGCTGGGGCAGGACCGGGGTGGGTGGCTCCATGAAGTCGACGTGCTGGTGCGCGGCGGCTTCAACGTGCTGACCTTTGACAGCCGCCCCTGCACCGGGATCGCGCCGCACAGCCTTGGCCCGTGGGAAGCCGAGGACGTGCTGGATGCCCTCGCTTACCTCCGTTCTCGTGATGATGTCGATATGACCCGCGTCGGCGCGCATGGCTTTTCGCAGGCCGGCTCGACCACTATCTTTGCGGCGGGGCGTTCCGCGGCGATTCGCGCTGTCGTGGCCGAAGGCGGCTACGTGGACTACGGCGCTCAAACCATCAGTCTGGGGCAGACACAGGATGCCTTTATGGCGCTGTTTGGGTTGGGGGCGCAGCTGGGTTACCGTGCCTCGACCGGCCTGGACCTCCGTGACCTGTACCTGCTGGATATCATCGCCGAGTTGGCCCCTCAGCGTGTGCTGCTGGTCTACGGCTCTCATGAAGGGACGCTCACTGGTGCACGGCAGGCAGCGGCGCTGGGCGATCACGTGGCTTTGTGGGAGGTGCCGGGAGCTACCCACGGCTCCTACCTGGCGAGCGCTGGTGAGGATGCTTTTCGGGAGCACGTTGTCGGCTTTTTTGAAGATGCGCTGGCGCCGCTGGAATCATGACATCCGCCGACGCGAAATATGGTGGCAGATGTCACCGCTGTGTCATGTTGGCGAGTTGCCATGATGGCGCGGCAGTCAATCGATATCACAAATCTCCGGCGTCGGGCCAAAAACCTGGCGCTGGTTTGTTTTTTGGCGTGGTTGCCCCGTCTGGTAGGCCGGTATATGGTGGTAGCGTGCTTCGCACATGACAACCAGCCACCGGGGAACCGGAAAGACCTCTCCAACGTCTTGATAATGTGTACAGCTAGCGAAAGAGGCGTGTCATGCACCGTAATAAGGTCCTTGCCAGTGTTTTTGTGTTTTTATCCCTGACCGTGATTTTGGCGTCGGGACTGACGTTCGTAGCGGCGCAGCAGGATGACGCGCTGCCGCCGCACGTGATCGACGTATGGCCGCTGCCCGGTGTGGAGCTTTCGCCGGCTGAGCCTTTAACCGTCACTTTTGACCAGCCGATGGATCAGGTCGCCGTTGAAGCGGCGTTTCACTTCGAGCCGGTCGTGAGCGGGTCGTTTTCGTGGCCCGATGGGCGAACCGTTTCGTTTACACCGGCGGAAGCCTGGCCGCGCGCCCAAACCTACCAGGTGACCATCGATACAGGCGCGCTGGCGCTCAATGGCCTGCCACTGGAAGACCCCTATTCCTTTGAAGCGCTGACAATCGGTGCGCTGGCGGTAACTGCTGTCACGCCGGAGGATGGCGCGTCGGGCGTTGCCGCTGATGCGCGTATCGTGGTGACCTTTAACCGGCCGGTCGTGCCGCTTGTTTCTACCGCCCAACTGGCCGAACTGCCGTCACCGTTAACGATAGTGCCGGCCATCAGCGGCCTGGGCGAATGGCTCAATACCTCGATTTACGCCTTCACACCGGATGAGCCGCTGCGTGGAGGAACGACCTATACCGCGACGGTGGCTGCCGGGCTGACCAGCGTCACCGGGGCGGTGCTGGACGAGACCGCAAGCTGGACCTTCCGTACGCTGCCGCCGCAAATCTTCAGCATCTATCCCTCACCTAACGAGTCCGGCGTGCACCTGGAGCGCGCGATCCAGGTCAGCTTCAGCCAGCCGATGGATCACGCCAGCACCGAGGCGGCGTTTTTCCTGCTGTATGGCGGGGAGCGGGTGCCGGGCGTCTTCAGCTGGAATGCGGGCGGCACCACCCTGACCTTCACGCCGGACCAGATGCTCAACATCGACGGTACCTATATCGTCAATGTCGCTGCCAGCGCCCGCAGCGCGGCCGGTGACGCCACCCTCGACGCCGGGCAGTCGCTGACCTTCCACACGGTGCCTTATCCCGGCATCGATCGCACCAATCCCTCCAATGGCGAGCGCGGGGTGCGACCGGGGCGCGGCGCGTCGATCTCATTCCGGTCCCCGATGAACACCGACACTTTTGCCGACAAGGTCATCATCGAGCCGGCGCCCGAGTCATGGACGCCCAACGTGTGGGGTGACCAGTCGCTGGGCATTGACTTCGCCGCACTGCCCAACACCATGTATACCATCACCTTCCTGGCCGGTGCGGAAGACATCTACGGTAATGTTATCCAATCCAATTACACCTTCACTTACATGACCGGCGAGATCGCCACCTGGGCATACCCCATCACGACCAATCGTAACTTTGCCATTACGGGTGCCCATCGCCAGGATACTCGTTTATCGCTGTTCATCAGCGGGCGGCCCACTGTCGGGTTTAAGTTGTACCGGGTCGACCCCGTTTATCTGCGTGAGGCGCTGCGCGGTTATTACTCTGATGAACCGCTGCCCTGGGCGACCGCGCAAAACCTGGTGCGGTCCTGGTCGATGACCTTCGACAGCGAAGGCCGCGAAGGTGTCGCCGAGGAGGTCTTGCTGGCCTCGGAGCAGGGCGGTACGCTGCCCAACGGCCTGTACTGGGTGGAGATGATCGACCCCAACGACAGCCGCTACCAGTTCGCGCTGGCAGTGGCGACTGCCAATGTCACGGTCAAGCGTTCGCCGGACGAGCTGATGGTCTGGGTGACCGACATGCCCACCGCCGACCCGGTGGTCGATACCACGGTGACCGTGTACTACGATGGGCAGCCCATCGCCCGCGGCGGCACGGATTCGGACGGTGTTTTCCGTGCGCAAATCGGTTATACCGAAGATGCGTATATTGTGGTGGAAGGCGCGGGGGCCTATGGCGTGTGGTACGCGGGCCGATCTGCCAGCCTGCCGGGCACGCAGGGCTACCTCTACACGGATCGCCCCATTTATCGTCCAGGACAGACGGTATACTTCCGCGGCGTGCTGCGCGACCGCCAGGACATGGCCTATGCGGTGCCCAACCAGCGCTCGGTCTTCCTGACCATCGACGCGGCCTATACCGGCCAGCGCCTCTTCGAAGGGGACGTGCCTGTGACCGATTACGGCACCTTCAGCGGAGAGTTTGCGCTGCCGGAGGACGCGCCGCTGGGCGAGGCTTTTATCCAGGCCGGCAGCGCCTCGGTCCGATTCACCATCGCCGAGTTCCGCGTGCCGGAGTATGAAGTATCTGTCACGCCGCAGGCCGACGTGATCTTTCAGGGTGATGATCTCAACGCCCTGGCGAACGCCTCCTACTACTTCGGGGGGGCGGTTAGTGGCGCCGATATCCGCTGGAGCGCCAACGGTTCACCGACGAGTTTTTATTATACCGGTCCAGGCCGTTACAACTTCGATGACGAGACGTTCTCGTACTACTACCACTACCTCGGTGACGGCTACGGCACGACGGATGGCAGCGGGCGATTCATGATCACCACGGAGAACACCCGCCCGTCATCGGGACGTCCCATGCAGATCACGGTCGAGGCCACCGTCACCGACGAAAGCCAGCAGGCGATCAGCGGCCGCGCCACCGTGCTGGCGCACCCGGCCAACATCTATGTCGGGCTGCGCTCGGACCGTTACTTCGGGCGTGAAGGCCAGCCGATGACCATCGACTTGGTCGCCGTGACGGCGGACAGCGACCCGATCGCGGACCGACGCATCGATCTGACCGTGGTAGAAATCCGTTGGACGCGCGTGCCGGTTGAGGGCCAGTTTGGCCGCTATAACTGGGAGCGCGAGGAGATCGAGGTGGAAACTGCCGAGGTGCGCACCGGCGCTGACGGCCTGGCGGGTTATCTCTTCACGCCGCCTTCATCCGGCATCTACCGCATCCGTGCGGTAGCTCTGGATGAGTATGAGCGGCCCAACAGCAGCACCCTGCGCTTCTGGGTGACCGGCTCCCGCCCGGTGTGGTGGGGCGAGCCGTCACAAACCATCGACCTCATCGCTGACCGGGAGTCCTATAAACCCGGCGACGTCGCCCAGGTGCTGGTGCCGATCCCCTTTGCTGGCGCTTCGACGGTGCTGGTCAGTACGGAGCGTGCCGGCATCATGAGTTATGAAGTGCTGGCCGTGGAAGGCTCGACTCTGCTGTACGAGCTGCCGATTACCGAGGCGCACGTGCCGACCATCCACCTGGATGTCACCGTCGTCAAGGGCATCGACGAGGAAAGCCTCAATCCCGATTACCGCACCGGTCGCCTCGCGTTGAGCGTAGAGCCGGTCGAACAGGCGCTTACGGTGACGGTTACCCCCTCGGCAACGCTGACTCAGCCACGCGATACGGTCAGTATTGACGTGCAGGCGGTTGACGCCCATGGCGAGCCGGTCCAGGCGGAGGTTGGCCTGGCGCTGACCGATAAAGCCATCCTGGCGCTCATGCCGCCCAACAGCGGGACCCTGCTCAATGCCTTCTACGGGTTTCAGCGGAACTACGTGTATACCGATATTTCGCTGACGGCGCTGCTGGATCGTATCACCGACGAATACGTGGGCACCGAGCACGAGCGCAATGAAGCCTCCGGCGAATTTGCCGAGGATGCCGTGGCGATGGCCCCGATGGCAGAAGGAATGGTGGCAGGCACCGCCACGCCCGGTGCTATGCCGGATACGGGCGGCGGTCTGGAGCCGGTCACCGTCCGAGAGGAGTTCGAGCAGACTCCGCTGTGGGCCGCGCATGTCGTCACCGGCGCGGACGGGCGCGCCTCGGTTAGCGTCGACCTGCCGGATAACCTCACCACCTGGCAGCTAGATGCCCGGGCGCTGACGGTCGGCACCGAAGTCGGGCAGGCGACGACCGAGATCGTCACTACCCTGCCGCTGTTGATCCGGCCTGTTGCCCCGCGCTTTTTTGTGGTGGACGACCGCGTGCAGCTGGCCGCCGTGGTCAACAATAACACGGAGGAGCCGCAGACGGTCCAGGTCACGCTGGAAGCCGACGGCGTCGAGCTGGAAAGCAGCGCGACACAATC
>DAOUEM010000611.1:0-4211 GCA_034430555.1 Anaerolineae bacterium | reverse complement strand
TGTCGGATAGGCCACGGGGGATGTCGCGGTTGGCGCAGGCATCTCGGTCACAGCAGGGCTAACGGTCGTCTCCAGTGTTTCACCCACAGTGGCCCCGCCGATGGCAGACTGCCGGTCGGCGTACTTCTGCAACAACACCCCCTCCGGGCGGTTGGCGCTGACCAGCGCCGCTACCGCGAGGATGAGCAGGACCACCAGCACGACCCAGAGCACAATGGGCAGCCGGCGATTCGTGCGGTCAAGACCGCGATAAACGGTCTCATAGCTGCCCACATGATCCAGCCTGGCCGTAAACACCCGATCGGATTTGTACACCCGGGGTTCCGGCTTGGCCTGCCACCAGAAGTCGCCGGAAGGTTCACTCCCCACGTCCAGCACAAGCGCGCTGGTATTATCCGGCAGCTCGGTCTTGTTCGCCCGCAGGATCAGTTCCTGAGGCAGGCTGGCGCCCGTCATCGTGCCCAGCAGACCGGCCAGCGCGTCACCAGACAGGGCATCTGTCGCGCCATCGGTACACAAGAGCAGCCGGTCACCGGTCTGGAGGCCAAAGGTAAACACGTCCGGCTTGATCTGATCATCCTTGCCAATGGCGCGGCTCAAGCGCGGGTATTTGTCAACTGACTCCGCGCCCTTGTCCCCCCGGATGGCGATCCGGCGGCTGATGACCACGTGATCGGTCGTCAGTTGGCGAAAGCGGCCCTGGCGCAGCAAATACAGGCGCGAATCGCCGACGTGCGCCACGTGGGCGGTCTGTCCCCGGACGATCAGGGCCGTGAGCGTCGTGCCGGCGTAATCCGGCGACCGTGCCGAAAAGCGCCGGACTTCTTCGTTGATCTTCTCAAACGCCCGTGTGAGCACCTGCGCCCAGGAAAAATGATGGGGCACGTTTTTTTTGAAGGCTAACAGCAGGTACTGCACGGCAAAAGCGCTAACCAGCTCGCCGGCATATCCCCCCTGCACCCCGTCGGCGACGACAAACAAGGCGCTATCGTCACTCTGGCCAAGACCGATGGCGTCCTCATTGACATCATGGAACAACCCGGAACTGGTTTGCCAGTGTACGTCAAGGCCGATTTCCTGCGGCATTTCATCCGCTTTAAACAGCTCACAGGTGTAGGTATGCCCGTCGATGGCCAGGCGCGTGCCGGTGTTGATGGCTACCGGCGCCGACCGGCGGTCCAGGGTCTGCTGGTCCACCTGAATGCTGCCGATTCCACCCATCAAGCTTACCCTGACAGTGGACTCCAGACCGGCATTGTCCTGGGTAAAGCGCAGGGTGACCACCTCAGGCCGGTCATCGAGCAGCAGGTCTATCGACTGGAACCCTACCGCCGCGCCGACGTGCACTACCTGCCGCTCACCGGAGTGACGCACCAGATGCACCTGGGCATATTCCTGCGCGACCGCCGTCCGCCGGCTCCGTCGCCGCCGGCGACGCGGGGCGGGTTTAGCGCCGACTTCAGCCGGCTCCACGTGGGGCACATCGCTGGGCTTCTTCTGCCCGGGCAGCTTGAAGCGGTTGAGGGCGCGGCTCTGGTAGCGCAGCGAGTTCCCCAGCGTGCGCAGGCCAAGCGGCATCCGCGGGCGCATCGTCATCGTTCGCATGCGTAGTGTCGCAAACGGGCGACTGAAGAAGGTCGTGATGCGCCGGAGGCCGGATGTGATCTGATACATGAACAATCAGAGTCCTGAACTCAAAAAACAGGCAGGCGGCGCTAGGGCACCTGAGTTTGCACCTGCCCCGCCATCGTGATGGAGATCACGCCGCCCCAGGTACACATACACTTCGACGAGTTGTTGAGCGCCGGGAAGTTGCGAATCAACACGGTAGGCGAGCCTGGCACCCAGGGCGCCGTGGTCACCGGCACACAAGGCCCCGGGGTGGCGACACCCAACTTCGCCGCCGTCGCCGCCGCCACCGCCGGATTCGACTGGGTGGTGCACGACCCAAAGTTCGGGATATTCACAAACGGCTTAAAATCCATGATGTTGGCTACCGGCATATTGCTGACGAGCATCTGCTTATCCGGTAACACGACCAGCGAACTGGGTGCCACTCCAAAAGAACACTGTATCGTCGCACCCATCACCACAAGCTGTCCCATAATACACCTTCTCTCTCTATACAAACAATCAATCCGGATATTAACGGTCGTCGACCGGTACACCTTCAACCGGCCAGCCTGACCAGCAAGGGCACGACAATCACCACCAGGACCAGCAGTGCAGCCATGATCATCCACCGGCGAACAGGCGTACGCGCCAGTACCGGCGGGCCGTGATGATCGGTGGCATAGGCGGCCAGGTCCACCTGATCAACGGTGAAATCATCCTCGATGGAAAACTGCAAAGACAGCGTGGTGGCCACGTCCGGCACGTAATCAAGATAGGCCTCGTTGGCCGGGACCAGAACCGTTTCCAGCAAGTCCTGGGCCAGGCGGGTTGGGTCATAGTAACGTCCTGCGCGTTTCCCCAGCGCCTTAACAAACACTTTCTCCATAACCGCCAGGTTGGCGCCAAACAGGGCGCGCGGCAGTTCCTGCTCGGTCAGGCGGGTGGGAGCAAACCACGCACCGGTGCGCAGGCAGTCGTCGGTATTGGGCCAGGCCCCCTGGCGGAAGCCGTGCACCATTTCCGGGGTAAAAAAGGCATGGCAGCCAAACAAGATCTCGTAGGCGACCAGCGCCAGGCTGTAGGTGTCGTCACGTTCGTCGGGCGGCTGGCCGTCATCCGGGGCCATGTAAAGCCGGGTCCCCACCCGGCGGCTGGCCGTGGACGCCAGTTGTTTATCCAGCGCCACGCTAAAATCCAGCAAATAGGGATGATTAACCCCGTGGATGTTATTGGGCTTGATATCGCGGTGTAAAATCCCGGCCACATGCACCGCGCGGAGGGTCTGGGCGATGGTGCGCAGCAGTTGAAGACGCTGTTTGAGGGTCACGCACAGGATTTCGCCGTTGGTTATCAACCGCCGGAGCGGGGGTTTGTCGATAAACTGCATGACCAGGTAAGGACGCTCGAAGGACAGGTCGTACTCGTAAATCTGGGGCACGTGAGGATGCTCACTGCAGCGCTGGAGCGCCTCAATTTCGCTGCGGAGGCGCGCCTGGTGGCGAGCGACCTCACTATCGGTCAGCAGGTTGGCATTGATAAACTTGATGGCCACCTGACGCAGCCCATCAGACGCCCGCCACACTTCACCACAGGCGCCTACGCCGAGGCACTGTTCCAGGTGATACCGGGAAACTAACAAACCGGCTGTCAGGTCGAGGACAGACATGTAAATGGCTCCCGGGCCTATAACTGCGTGGCGGATGATCGCGTATCGCCCGGCAGCTCAAAGCGAACTGTCACATGCTGGCCGAAACGCACCTCATCGCCATTGTAAATCGGTTCGCGCTGCCCGGGCTGCAGCGCTTCGAAAGCAACCCCCTTGCGCACAAAAGTCCCGTAGGAGCTGTGAGTATCGGTCAACGAATACAGGCCCACCCCGTCGGCATGAAATACCGCATGGCGGCGGGAAACGCTCCGCTCATCCAAGGCAACCAGGACCTGATCCGACTCGTTGCGGAAGCGGCCGATGCCGAATTGGTTGGCCGGCAGTGAAATCACATCACGATTCAACAGGCCATTCAGAACGACGATCTGACCTTCGACGGGGACAATCGATCCCCCATTGGACGATCGCGCGGCGGCGGTCGTTGGCCGGCCCTCCGAGGTTACCGCCGGCATGATCGGCTCGGACGGGCGGCGGCGGCGAAACAGCCATGCCGGGCGATGCAGCCAGAGCAGCTGCAGCCCCTGCCAGATCGCAAAAACAACCAGCGCGATCAGGATCACAAAAGTGATGTTGCCGAGGACTTCCTGAGTTGGCACTTACCTCAAACCCCTTTACCCACAATTGTTAGGTAATCAGCCATCCAGCCAGAAGCGCTCGACTACTGCTGTCCATCTCTCTGTGTAACCAGAGGTGATAGTTAGGCTGCCCGTCAAACAATAAGTAGCGTACGTCCAGGACCGGATGGATCATCATGGGCGCGAACAAAACGTCACAGAGCCTTTGTACAACACTTCGCCATTTCAAACCAATACAGTTCTTACAGGATGCCCCACAATTATGGCACAAGAAGTCCAAATTGGACAATTGCGGTATTCTTATGTTTGCCATGCACGCACGCTGTGCGCGCACGCTGTGCGTCGTCCAACTAGTA
>DAOUEM010000610.1:0-6051 GCA_034430555.1 Anaerolineae bacterium | reverse complement strand
CCACGAATAGGAAGGCGATCAGGATGCCCGCGCTTACCCGCCGGAGTTCGCTCATGTCGATCTTCGTTCCACTCTATCCGGATCGGGCGGCGTAGAAAGCACCAGGAAGAGGCCGATCAACGCGAAATTCATCAGCAGTGAGCTGCCTCCGTAGCTCATAAACGGCAGTGTCACCCCTGTCAGCGGGATCAATTTCAGCACCCCGCCTGTAATCAGAATGCTTTGTGTGGCCAGCAGTACGCTCAGCCCTGCCGCCAGCAGCATCCGGAAGTTCGAATCCGACCACAGCGAGGCCAGGTGCAGCCCTCGTATCACCAGCACAGCCAGGCAGATCACGATGCTCAGCGTCCCGACCAGGCCCCATTCCTCCGCAATGGCCGCGAAGATGAAATCCGAGTGCACCACCGGGATGTAGGTCGGTGAGCCTTGCCCGATTCCCTGGCCAATAATACCCCCCGAGGCAAAAGCCAGCAGACTCTGCACGATCTGAAAGGCGCGGTCGTTGGCTTCCGGCCAGGGATTCAGCCAGATATCGATGCGCTGTTGTACGACGTCGAAAAGCCGGTACGCGGCGGCGGCGGCCAGCAACAGCAGCGAACTGCCCGCCAGGACGTATCGTACCTGCCCGCTGGCGATGTAGAGCAGCGTCAGGAAGATGATAAAAAAGATCGTGGCCGTGCCCAGGTCCTGCTGCCAGACGGCGACGATCATGGTGATGCCCCACATCAGCAGCAGCGGTCCCAGCGCCCGAATCTGGACGAAGCGCGGGCGGTGAGGGCCTTCGTTGCGCAAGGCGTCCCGGTGATCGGCCATGTAGCTGGCCAGGAAAATCACCAGCACCAGCTTGAGCAGTTCGGAAGGCTGGAAGAACAATCCCGCGGCGCCCAACCACAGGCGCGGTCCGGCACCGGAGGGGTTGACGCCCAGGATGATGGTCACCAGCAGCAGGCTCAGCCCGCCGAACAACCAGGTGTAGCGGTAGCGGCGCAGCCAGCGCAGGTGACTCGGCAGCGTGCTGATAGCCAGCATGACGAGGACCCCCAGCAGCAGCCACGCGGCCTGGCGCATGGCGAAACGAGGTGCCAGCCGCAGGATCAGTTGCAAGCCCCAGCCGGTCAGGCCCATCGCGATCGGGAACAGCAGCGGGTCGTGGCGGGGTAGAATGCGGTTCAATATCCGCCGGCCCAACCACACGGCGCCCAGCCACACGCCGTACAGGCCAAAGGTCGCCCATGGCCGGCCGTAAACAATGCTGAGGATGCTCGCGTTCACCAGGAGAAATAACCCGGCCAGGACTAACAGGGCGGTTTCTCGCTGCTGGGTGGCGCGCGTGACCCGGGAGAAGGTCATACGGTGGTGTGCCTCGCTAGTCGAAATATTTGCCTATGATCGGCTGCAGGCGTTCGATAATTGCTGCCGGAATCGAGTCTCTGTTGGTCAGGATGGCCGTCGCCAGCGCATTCTCGATGGACGCTTCTGTGTAGGCATCGAAGTTCTCGGACAGCCGTTCCGCGGCAATCGCCACGGCCTGCCGGGCCGTTTCCAGGTTTTTGTTCATGGTCGTTATGACCATCTCGACGCTCACCGGCTCCTCTTCTTCGTGCCAGGAATCGTAGTCGGTGACATGCGCCATCACGGCATAGTGCATCTCGGCTTCGCGCGCCAGGTAGGCTTCCGGGCTGGTGGTCATGCCGATGATCGACATGTTCCACTGGCGGTACGTGTGGCTTTCCCCCTTGGTGCTGAAGCGTGGTCCTTCGATGGTGATGAAGGTGCCGCCGCGGTGCACGGTGCCGCCGGCTTCCTGCACGGCGTCGCCTAACAGGCCGCCGAGGGCCGGGCTGAACGGTTCGGCCACGGACACGTGCGCGACCAATCCGTCGCCGAAAAAACTCCGCTCCCGCCGGTGAGTCAGGTCGAATACCTGGTCCGGGATGACGATGTGCCCTGGGGCATAGTCCTCCCGCAGGGAGCCGCAGGCGCTGACGGCGATCAGGTGCGTCACGCCCAGCATCTTAAGGGCAAAAATGTTGGCCTGGTAAGGGACCTCGGTGGGAGTCAGGCGGTGGCCGATGCCATGACGGGGAATAAACGCTGCCCGCTGGCCGCGCAGCGTTCCTAAGATTACAGGTGCGCTTGGTTTGCCGAAGGGCGTATCCAGCTCGACTGTTTCGCGGTCGGTCAGCTCGGCCATGTTGTACAAGCCGGAGCCGCCGATCACGCCTATCCGTGCAGATGCCATGCGTGCCTTCTCCATAACTCGTGATGCATGATGCGAGAATTAAAGGGATGCCTGGATGGCTCCGCCGTCCACCGGAATCATCGCGCCATGGACGTATGAAGCCGCTGGTGAGCACAGGAAGACGGCCACGTTGGCGAATTCCTCCGGGCGGGCCATACGGCGCAGCGGCAGGGACGCGGTCTGGGCCGCGATTTCGGCTTCGACAGATGTGCCGTTGGCCGAGGCCCGTGCGGCCATGATCTCGTCGACGCGCTCGGTGCGGGTCCAGCCGGGCAGAATACTGTTGACCCGGATGCCGTCCGGCCCCAGCTCATTGGCCAGGCTTTTGGTCAGGCCGATCACGGCCGCCCGCAGGCTGTTGGACAGCACAAGATTGGCGATCGGCTGCTTGGCAGCATAGGAAGTGATGGTCAGCACAGCCGGGCTTTGGGACTGGTGCAGGTAGGGCAGGGCGGCTTTGATGAGACCGACCGTGCTCAAAACCGTCAGCCGTGCGGCCTGTTCCCAGGCCTCGACCGTGATGGTACCGAAGCTGCCAGCCGGGGGGCCGCCCGCATTGGTGACCAGGATGTCCAGGCCGTTCATCGCCTCGGCGGCCTGCCGGACCAGCGTCGAGACCGCCTCCGGATCGCTGACATCGGCGGTTAGGGGGAAAACCGGGCGGCCGCTTTCCTGCTGAATCTGGTGTGCGGCAGCTTCGATCCGGCTCGAGTCGCGGCTGCACACGGTGACCGTCGCGCCTTCCAGGCTGAAACGCCGGGCAGTGGCTGCGCCTAAGCCCTGGCTGGCTGCCACGACCAGGGCCCGTTTGTCCAATAATCCGAGGTCCATGAAATCTCCTTGGTGGGCCTGTAGGCCGGAACCCGTTATTCGAGCTGCAAGCGCAGCGTGATCCGCCCGATCCCGATCAGGTCGCCGCTGCTGAGGATGACCGGCTCGCTGATGCGAGTTCCGTTGAGCAGGGTGCCGTTGCTGCTGTTACGATCCTCCAGCCACCAGTTGCCGCTCCGATACGCGATCAAGGCGTGTTCATTGCTGGCGAAGCTGTCCGGAAGGTGAATGGTATTGGTGGGCGCACGGCCCAGGCTGGTGAGCGGCAGTATGGGAAATTCGGCATCGATGGTCAACTCATCCGCATCCGAGGCCAGGACGATCAGCCGGCCCCGCGGGATGCGCTGTTTTTCGATCTCACGCGTGGTCAGCCGAAAATCGCGCCAGAGCAGCCAGAGGATAGCGGCGGTAAAAAGCAGAAGCAGGCTTGCTGCGCTCAGGCGTAAACCGAGCAAAAGCAGGGCTTCGTTCACATTACCGTCCTTCAGGGAGATTGGGTGGCACCATGTCCTGCTGCGTATCGGTGATGCTGCCGCTCGGCGATTCCTCTTCCATGTAGAGTAAAGACGCACCGCCGATACGGATCACGTCTCCTGGCGACAGGATATGTTCGTTCACGCGCTGGCCATTGACGTAAGTCCCCCCGCGGCTCTGTTTGTCATAGAGGATGAAGCGCTCGTGTCTGAGGCGGATTTGCAGGTGGTGCCGTGAGACACGCACATCGCTAATGACCAGGTTGTTTTCCGGGTGGCGACCGATGTTAAAGATGTCCCGGTTGATGGGCACGGTCCGTTGTCCGTCGATGATGAGTGACGCATCCAGCCGGGAACCGACCAGGGGCAGGTCGACCGGCTCCATGATCTGTGTTGTTTCGTGCTTGTGCACGATGTGCCGGACATCTACCTGTAAAGTACGGGCCTGGACGGCGGGATCGGGGATGAGGATAACCTCGGGTGTGCTCAGCAGGTGAAAACCCGTTTCCTGGCAGTAGTCGACGACTTCCCGGGCAAGCTGCTGGGTGAGGTCCGGTGTTTGTGCGATCAGAACTGTGTAATCGTCTGGGAACAGGCGAATCTGGTATTGGGTCGGCGCTGCTTCCCGCCCGCCGCCGCCGACAATGGTGTTATCTTCGATGGACTTAGCAAGCTGCAGGGCCACGTCGCGGGGGTGCAGCGGACCTCGGAACAGCCGCGCAAAGCTGCCTTCCACCAGCCGTTCCAGTCGATCTTCAAAGTTGGAGATGCGTCTGTTCTTCATACCTGCGGATTATAGCCCGGCGTTGATGTCCGGGCAAAAGCCACACCGGTTAGTTTTCTTCGAACCTTTGTAAGGATGTTAAGATATTGTTATAGCAGTTCGATAACTGTTGCTGGGTGCTGACTGGCCCCTTATACTGGAGTCAGCGATACCGTTGTGGCTGCATCAACACTGGAGATAACGCAGTGACCAAGCTGGGTAATCACGAAGTCAAGCTCACCGCCTTGGCCTCGTGTGCGGGGTGAGCGTCTAAACTCGCTCCGGACGAGCTGGCGCAAGTTTTGCGCCCCTTACAACAGACTTTCCTGCCGGCCCATTACCCTGATTTGCTGTTAGGTGTGGCGGAGCCGGATGACGCCGCCGTATACCGGCTGGACGATAAACGAGCGCTGATCGTCACCACGGACTTTTTCCCGCCGGTGGTAGATGATCCCTACGATTACGGTGCCATTGCTGCCGCCAACGCCATGAGCGATGTGTTTGCGATGGGCGGCGACGTGTTGTTTGCTTTGAACATCGCTGCGTTCCCCAATAGGCTCAGCGCTTCCATCCTGAGCGAGATCATGCGGGGCGGTGCTGAAAAGGTCCGGGAGGCTGGCGCGATCATAGCCGGCGGGCATACCATTAAGGATGACGAGCCGAAATACGGCCTGGCGGTGATCGGTATGGCCGACCTGGACCAGGTGCGCAGTAAATCCGGCGCTCAAGCCGGAGATGAGCTGGTGATCACCAAGGCGCTGGGCACCGGCGTGACGACCACGGCGCTCAAGCAGGGTAAGGCCGCCCTGGTGGATGTAGCGGCGGCAGTCGCCAGCATGAGCCGCCTGAACCGGGCCGCGTCGGCGGCTGCTCGCGCGGTCGACGCCCATGCCATGACCGACGTGACCGGCTACAGCTTGCTTGGTCATGGCCGGGAGATGGCCGCGCTGAGCGGCGTGGACCTGGAGATCGATGTGCGCCGGATCAAGTGGCTGCCGGGCGTTGAGGAATACGCCGCGCAGTGGTTATTCCCCGGCGGTATGTCGGATAACCGCACGTATTACGACCAGTGGGTGAGCTTCGATAATGGTTTATCAGAGGAAGTACAGGCGCTGCTCTTCAACCCGGAAACCTCCGGCGGACTGCTGATCGCCGTGCCCCCGGGTCGAGCGGAGCAGTTGGTAGACGATCTGGCCGCCCAAGGTGATGTGCCCCAGCGTATCGGGCGGGTTGTCGCCGGGGAGGGACGGATTCTCGTTTACGGCTGAGGATATCCAGCCGGTCAATACGGTTGAGTTCAGGTGAATGGAACTGGTAATGACCGAAAGACCGATCCGAACGACCAAACTGACCAAGCCGTTCAGCCAGCGCCGCTACGGCGTGTCGTCCGAAATGTTTGTGCTGAACAAAACACAGGGCGATACCGTGGTTGTGGGTGGCATTGGGGTGGAGGGACGCTGGTTTCGGGTGCTGACCAAACGCGCGGCGCAGTTGTTGTGGTTTAACCTGACGGGCCTCTTGTTCCCGGAAAAGGCGCCGCAGGTGACGGGCCTCGCCGTCACCGCGCCCATACGCGGCAGTGACAAGCCGTCTGTGACCTACCATCTCGAGGTCACACGTACGGCTGACAATTATATTGAGGTGATCGGCTGGGCCGGTAAGGACACCTGGTGGGCGCGGCTGCCGGAGCATGAGGCGCGCCACCTGTGGACCAGGCTCGACCTGCTGCTGTACCCGGTCGG
>DAOUEM010000609.1:0-3402 GCA_034430555.1 Anaerolineae bacterium | reverse complement strand
ACTGCTGCCCGAGGATGCCGCTGCCGTCACGGTTGAGGTCTACGCCGTGCCGGGCGACGCCGAGCCGACCGATACCACGCTCGCCGCGGAGTTTGTGGACGTGCTGGGCGTGCCGCTGGTCGTCGAGATGACCACCGTCGATCCGCAGGATTCGGGCCGCTTCGTGACGTACACCGCCGACCTGCCGCCGGGCCTGGGCCGGCCCCCCTGGCGGCTGACCAGCTTCCGCCTGACCAGCCGGCGCGGCGATCTGCAGGACTTCACCCACACGCTGTATCTGGACAACATCCAGGCCGTCAACGCGGGCGATGCAGAGACGCTGCTGGCCGGGTTTAACGATAATGACGCTGGCGGTTGGGCCGTCGACCCGCGCCGCTTCCTCCAACCGGCGGACCTGGTCCTGACCGCATCCTCGGCGCAGGCGTCCGAAGGCAGCGGCAGCTTGCAGATCGACTACCGGATCAGGCAGGTGGGCGGCGGGGTGCTGGAGCCATCCCTGGCGGTGAATATCACCCCCGTGCAGACGGTGCCCGTCGTCGTGTCCGAGCATTACGCCGACTTTTATGGCCGCCGCTCGGCGCTGCGCCAGCCGTTTGAGGTGGGCGACGAGGTAACCAGCGATCTACCGCTGCCCCTGGGTAACGTCAACATGCGGTTTCGTGTAGTCGCTATTGTGCCTGATTTCCTCACCCAGACGGACCGCGATAATTTCATCATCGCCTGGACGGATTCCATCCGTCCCCTGCTGAATACCACCGCGTCCGTGCACGAATTCTACGACTGGAACACGGCCTGGCTGGACCTGACCGACCGCGAGCCAGGACAGGATTTTCGTTTGGCGGCGACCGGCTCGCCTGGTGTGCAGACGGTGGCGTACGCCTGGGACCTGTATAACGATATCCAGCGCGATCCGCTGCCCAACGCCATCACCGGGATGTTGTTCGCCGGGTTCTGGGTCTCCCTGAGCCTGAGCGTGCTCGACTTCGCCTTTTATTTGGCCGTGACCGCGCGCCGGCGGGCGATTGCCTTCGCCGTGCTGCAAGCGATGGGCTGGGAAGGGCGCAACGTGTGGAGCCTGCTGGCGGTGGAACAGGCCGCCCTGGTGACGCCGGCCCTGCTGGTCGGCGTGATTCTCGGCGCGCTGCTGGCCTACTTGCTGCTGCCCTTCCTGGAACTGGTCGGCAGCGAGGTGCTGCGTATGCCGCTGCTGGATGTCGCCGGGTTGCTGCTGGCGCTGATCGCGGTGTTCGTGGTTTTGTTGGCCTTGACGGCCTTTTACGTCCGGCGGATGAGGGTTGCCCAGGTATTGCGCCTGGGCGAAGAGTAGTCAGGCGAGATACATGATCGTATTTGGAACACGCAACAGAAGCAAGACGCTGGACTCCGGGCAGTTCTTTTGCCCGCGCTGCCAGGCCCAGCGGCGCTACGACCGTAAACAGGCGCGACCTTACTTTGCGCTGTATTTCATCCCTATCTTCCCGGTAGGGGAGGGGCGCGAATACATCGAGTGCCAGACCTGCGGGGCGGCCTTTGAGACGCGTGTGTTGAACGCCAAGCGGGCCAAACCCGCCTCGGACCTGGCCGGGCAGATGAACCGGGTGAAGGACCAACTGGCCGCCGGCACGCCGGTCGAGTATGTCGTGCGCGACCTGACCGCGGCCGGGTTGGAGTGGGCTGTAGCACGGGCGATTGTCGACACGCAGGCCGGCGCCGACCGTAAAACCTGTGAAACGTGTGGGCTGGATTACACCTCGGCTGTCGAGGTGTGCACGGTTTGCCACAGCCCGCTGACCAACGTGAAGCGGTAAAGCAGCCCAACATAGGACAGGGAACATGAGTGAATCTTTCATCCAATGTGAGAACCTGGTCAAGATTTACAAGGTCGCCGACCTGGAAGTCGTCGCTTTGCAGGGCCTGGACCTGGTCATTGACAAAAGCGAGATGATGGCGCTGGTGGGGCCATCGGGGTCCGGCAAATCGACGCTCATGAACATCCTGGGCGGGCTGGATTTGCCGACGGCTGGCCGCGTCCGGGTGGGCGGCTTTAACCTGCTGGAGATGGAGCCGCGCGACCAGGTGCTTTACCGCCGGCAGCAGGTCGGTTTTGTCTGGCAGCAGACTTCCCGCAACCTGCTCCCCTACCTGACAGCTCTGGAAAACGTCGAGCTGCCGATGGCACTGAACCACATCCGCGCCCGAGAACGGCGCGAACGGGCTTCGCGTTTGCTGGGCAGCATCGGCCTGGGCGATCGCCTGCATCATCACCCAGACCGGCTGAGCGGCGGCGAACAGCAGCGCGTGGCGATCGCCGTGGCGATGGCCAACCGTCCGTCCCTGCTGCTGGCCGACGAGCCGACCGGGGAAGTGGACAGCGAGGCGGCCAATACGATTTTTGAGGCCATGCGGGCCCTCAACGAGGAATTCGGCGTGACCGTCGTGGTGGTGACGCACGACTATACTGTGGCCAGCCAGGTCGATCGCGTGGTCGGCTTCCGTGATGGCCGGACCAGCACCGAGGTGCTCCGCCGCCGTGGCTCCGATGGCGCAGCCATCTCCGAGGAAGAGTTTGCCATCCTGGACCGGGTGGGGCGGCTGCAGCTGCCCCAGGGGTATATTGAATCGCTGGAGATGAAGGACCGGGTCAAGCTGCGCCTGCGCGACGATCATGTGGGCGTTTACCCGGACCGCGAGCAACAGGCAGAGACGGAGGGCAAGCCAGAATGAGCCAGGCCCAACAGGAACCCATCATCCGTGTGCAGCACCTGCACCGCATCTTCCAACTGGGCGGCGCGGACATCCATGCCGTCAATGACGTGTCGCTGGAGATTTTCCCCGGTGTGATGACGGCCATCGTTGGTCGCTCCGGCTCCGGTAAAACCACGCTGCTCAACCTGATCGCTGGCCTGGATGATCCGACCCAGGGCGAAGTGTGGTTGGACGGCGACCGCCTCGACCAGATGAGTCCGCAGGATCGGCTGGTGATGCGCCGCGACCGGATCGGCTTTGTCTTCCAGACGTTTGGCCTGCTGCCTCTGCTCAGCGCCGAGGAGAACATCGGCGTGCCGCTGCGCATGCGCCGGATGCCCCGCGGCGAACGGCAAAATCGCGTCGCCAAGGCGCTGGAGTGGGTGGCGCTGAGCGACCGCGCCCGCCATCGCCCCTACGAATTGAGCGGCGGCGAGCAGCAGCGGGTCGCCCTGGCGCGCGCCATGGCCGCCCACCCACGTCTGATCCTGGCCGACGAACCGACCGGCCAGCTTGATTCGCAGACGGGCCGCCTCATCCTGGATCAGCTCCGCCGCTTCGTGGAAGAGCAGCAGATCACCGTGGTGGTGGTCTCGCACGATCCGCAGGTCATGGAGGAGGCCGACGTCGTCCATGTGCTGCGTGACGGCCGCCTGG
>DAOUEM010000608.1:0-22467 GCA_034430555.1 Anaerolineae bacterium | reverse complement strand
CTTCGAGTTTGCGCGCTACTTCAACCGTGACGCCGGTGCCCTGGTAGTCCTGCTGGTCTGGCCGCAGGATGATCACCAGTGTATCGGAGATGGCGATGGACAGCAGGGTTTCCTCGTTCAGGCCAGGGTGGGTGTCGATCATCAGCACGTCGAGTCCCAGCTCTTCGATCAGCTTGTGGAAGCCGTCGTTGAGCAAGCCCACGTCGTAGCCCTCGCGCAGGACACGGGCGATCTCGCCGACCCGTATGCTGGACGGGATGAGGAAAATCTCCCCGCCGGAGATGATATGCACCTCCCCTTTGATGTTATCCCCCAGGTTTTTGGTCACATCGTAGGCGGTCTGGGCGATATCGCATTTCCCCCACAGGTAATCGTTGAGCGAATAGGTCATCGATTCCTCGTCCATGCCGAACAGGATATGAATCCCCGGCGATTGGATGTCGGTATCGATCACGCCGACGCGGTAACCTTCCATAGCCAACAGTGTGGCGATGTTCGCGGTGGTGTTGGATTTGCCGGTTCCACCCCTAAACGAATGGATGGATATGATTTTAGCCATTACATTTTCTCCAGGTGTGCGGCGCAAGCAAAACGATCAGACGCATATCAGTTTTTATGGCGACCTAGCGATCAGGCTTAGCCTTCGGGGGCCGGTTCGCTGGCGGACGGTTCTTTCTTTCCCGCGCGCATTTCCCGCGCTTTTTCCTGCAATTCCTGGAAGTACTCGCTCTCGGTGATTTTCTCGACCTGTTTCTTTCGATCCACCTCGTCGACCTCGATCTTAAGCTGGGCGACTTCTTGCTTCAGCTTGGTTTCGCGCTGGGAGACCTTGCCGATCATAATGGCAAAGACCTCGGCCAGCGTGCTGATCTCATCCGGGAAGCGTTTGTTGCTCAAGGGCGCCAGGTCCTGATCGTAATCACCCTCACCGATGCGCTCGGCGATACGTGTCAGGATGGCAATGGGGCGCATCAGCCGCGAGACCAGGAATACGATCACGAAGATCATGGAATAGGTGATGAGAAAAGCCAACACGATGCTGTCTTTGATGGCCTGTTGTACATCGAAGACGTACTCGGCGCGGAAGTCCACGCCCAACCCGCCTACATATTCCCCATCTTCGGTGGTCAGTGGAATGTAGGCCGAAACCCAGTCGCCCCATGGGTCGTCGTACGGTTCCATGAAGGTGGTCAGCTCATCAAGCCCACGAATGAGCGGCCCGATGCTGGTATACGGTTCCAGGAAGCCAGTGGCCCGGTTCGGGTCATAACGGGCGAAGAGATCGGAGATGAAGATCACCTCGTTCTCCCCCTCGCCCCGCAGGTAGGTGTAAGGCCAGGCGCGCGGTTCAATACTGTGAATCTGATCCAGCCAGTCCACCTGGCGCCAGTAGCGGGGATCGTCGCTGAAGCCGTCCTCGTTGACCTCGCCTTCGGCGGCCAGGGCCAGCATCTCGTCCACGTCCAGCCCGGCGGCTGTACCCTGTAGAGTGGCCACCAGGTCTTCCTCGATCCGGTCCAGGGCGGTGTTGGTGGCGAAGGTATAGAACCAGAGGTACGCGCCCACGAAGACGAGACTGAACAGCACGGTGAAGACGAGCAGCAGCTTCATGCGCAGGCTGATGTAAGCGATCCGTCGTTTTTTCTGCTTTTCCATAGCACTTTCCCCTACTGTAGTTTCGCCATTATCGCTGACCGAGTCAAGAATGGCGGGAAGCCCAAGGTCCAGCCATGCTAACCTTACCACGACCGGACGCGGCCAGCACCTTTATGATGACAGGTTCAATCGGCTGGTTGCGCAGGTCAGCACCCGGTCAATCAGCGTCTCGTAGCCGACCCCGGCCTGCCGCCCGATAAAGGTCAGGGCGGAGTGCTGACGGTTCAGCGCCGGCAAGGGATTGATCTCCATTAACTGGGGAGCCTCGTCGGCATCCAGACGGATGTCTACCCGCCCCAGGTCCCGACAGGTGACGGCATGGTAAGCGGCCAGGGCCAGCGCTGCCAGCCGGGTCGCCAGGTCTCCGGCAGGCAGCGGACGATAATAATCCGGCGCGCGCGTTTCCCAATCTTCCTTGTCGTGGAAGCTGCTGATCCCGCCCGACGAAATCGACACCACTTCGGCCACGCCGATCACGGCGGCCTCGGGGCCATTGCCCAGAATGGCCACGGTGAACTCCCGCCCTGGCAGGTAGGCTTCTGCCAGCACCGGCTGCTGGTACCAGGTCAGCAGCTGGTCGACGCGCGCCCGCAGTGTCACTGCATCGCGGATGATCGAGTCCGGGCTGCTGATTCCCTTGGACGATCCTTCGTGCAGCGGCTTGACGAACAGCGGGTAGTCCGGCAGATCGTCCTGTCGCCGTGCCAGGTCGTCCAGGCTGTGAATCACGCAGTCGGCTCCCGTCGGCAGGCCGTGATACCGCCAGACCTGCTTGGTCAGCGCCTTGTTCAGGCACAGGGCCAGCGTCAGCGGGTCGGAGCCGGTATACGGGATATCGTAGGCTTCCAGCAGGGCGGGCACCTGCGCCTCCCGGGATTGGCCCCGCACACCTTCCGCGATATTGAACACGATGTCGACCCGCTCCCCCTGTGTCAGAAACTTCGCCAGAGCGTGGATGTTGCCGATCTTGCGGACCCGGTGTCCCAGGCCCTCAAGCGCTGTCGTCAGGTGATTGATAGTCTCGACTGAGTCAAACTCGCCATGGCTGTCGGGCGGAGCCTGGTGGTCCAATGGATACTCATCCCGCAAGTCGTAGGTTAAACCAACCTCCACCCAATCGCTCCTTCTCGTTGGTGACCGGCCATCCCCGGTTAGGTTACGCGTCACGCGTGCCCCGTCAATCTGGGACGGGCGGCGCTGCTCCCCGTCAGTGAGCGCTGCCTCAGAAGTCGAGCTTGTCCAGCATCTGCCCACCGCGCCGCCGCCGTTTTAAGCGCCAGTTGAGCAGGCTGCTGTCATAGACCCGGCGCATACGTGCGATGGCCCAGATGGCGAACCAGGCGGTAAAAGCCGCTATCCCCAGGTAGACGATAAAGTATCGCGTGCTGCCCATCTGCTGCCCGATAAAAACGATGGCGCCGACCGCCACCGCGCCGATGATCGTGCCTACTGCCACCGGGTAGCTGTCCATGAACAGGCTGACCCGTCCCCGCCGCTCTTCCGGCACCAACGCCTGGAACGACTTGCGCGACGATTCGTCGATGGTATCCCGCGTCAGCTTCAAGAGCACCATCGCCCCCACGCTGCTGGCGATGCCGGGCATGACGATGGCCCATAACGCGCCGCTCAGCAAAGCCAGTGGCAGGGCAAAAAATGCGTTCTTTAACCCGACCTTGTTGATGACCCTGCTCGTCAGGAAGCCCTGGATGGCCGTGGCCGCCAGGATAACCCCCAGCCGGTAAAGGCTGAAAAACGTCTGGTAGCTGGCCGTCTCCGGAAAAGCCGTCTCCGATAACGCCAGAAAGTGGAATTCGATAATTGTATCGCAAATTGTCAGGGCCAGGACGGCCATCATGAGGTAGCGGAACGCCGGGACCTCCTGGACAAAGCCCCATCCCTCGGTCAGGGTCTCGCGCACGGTTTCTCGTCTGTAGGCCGTTTTCCGGATGTGAGCGCTGCGCAGCCCCCACGCAATCACGAAGCTGGACAGCGTGTAGATCAGTACGTTCAGCGTCAGCAGTTCTTCTGACGAGATGTTCAGGCTGCTCATCAGGCCGGGCGCAGCAGCGGCAATGCCCAGCCCCAGCGTCTGGCCCAACAGGTTGCCGGCGGCGATCAGGGGGAACAGGCGCTGAGCCTGGGCCATGTCGAAGATATCGTTAGCGAGCACCCAGAACACCAGCGGGAAAAACTGCCACTGCTGCTCGGCGATGAGGTACAGCAATGAGTAATTGAGCCAGCCGGGCAGTCCGGCGATAAACATCAGCCGCAGGACGATAAATATCACCGCCAGGGCGATACTCATCGCGCCCATCAACCTCACGCGGTTGAACCGGTCCACGATCAACGAGCTGATACCCGTCAGCAGGAGGATCAGCAGCATATCCACGATCCACACCAGGGGGATCTGGTTGGCGCCCTGTTCGCTGAGGAAGCCGCTGATAGAGACCACGTATGAGATTTGCATCGCCAGGGCGTTGGTCAGCAGGATGAAACCCAGCGCCACAACGGTCCCGGTCTCTCCCGGGCGGATACGAAATAACTGGCCCAAGCGTTCGCCCATATGCTGTGTATTCCCACTGCGCGATTCCCCGCACCTTGTGTCCGGTCCCTGGCGAACGGCTCCCCACCATCGGTGGCGCGTTGGTCAGGGTGCAGCCGCCGGGGCTGCACGGTCCGGTGTGTAACAACCACCGCTGGTAGCATCCTGGCGCCTGGTAGCTGCTGCCAAACACCAGGCGCGTAAGATCGCCTTTACCGCACGGTATTGTACGGCACAAATGATTTTACCAGCAACTTAAGTCCAATTTGCCCGGGCCGCAGTGCCCGCAGTCACCTGGTAAAGGGTCGAATGGTACCGTGCTCCCCTATTCTGCCCGTCTGATCAACTCTGTCCGTCGGGTGTGTCCGCGGTCAGGGCGTGGCCTCTGGATCGTCGGGTGATGTGGCGCTTTTGTTCCCAAAGCCTAAGGCTCCCAGGATATTGCCCAGGTGGCTGCGCGGTTCGCTGTTTTCCGGGGGAACATCGTCGTCGGCTGTGTCCGGCTCGGATTCCCAGGTCCTGGCCAGGGGGTCGCGCCTGGACGCGGGCGGCTTGACGCCGGGTTTTTCCGCCGGTGTCGGTGAGCGTTGTGCTGTATCGCCGTCGGCCAGCGAGTCCCAGGCATCTTGCAGCGGGCTGTCCTCGGCTTTACGCGTGGCCCGGGTACGAAAGTGAACCTTGTACCAGGACTGGTCGCCCTCCTCACGCCGGAGCAGCCAGCCGCGCTCAGTCAGGTCGGCCAGGGAATCATCCAGTTCTTGCTGGGACAGGCGTTTTTCCGTCGGCAGGTCGCCGGCTGCTTCGTTGATTTGAGTATAAGAGGCTTCCAGCTTGCGCAGGATAAAACGAACGATGAAGCGCTCCGCCGGAGCCAGCGCACTGAAATCCAGCGTGCTCAGTCCATCCAGCCCGCCCTGCTGTTGGTTGTCGTTCATTGGTTTGTCCATACGCACCTCTTGCTTCTCGGCGGATTATCCTTTCGTCAGACGCCGTCCATAGGGCGCCCGCCCTGTATTTGGGACCAGGACCAGGCGTGGCGTTTAAGGTCTTTGGGCGTGCCCAGACGCGCAGGTGATGGTCGAGGCCGGTCAGAACTGCACCTTGAGCAGCTTCAAAGGCGTGCTGAGAAAGGCGCGTACGTAACGTTCGGTTACTTCCGGCGTTTCGAACTGCGGCCAGTGCCCGGCATTGGGGATCACGCGCAGATCGGCATCGGGCCACTCCCGCGCGACCACGCTGGCGTCACGCAGCGGCACGGTGTTGTCTTCCATGCCCCACACGATCAGCGATGGGGCCGTGATCGCCTCCAACCGGCCCCGCAGATCGTTTTCCCGCATGGCCCAGAAGCATTCCGCCCGGACACGGCCTCGGCCCGGCCGCCGGGCATCTGCCCGGATTTTTTCGTAGTCCTGCTCGGTGATGCCGGTGCGGTCCGCAAACAGCGCTGGCCGCAGCAGCCGGTCGGTCACGCTGATCATCTGCGGTTCCAGCAGCGAGACCAGCTTGTCAAAGATGGCGATACGCTGGAAAATGACGAACGGCGACATGAACAGGTTGATGAAAAGGGACAGCCGCCCGCTGATCGTCGGGCAAAGCAGCACCAGACGTTCCACCAGTTCGGGATGTTCCAGGGCCAGGGCCAGGCTGATCATCCCGCCCATGGAATGGCCGACCAGCACCACCGGCTGGTCGCTGACCTCGCGGATGAGATCGGCCATCATCGCCACGTAGCCGGGGATCGTCGCCCGCGCGTCGAGCGGTGGTGAATCCCCATATCCCGGCAGGTCGACCGCCAGGCAGCGGTAGCGTTCGCCCAACAACGGCAGCAGCGGCGAGACCGCAAACCACGAACTCGACCACCCGTGGATCAGCAGCGCGATTGGCCCGTCGCTGCGGCCTTCCTCATGCACATGGATGGGTTGATCGTTTACTTTGTAGACTACCATTTTGTCAACAGGCATCGCTTATACTCCGCTTCTCGCTCATTCATCGCCTGGGGAACTGCTGGTGTATGGTCGTGAGTGTAGCCCTATGCCGGGAGTCTGGCGATGCATCCCCACAGAGTCGCTCATATAGGACCGCGTGACGTTGTTTATCATGACCGACATGGATACACTATATGATATCTCATCAGGTATGTCGATGTGGCACCGGGCTTGTGCACGCGCCGATCGGTAACGCCCAACCCAAGGTATAGCATATTCTTATGGCACACGCTTCTCCTCATCCACTAGCTGCGATCGAGCCGCGCCTGCGCACCTTGCTGCCAGCCGATCTCTACGCAGCGGCCTGGCTGGATCCTTCCCAGGATACGCTGCTCCGCGTTTTTGAACATTTACGCAGTCTTCAGCACATCCTATACGATTATGTCCCCCGGCAGGTCGTCGAGACGCTGCCCAGCCCCGGCGAAGTCGGGTTTGAATGGCAGTCCGGCACCTTGATGTTCACAGACCTGTCAGGTTTTACCCACCTCCTGGAATCGAACGCCACTTTCGGACGGGAAGGCGCGCGGGTGCTGCTCGAGGTGCTCAACAGGTACTTCGCCGAGATGATCGAGATCATCAGTAAATCCGGCGGGACGCTGCTGGAATTCACCGGGGACGCCATGCTGATCAAGTTCCCGGATGACCCGCGCCTTAATGACACCGCCCAGGCGGTGCGGGCCAGCCTGCGGATGCAGCGTGCTATGGCGGCTTATGACGAGTTTGAAACCGAACATGGCACCTTTTCCCTGGGGATGCGCATCGGCGTGCACACCGGGCCTTTCCTGACGGCCAACATCGGCACGCCGCGCCGCATGGACCACGTACTGCTGGGTAACACGGTCCGCAATACCAAGCGCACAGAAGATGCCGGGGTAGTGGGCCGGGTAAACCTTACCGGGCAGGCCTATGAACAGGTGCAGGACGACTTCCGCTTTGAGGTGGGCAAACCCGGCTATATGCTGGTGGTCGACGACCTGGCGGACGACCAGCTGGGCGAGGTGGATTTCACGTCCACGCGGCGTCTGTCCAGCGCCGTACTGCTCGACCGCAGTTTGGATGGCCTGCTGACCGAGATCGAAAACGTGACGGGCATCGTGGAGCCTCTGGCCAGTTACCTGCCGCTGCCGATCCTCGACCTGGTGGTGGAAAGCACGGCGCGACGCACGATCGCGCCCAAGTTTCCCCCGATCGCCGTGATGTTCGTCAACCTGATCGGCCTGACGGAAGGCATCAACCAGGCCGCGCCTGCCGACGAAGCCGGCCTGATCGCGGCGTTCTCCCGCGTCTTTACGCTGATCAACGCGGCGGTGGAAGCGCGCGGCGGCGTGCTCAAAAAGACGACTTATCACCTGGATGGCTCCGACATCATGATTTATTTCGGCGTGCCCCATGCCCACGCCGATGACGCGCTCCGGGCCGCCGGAGCCGCGCTGGTCATCCGCGATATGATCGCCCATTTGCCGCCGCTGGTTATTGGCGACGAGCAGGTGACTCTCGCCAGCCGCATCGGGATGGCTTTCGGCCCCGCCTTTGCCGGGGAGGTAGGAGAGCCGCGCGGCCGCCGCGAATATAATATCCTGGGCGATACGGTGAACGTGGCGGCGCGCCTGATGAGTTATGCCGGCGTGAACCAGGTGCTGGTGACCGAGCCCTTCCAGCAGCAGATCGCCGCTTACCTGGCGAACGAATACCTGGGAGCCGTCGCCCTCAAGGGCAAGTCAGAGCCGCAGCCGGTGTATGTCCTGCCTGGAGACGTGGCCGACGATGACTGATCGTCCGGCGGAAGTCTTTCCTGGTGGATGGCGTGGGGGTGGCGGCGATCGATTCCCCTCGTTACAGGAGTGACGATGGAAGTTCGAAAGCTGGGCGCGACCGGTCTCGAAGTTTCGGCGCTGGGTTTTGGGGCGTCGCCGTTGGGCGGCGTGTTCGGGGCTATTGATGAGCAGGAGGGCATGAGGGCCGTTCATACGGCCATCGACCTGGGCATCAACTATTTCGACGTGGCGCCGTATTATGGGGAGATAAGAGCCGAGGCGGTCCTGGGCCGTGCGCTGAGCACAGTTCCGCGCGAGTCCTATTACCTGGCGACCAAGGTCGGGCGGCTGGGGCCGGGTCGTTTTGACTACTCGGCGGCGCAAACCCTGGCCAGCATCGACGACAGCCTGTCCCGCCTGGGCGTTGATTACGTGGACATCATCCAGTGCCACGACATCGAGTTCACCACGCCTCGCCAGATTCTCGAGGAGACGCTGCCCGCGCTGCGCCGGTCCTGCCAGGTGGGCAAGGCGCGTTTGGTCGGCATTACCGGCCTGCCGTTGACCAACTTCCCGGCCATTCTGGATCACGCCGCCCTGGATACCATCCTCTCCTTCTGCCATTATTCGCTGAACGACACCGCGCTGACCGGCCTGATCCCCTACCTGCAAACGAAGGGAGTCGGTATCATCAGTGCGTCGCCGCTGTCCATGGGCCTGCTGACCAATGCGGGTCCGCCGGACTGGCACCCCGCTTCCCCCGCCGTCAAAGCGGCCTGTGCCAGGGCGGCCGCTCACTGCCGGGAGAATGGCGCGGATATCGCCCGGCTGGCGATCCGCTTCAGCCTGTCGAATCCGGCCATCGCCACGACGCTGGTCGGGATGGCGAGTCCGGACCGGGTCCGCCGGAATGTGGGTTACCTGGGCACGCTGCCTGACCCGGCCCTGCTGTCCGAAGTCCAGGCGATCTTAGAACCGGTGCACGACGAAACCTGGGACAACACCTAGAGCCGTCAAAGAGGAGCGACCATGCTGAAAACGGGCATTTTGAATCCGCAGGTGAACGCGCTGCTCAGCCGCGTCCGCCACACCAACACCCTGGTGATCGCCGACCGTGGCTTTCCCTACTGGCCCATGATCGAGACGGTCGATCTCTCGCTGGTGGACGATATTCCCACAGTCCTGCAGGTGCTGCAGGCCATCACACCGGCTTACATCATCGGGCAGGCCTACATGGCCGAGGAATTCCGGCGCGTGAATAGGCCGGATGTTCAGGCGTCGTTTCGGCAAGCGTTCGGCGACATCCCCGTCACCTACGAGCCGCATGACGCCTTCAAGACCCGTGTGCCGGGGGCCATCGGCTTGATCCGCACCGGCGACACCATCCAGTACGCCAACATGATCCTGGTATCGGCCTAGGGGAGCGTCCCGGGCCATCGGTTGTATGAAGGCGGCCGCCCGGTGTCTTCCACCGGTGTGCACCGCGAGGAGCGAAATCAAATGAAAGCAGGCATTCTCTACGGTGACCGGGATATTCGTCTGGGCGATGCGCCCGATCCCCAGATCAAGCCCGACGAGGTGCTCATCAGGTCGGCATACGCCGGCATCTGCGGCACCGATCTACACATCTACCTGGGCGAATTCCACGACCGGGTCAGCTTCCCGGCCATCCAGGGCCACGAGTTCGGCGGTGTCATCGAGGAAGTCGGGCGCGAGGTGACCGGCTTCCAGGTCGGTGACCGGGTGGCCGTCGACCCGATCATCTCCTGTCACAACTGCCCGGCCTGCCTCTCCGGCCACATCAATGCCTGCGCCACCCTCAAGCTGCTAGGCGTGGACCTGGATGGCGGTTATGGTCAGTACGTCGCCGCGCCGGCCAACCAGGTTTACCATTTGCCGGACAACGTACCGCTGGCGCACGCGCCCATGGTGGAGATGTACGGCCTGGGCCATCACATTTTGCGGCGGGGGCAGGTGCAGTTGGGTGAGACGGTAGTCATCCTCGGGGCGGGCAAGCTGGGGCTGGCCATCCTGGACGTGTTGTGCCACAGCGCCAGGGCTAACACGACCGTGATCACCGATCTCCAGCCGTTCCGCCTGGAGACGGCTCACCAGCTTGGCGCGGATTACGCCGTCGACATCCGGCAGGAAGACCCGGTCGAGAAGGTGATGGCTATCACCGGCGGCCGGGGCGCGGACTGCGTGATCGAAGCGGTGGGCCACTACCACCTGCTCGACGGCCAGGAAGCGCCGCTGGCCCAGGCCGTCAAGATGATCCGCAACGGCGGGCGCGTGGTCACCGTCGGTTTGGGCGAGCAGTTGACGCCCGTGCACTTCAAAACGCTGGTGATCAAAGAGGCGCAGATCATCGCTTCCCGTGTGACGCTGGGCGAATTCCCGCGCGCCATCCACCTGATGTCCCGTGGCCTGCTGCACCCCGAACTGCTGATCACGCACCAGATGCCGATGCGCACGGTCGAAGAGGCTTTCGCCATTGTGGCGCGCGACGATCCGAGCACCGTCAAGATCGTGCTGGACGTGCAAGCGGTGTAATCCAGGCTAAGCTTTGCCGAGCACGAACATCGTCATGTCGTCGTACTGCTCGGCGGCTCCCTGGTAGGCGGCCAGGTCGTGGGCGAAAGCGTCGCTGACCGGCGGCAGATTCTCTACCTGGAAGCCGCTGCCGTTCACCGTGGCATGAATCAGCTTGAAGGGCGCGAGCTGCTCGCGGAGGCGGTCCAGGTAACCGTCGTAGAGCAGGCGGCCGTGGTGGATCAGGATCACGCGCGGGCACAACTCGGTCACGTCGGCCATGTAGTGGCTGGTCAGCATGATCGTCGCCCCGGAGCGCGCATTGTAGGTTTTGATGAAGGTCCGCAGCCGCCGCTGCATGGAGACGTCCAATCCCAGCGTCGGCTCGTCCAGGAACAGCACGCGCGGCCCATACAGCAGCGAAGCGACCAACTCGCACTTCATCCGCTCGCCCAGGGAGAGGTTGCGGGCCGGTTTACGCAGCAGGTTTTCCATCTCCAGCAGCGCGACCAGTTCTTCCAGGGCCTGGCGGTATTCGTGACGCGGCACGCGGTAAACCTCGGCCAGCACGTTGAAGGTATCCAGCGGTGGTACGTCCCAGATGATCTTGCTCTTGTTGCCCATCACCATACTGATCAAACACAGGTAATCCGGCTGGCGTGCCCAGGGTGTGTACCCCGCGACCTGAGCCGTCCCGCCGCTGGGGTGCAGCAGGCCGGACAGCATCTTCAGCGTGGTGGTTTTGCCCGCCCCGTTTGGCCCGATGAACCCCACCATTTCCCCGGCGTCGATGGTGAAACTGATGGCACGGACCGCTTCGACTTCTTGATAGGTGCGATGCCCCAGGCTGCGGATCGAGGCCCACAGCCCGGCTTCTCGTTCCGGCACGCGGTACGTTTTAGAAAGCGCATCGACGACAATTTGTGGCATATTCACCTCCAGGTGTTTGCACAATCATCATAAACCCTGGGGGGCAGAGTGGAGGGTTGCGCCGGGCGGAGTCGCCGGTTTGAACGTGTGGTGACCAAATGGAGGGTTTGCTGGATCGCGGCAGTAGAATCGCCCGTTTTCCACCCTAAACCCTGGCAACAAAGTGGAGGGTTGGCGCAGCCTGGCCGCCGGACGATTGGTTGGTGTAAACCCTTGTTGGCAAATGTAGAGTTGGTTTATCTTAGCCCGGATGCGGTCCGTGTTTCTAGCACGCTGCTTCCATCACGCGGATAATGCGCAGCAGTGTCTCGTTGACCGGCGTCGGCACGCCGTACTGCTGGCTCAGCGCCACGACCTTGCCGGCGAAAATCTCGACCTCGGTCTTGCGCCCGGCTTGCACGTCTTGCAGCATCGAGGTGCGTCCATCCGGCGCGAGCGTATGGAGGAAGGTGTACCAGTCCCGGATGTCCTGCTCACCCAGGTCGACGTGGGCCGCTTCGGCCAGGGCGATGACTTCGCGCATGGCCGTCTCCATCAGGGCCTGTGCGTCCGGCGAGGTCTGGAAAACGCCGTAGGACGCGCCCAGCACGGCGGACGCCTGGTTCACGCCCACGTTGATCATGAACTTCCACCACATGAAACGGATCATGTCCGGCGGGGTCTCGTAGGCGAGGTTGGCCCGGTCCAGCAGGGTTTGCACATGCTTCACCCGGCTGCTGAGGATGGTATTGTCGGCCTCGCCGAAAAACAGCTTGCCCGGTTTGGTATAGTGGATGATGTGGCCCTGCCGCTGCGCGTCGATGCCCACCGAGATAGCGTACAGCACCTTCTCTGCCCCGTAGACCTCGCCCAGCATCGGTTCACTGTCCAGCCCGTTCATGACCGAGATGATGGTGGTCGAGGGACCCGCGCGGTTGGTGAGGTCGTGCACGGCTTCCACCAGCTGGTGGTGTTTCAGGGCCACGATCACCAGGTCGTCGGGCGGGGCTTCGTCCTCAGGCCGGGCAACCGGGATCGCGTAGTGGACGCCATTGACGGTCAGGCCCTGGTCCTGCAGCCGCGTGTAGCGCCCGCCGCCGGCCACCAGCGTGACGGCCATGCCCTCCGCTTCGTGGAACTTACTGGCGAAGAAAGCGCCCATCGCGCCCGCGCCCAGAATGGCGATACGATCAGGTGTGGTCATGGGTGGTTTTCCCAGGATAGATCATCGGTATGGATCGGGATTACTGCCCGAACGGCAACTGTCCGAAGAAGCTGTCGAAGTCGAAGTCGATCGGTTCGTGCCGCGTGACGATCTGGTACATGCGGCGCAGCAGGGGCAGCGCGTCCGCCGCCAGTTTACCGCCCTGGATGGCCCGTTCGATCGCCGGCACGATGGCCAGCAGCGCGTCGATGCCTTCGATGGTTTCATCTGGCATCTCCTCGATGGCGTCGCTGTAGGTCATACCCCTGCCCAAGAGGCGCGCCAGCCGCGTATTGCGCCCGCCCTGCGCGGTGACGTACAGGTCTCCGGCCCCCGGCAGACTGTACACGGTCTCCAGGCCGCCGCCCATGTGCTGCACCAGGGTGGCGATCTCGGCCAGGCCCTGCGCAAACAGCGCCGCCGCGAAGTTGTGCATCTGCGCCCCGGCGGAATCCGCTTCCTGCGCTTCCACCAGGCCGGCGGCCAGGCCCACCGCCAGCGTATAGGCGTTTTTCAGGGCCACGCACACTTCGACGCCCACCAGGTCGGTCGAGGTCCAGATGTGGTAGTAAGGTGTGGCGAACATGTCGCGCAGGGTGGGCAGGATATCCCCCTGGCGCGAGGTGAACACGACGCTGGTATGGCGTCGGGCCGCCAGTTCCCCGGCGATGGAGGGGCCGCCGATGGCGGCGATGGACACCCGGTTGCGGATGGCCGCCGGCAGGCCGTCCTTCAGCACGTCCGGCAGCAGGCGCAGGTCGCCGTCCGCCGTGCCGGCTAATCCCTTGGTGACCATCAAGATGATCTGGCCGGGCCGCAGGTGCTGCCCGATGGCCTCCGCCGCCCATGCCACGCCCCGCGAATTGACGCCGATGCCTACCACCTCAGCGTCCGGCAGGACCTGGGCGATTTCGTGGTGAAAATAGGGCTGGACGCCTGCCGGGATTTCGCGCTTGAGGCGGGGATGGAAGCGCTGTTCCCGGCAGCTTTCGATGATCGCCGTGTCCAGGTGCGTGCCGACCAGCCGGATGTCGTGGCCGTTGTCGGCAGCCGGGAAGGTCAGCGCGGTACCCATCATGCCCGCGCCAACCATGGTGAGTGTCGCCATAACGGTCTCCTTGGCAGGGAGGTTTCCCCCCCCGGTAGCTGCAAGTCCAGGCAGGTTATACGAGGGGATCGGCGCGCTGTCAACTGCTAATGCCGAGTCGCCGTCAGGTGCGCAGTTCGATGATATCTTCGTCGTGCAGCAGGTAGTCGCGCCCTACCGGCTGCCCGTCGAAGACGCCGCTGCCCCACACCCGCGCCGATTTAAGCTGCTTCACGAAATCTTTGTGCACCTTGCCCGCGAAGTCCTCCACGGTGCTGCCCTGCTTGAGCACAAACGGCTGATCTGGGTTGTGGTCTGTGCCCGGCGGCTTGGAGTACACGCGTATGATGCCCAGCTTGTCGAAGATGGCCTGCTTCATCCGCTCGAAGTAACGCCCCTGCTCGGCGGAGACCGGCGCCAGTGGGCACTCCGGCTCGCCCAGCAGCTCGCACAGGACTTCGAAGTCCTCGTCCAGCGTCTCGTCGTCTGTTTTGTTGACCAGCACCAGCAGCGGGATGAACTTGTGGCGCGGCATCTCGGCATAACGGTCTCTTAGATGGTCGGGAATGATGCGGTGATCGGCCAGCAGGGCGAGGGTGTCCTGGTACTGCTGGATGGGATAGGCCTGGAGGTCGACCACCAGCAGCATCAAGTCGGCCCTGCGGATCAGGTCCAGCAGTTGGGGCTGCTCGTATTCCCGGCTGAGCGGCGGCGTGTCGATCAACTGCACCTGGATGTTGTCGATGGGCATCATGCCCGGCAGCGGCTGGCTGGTGGTGTAGGGATAGGCGGCGATGTCGGGCGTGGCGTTAGTCAGCGCTGCGACCAGGCTGGACTTGCCCACGTTGGCCGGCCCGATGACCACCGCTTGCCCGGCGCCTTCCTTGTCGATCTGGAAGGGCGAGACCTGCCGGCTTTTACTTTTATGGGATGCGGCGTCGCTCTTCAGTTTGGAGAGTTTTTTGCGCAGGTCGGCGCGCAGTTTATCCGTGCCTTTGTGTTTGGGGATGGTGCCGATCAGTTCTTCCAGCGTGGCGATTTTTTCCGGTTTGCTCTGGGCGGCGCGGTACCGCTCTTCGACCTCGAAGTATTCCGGGGGGAGGTTGGTGGGCATGGGGGTCTGCTTCTTTCTACTGGGCCGGCCCGGCCAAACCTGCGGCGGTGATGGGCGCATCGCTTTTCTTGGCGTTTGGCAGATTCGTGTGGGCGTTGAAATGAGCAGGCTGCCTGAAGGCTCACTGAATCTTATCACACCCGGCGAGTTGTGTCATCGGGCAGGCAGGTGTTGGGGGTATGAGAAAGCCGCAGCGGGGCGGGTCAGCCACCGATAGTCGCTGCCAAGCCGTAGGCCTGGACTTCGGCCAGCAGTCTCTCCACGTCCGATCGCTGGGGCGGCGTCAGCCCGTCCAGCGGGTAATTCAAGCCCAGCTTGCGGTATTTGGGCGTGCCCAGCCGGTGGTAAGGCAGCAGGTCCAGCCGCCTGACGTGCTTCATGCCGGCAGCCAGCGCCGCCGTGCGCCGGATGTTGTCCACCGATTCGTTGAAGCCCGGGATCAGCGGCACGCGGACGATGATGTCGACCCCGGCCTCGTCCAGGCGGGCCAGGTTCGCCAGGATGCGCGTATTGGAAACGCCGGTGCCCTGCTGGTGCTGGGTCTCGTCCATGTGTTTCACGTCATACAGGAACAGGTCGACGTAGGGCAGCACGGCTGCAAACGATTCCCAGCTGACATGGCCGCAGGTTTCGACCGCGGTGTTGAAGCCCGCCGCTTTACAGCGGGCCAGCAGGGCGCGGGCGAAGGCCGGCGCGGTCAGCGGTTCGCCGCCGCTGAGCGTCACCCCGCCCCCGGAGGTTTCGTAAAAAATCGCGTCTTTGTTGATTTCGGCGAAGACGGCGTCCGGCGTCATCCGCTGCCCGATGATCACCAGCGATTCGGCCACGCAGGCCTCGACGCATTCGCCGCACAACGTGCAGCGATCCCGGTCGAGCTGGATTCCGTCCGGCGTGAAGGTCAGCGCCCCCGCCTCGCACAGCGGGAGGCAGGTCTGGCAGCCCAGGCAGCGGGCCGTCGTCTGGGCGATCTGGGGGGCCGGGAGTTGCGTCTCTGGGTTGCTGCACCACTGGCAGCGGAGCGGGCATCCCTTGACGAAGACCAGCGTGCGGATGCCCGTGCCGTCGTGGACGGTAAAACGTTCGATGTCGGTGATGATGGCGGTGAGGGTGTGGTCGCTGGCGTCTGTGTTCATGGGTGGGCTGCCGGGTTACAGCGTATGCTCCGTCCTTGAGATGATGTCTTCCTGAATGTCCGGCGAAAGCTTCACGCGCGGTATCGACAGTTCCCGGGCTTTGAGGCGCGCGATCCGGTCGGTGCTTTGTTGGGTGGTTTGCGGTTGGGTCACCACCCCCCTATTCAGTGCTCCGCTTGAATGGCTCCTGCCGTCCTGGCGGGCGAGTGCGCTATGCCGTTTGGCTCGCGCTCGCGGATGGTTCGCGCCACCACGTCGTCGGTGACCAGCACGTCCAGCACGCCGCCGCGCAAAATCCCGTGAATCGCGTCGATCTTCCGGTTGCCGCCGGCTACCCCGATGACCAGCGGCGCGCTTTTAATCTCCTCTATCGTCAGACCGACCACCCGATTGTTAAACTCTGGGCAGCACGGCCGGCCGTCGCAGTCGAAAAAGTTGGTGCCGATCTCGCCCACCGCGCCCCCCGCGTGCAGCCGTTCCATGTCCGATCGCGTGAACGAGCACAGCTCGATCAGGCGCGATGTCTCGCTGACATCACCGACGCCCATGATGATCACGTCGGCGGCTTTAGCTTTGGCCAGCACGTAGTCGATCGAGCTGTCCGAGCGGAAGGCCGCCCGGTTCTCCCCCGTATCGGCCAGTTGGGGCGCATACATCTCCAGGTGAGAGCCGCCCAGCGCGTTGGCCAGTTCGCGCGCCAGGAAGTTGGTGTGAGTCTCCGGGCTGGCCTTGGTCAGCCCGCCCACCACCGGCACGACGGTCACGCTGCGCGGCGTCACCGCGACGCTCTTCACCTGGTCCACCACGGCCCGCATGGTCGTGCCCTGGCCGATGGCCACGATGGCGCTGCCGCCGATGAGTTCCAGCAGGCGGTCGGCGGCGACCGACCCGATCAGGCGAATGAGGCTTTCTTCGCTGCTGGAAGTGCGCGGCACGACGATCGCTTCTCGTAAGCTAAAGGTCGTTTCCAGGAAGACCTCCTCCTCCAGTTGGAAGGGGAGTGGATTGCGGATTTCGACCTCGACAATCCCCCGCTGGCGCGCCTTTTTCAGCAATCGACTGACCTTGGCAGGCGACAGGCTCATCTGGGTGGCAATTTCTCGTTGTGACAGCTCTTCCATGTAATGAAGGGTTGCCAGGCGGACCATTAATCGAATTTCCGACCACTCGTCGCGGGGGGGCAGGTCTTTAGTCATACCGTCCAACTTCGCTGCATCTGCCGGATTCTTTTTAAAGTATAGCAGAACCGCGGATTTATCCAGCCTGCCACAGCTAAACCCACCTGACGGGCAGGATCGCTGTTTATCCCGGCGTGAGCATAATTCCGCCGATTCACGAAAACTGTAAGGCATAATCGTATTGGCGCCGGATGTAAAAGGACTTATCATGATTGCATGGCTTGAATGGATTTTCTAGCGCGCCCACGGATATCCTTATGCCCTTTCCCCCTCCCCACCCGAAGCGAATCAGCCCTTCCTTGCTGGCGGCGGATTTTGGCCGCCTGGCGGAAAGCGCCTGTTTCATGGAAGACGCCGGCGCCGACTCGCTCCACCTGGATGTGGTGGATGGGCATTTTGCCCGGAATTTTGCCTTTGGCCCGGCCGCCGTGGCCGCCATTCGCCGGGCGGTGGATTTGCCGCTGGTCGTGCACCTGGAGATCGAGCGCCCGGACCTGTTCCTGGAGCCTTTTGTCGAAGCCGGTGCGGATGCGATCGTGTGCCACGTCGAGACCACACCGGAACCCCACCGCACCATCGAGACAATGTGCCGTCTGGGCGTCCGGCCTGGCCTGGCCCTCTGCCCGACCACGCCCGTTCTCACGGCAGAAGCGGTAATCGAGGCCGTGCCCCTGCTGCTGCTGCTGGCCGTGCCGCCGGGTTTTGGCGGCGCCCGGCTGGACCAGGGCATCTTCCACAGACTGCGTCAGGTGCGGCGTATCGCCCAGAGCCGCGGTCACCCGCTGGAGATCGTGGTCGATGGCGGCGTCCGGCTGGAAAATGCCGGGGCGCTGGCCGCAGCCGGCGCGGATACTTTGGTGAGCGGGGCCGGCATCTTTGACAGCCCCGATCCGCGCGCCCGGATTGCCGCGCTGCGCCGCGCCGCCACGGCTGCCGGCGACTCTGTCCACCCATCACCGTCGGCCTGACCGGATCGTATTTGACCGGGAGGGTGGGGTTCAATCGCCGGTCTTGAATAACGCGTGGTAGAGCCGATAGATCGAGTATAGACCAAACGGCGGCATCATCACCGCGATGGCCAGCAGGGCCAGCGAAAAAAAGTGCCCCAGGTTGTACATCCCGTGGCTGCTGTCGTAGGCGAAATCCAGCACGCCCAGGAAGATGCACGCCCCGGACGCCGCCAGCAGCAGCGTCGACCCGCTCGGATCGCGCGGTGTGCGCAGCAGGCGCAGCCCGCCCCCGATCATCACCACGGCCAGGAAACTGTCCGGCAGGGTGAAGGCGCTCTCCCAGCCGTAGTACCCTTCAAAGTTGGCGATTCGGGGGGCCAGCAGCGCTTTGGGGAAGATGATCTCGCTGTGGAAGCCGGCCCAGAACAGCAAGATCACGGCTCCCAGGCCGATGTGACTCCACGCCAGCCACTTCAGGGAGGGCCGCTCGTTCATGGCACGCCGGTCGCTCACGGCGCGCTTTCCCGCAGGGTGGCGGGCCGGAGTCGTTCCGGGATGGCGTCGCGCCGGTAGACGTCGGCGACGGTCTCCGCCCGTTTGATGACCTCTGCCTGGTCCCCGTGGACCAGCACGGTGGCCGGCCTGGGCAGGGCGTTGAAGTTGCTGGCCGAGCTTTCCTGGTAGGCGCCGGTATCCAGCAGCGCGATGATGTCGCCGGGCTGCACGTCCGGCACGCGCACGAAGGGCAGGATGCGGTCTCCGTAGCAAGAATGGCCCACAATGTCCGCCACCTGGACCGGTTGGGCGTCGGTTTTGTTCGCCACGAGAAACTCGTGCAGGTTGTACTCGTACACGCCCCCACTCAGGAAGAAGTAGGTCGTATCGGTCAGGACCCAGTTCATGGCCATCGGTCTGGTCTGGCGCTTGACGGTTTTGACGGTGGTCAGGTGCAGGCCGGCATCCCCGTACAGCGCCCGGCCGGGTTCCACCTGCAGGCGCACGCCGTCCAGGTTTAGGCCGCCCCGTTCCAGTTCGCCGCGCAGCGCTCCGACGGCCGCCGCCGCGTAGGCGTCGATGGTGGGCGCGCGCGGGCCGCCCGGCGTCTTGACGAAGCCCAGCCGGATCATCTGCCCCATCAAACGGTAGCGCATGGTTTCGGGCAGGGCGTTGAGCAGTAGTTGGGCCGGCCAGGTGAACCAGCTGGCGATCACGTCGCCTTGCAGGCCCAGCTTATTGTGCGGGTCCCGTGCCGCGGCAAACCCGCCGCCGATGTCGATCTCCTGCGGCCGGTAATCGCCCCAGGCCCGGCACAGGCTGACGATGAGCCTGCCGTACGCCTGCATCAACCCTCGCCAGTACCACAGGCCGGCCCGGTGCCGCCCGCCATGAAAGTGCAGCCCCACCAGGTCGACGTGCGGCATCGCCAGGACCTGACGGCCCAGGTCCGGCAGGTATTGGGCCGGGATGCCCGATTTGTAGGCCTGGATGCCCAGGTCGACCGAGGCGTATTCCTGGGCGAAGTCGGTTTTTTTCCACAGCTTGGGGAAGTTGGGTTTGACGCGGAAGCGGACCTGCGCCACGCGGCCTAACTCAGACGCTATTTTTTCGATCAGCGCCGGTTCGTCCAGGTCCTCAATCGTGATGCGGACCCCGGCCTCGATGCAGGCCCGGATCATGGCTGCGCTTTTGCCGCCGCCGTTGACGGAGATGCGTGCCGGGTCCGTGCCGGCTTGCAGCGCACAGTGCAGCTCGCCCTCGGAGTAGATGTCTGCCCCGGCGCCTTCCTGCGTCAGGATGCAGCGCGTCGCCAGGTTGGGGTGGGCCTTAAGCGCGGGCAGCACGTCCACCGGCCCGTACGGCCAGGCCGCGGCGAAGGCCGCCTGAAAGCGCCGCACATTGTCCCGCAGTTGCGCCTCGGATACGACGAACAGCGGCGAGCCGAAGCGGGCCACCAGCGCTGCCGTGTCGTTGTCTTCCACAAACAGGTGACCGTCGCGTGTGCTCAAGCAGTTATCAAGGCGTGATACAGGAGGCATGGTCGATATTCCGGGTAAACGAACGATGCAGGTTCTATTGTAGCACAGGATTGACCCAGGCCGCCCACAGGAGGTGGTCTTTCTGCCAATGGGGGGGACTTTTCAGGGGTATCGGCGCTCATGAGGTCCAGGGCGTCAAGGCAGTTTTGCATCACAACACCTCCAACAAAAATAGCCAGGCGCTGGGCCTGGCTAAATCGACGAAGTCGTGAAGGGCTTAGTAGCCGTTTGGACAGGTGTTGGGGGTCTCGCCCGGCTCCTGGATGCCGTTGCCACACTGAGACTGCGGCGGGGCAGGCGGCTGCTCCGGGGGCGGCGGCGGTACGGTCTCGCGGGGCAGTTCGACCCGGTCGCTGCAGATCACCGTCCCGTCGGCTAGGGCCTCGATCGTCCAGGCGAACCAGATGCCCGGCCCGATGGCGGCTTCGCTGGCGTCGGCGTTCCAGTTGCTCTGCGCGCCGGGGATGTCGAAGCTGGCGAGCAAGGCCCCGCTGTCCCGGTCGGACAGGCTGAGGCGGAAGGCGTCCGCGCCGGCGGCTGGCGGGAACCAGTAAAAGGTATTGACGCCGTGTGACAAGCCATCCATCGGCGAGGCGGCCCCGAAGCCCTCACAGCTCGACTGGGCGGGGGGCGGCTCGTTCGGGTTGGGTGGGTCCGGGATGGTCAGCGAGCACAGCACCCAGGCCGTGGCCAACTGGTAGTTGATGCTGCACCAGTCGCCGTCCTGGCCGGTGATGCCGATGCGCCCGCCGGGCTGGAAGCCGCCGATCACGTCGAAACCCGGGCCGGGACCATTGCGCACATTGATACCCTGCCCGCCGGCATAGCGGAATTCCTGCACTGGCAGGCTGCCGGACATATCCATGATCTCGCCGCCGCCCAGTTCATAGGCCCCGCTATCGCACAGCGCGATGCCGTCGCCGTCGCCGTCCGCCGGGCGGGAGAAGTGCCGCTGATCCTCTTCGACGATGCACGTTTCCACCGCGTCGATGGCCGGGCTGTCCGGACGCAGGGCATGCGTGTGCGTGGGACCGCCGTTATCGCCCAGCGGGATCAGCAGCGCATCGACATTCAGGCTGCTGCCGCAGGATGCATCGGGCATTTGCAGGTTCTCGCCGCTGGTGTTTACGACGCCCGTGCAGTTTTCGACTGTGCCGGCGGCCTGGAAAATGGTATGGGTGGCCAGCAGCGTACAGCCATCGGTCACGAATACGCTGCTGCCCGCTTCTGCCGCGGTATTGTTGGAGAAGGTGACGTGCGTCACTTCGCCGTTGCAGTGGGTGTTGATGGCGCCACCCTGGTTTGCCGCATTCTCCGAGAAAGTGCTGTTGACCACCGACAAGCGCGGATCCATGAGGGTCGGACTGCTGGAAACAACCTCCCGGCCGCTGTAAATGGCGCCGCCCCGGAATCCGCCCTGGTTATTCGCGAAGAGGCTGTTGCTCACGTTGAGGATGCTGGCATTAAAGATCGCACCACCATAGCGACTGAAGTCCCCGCCATTGCCCGTAAACGTCGAGTCGGTGACATTCACCGTCGTGCTGGGGACGTAGCCCTCATCAGTCGCCCGCCGCCGGCTGCCGAAGATGTAGATCGCCCCTCCGAAGGACGCTTCATTGTCGGTGAAGGTCAGGCCGGACAGCGTGAGCGTGCCAAACTCATCAGTATAAAACAGGCCGCCGCCGGTCCCGGCTTCGTTGTTCTCGAAGCGGGTGTTGAACACCCCGCTGGTGTAGCCGCGTGGATAGGTGCTGTTCAGCCAGAAAGCGCCGCCGACGGCCGCCTGGTTATGGGCGAAGTAGCTGTCGCGGACGGTCACCTCGGAATGGCTGACGGCCAGCCCACCCCCATAACCGCCGCCGGGCACAAAGTCGAAGCCGTTGCGCACGAAGTCCACGTCGGCCAGGCTGGCCAAACTGCCACCACCGATATAGACTCCGTGCCCGTGCCCGGTGCTAATGTTTTCACTGATCAACGTCCCGTTGATGGTGACCTGGGCACCATTAATCGAGAAAGCGCCGCCGGTCCTACCCCCATTATTGGATACAGCGGCACCACCGACGATAGTGACAATTGGCATGTCGCGAGTACTTTCCGCGTGGACGTATAAAGCGCCGCCGTGGGAGCGCGCCGTGTTGCCCTGGAACCGGGTGCCGGTGATGTTGAGCGTATCGCCGCGGAACTCGATCGCGCCGCCGGTGTGGATGTGGGTGCGGTTGAACAGAAACCGGGTGTCGTTGATGGTGAGGATGTTGGCCGCGCCGTAGATGGCGCCGCCCCCAAAATCACTTTCGTTGGAGATGAAGGTTGAATCGCTGATGATGGTTGGGCCGCTGCTGAACAGCGCGCCGCCGGTGCCGCCCACCGGTGATACCCCCGAAATGACG
>DAOUEM010000607.1:0-2060 GCA_034430555.1 Anaerolineae bacterium | reverse complement strand
ACCATAATTTGGCCGCTTTTTGTGTTCTTCAGCCGCTAGTTGAGAGCTGTATTCAGTCATTTATCTTCTATCCTTCCGCCACAAATAACAACCGACTCTAGATCAGATAAATGATGGTAAACAGGATAATCCAGACGATATCGACAAAATGCCAGTACAGCCCGAACACTTCGATGCCGGTAGGACTGTTATCCGGTGACAGCTTGCCCAGCTGGGTGCGTACCAGCAGGATGCCCATCCAGGCCAGGCCGATCAGCACGTGCATACCGTGGAACCCGGTCAGCGTGTAAAAGGCGGAGCCGAACAGCGTTCCCGTCGTGATCCCGTGCCCAAACAGTTCGCCCCACTCCAGCAGTTCGATAGACAGGAACAAGGCACCAAGGGTCATCGTCGCGATTAACCAGTTACGGAACAGTGACATTTTGCCCTGTTGGAGTGACGACAGCGCCGACACGGCCCCGAAACTGCTGGTCAGCAACAGGAAAGTGCCAACCGTCATCAAAGGCACGTTTAACAGGTACGACACATCTTCCGCGCGGGCCTGATAACCCAGGAAAGTGGCGATCAGGCCGGAGAAGAACATGATTTCCGAAGCCAGGAATACCCACATGCCCAGCACACGGGTATTGACTCCCATGGAGGGACGCTCTTCCGGGATGATGGAGAAGCTGCTGAGCTTCCACACGCCAAGCAAAAAGACCAGGAGTCCGGGCATAAAGATGATCAGGGCAGGATTGACGTCAACCAACCCGGCCACCTGGATAACCTCCGTATAGCGGAGCAGGATCAGCCCGACGATGGCGACCGTCAGGCCAAAACCCAGGACCACCGGCGCCCAACTGGGCGGGGGTAAATGGATGTCATCGTGCCCATGTGAGGCATGCAGATCGCTACTCATCGGCTTCTCCTCCGATAATGCCCAACCGGGCGTCTCGCGCCGGGCGCAGGCTGTGCACCACGGGGGTTTCATCAAAATTATGGGCCGGCGGCGGTGAAGATATCGTCCATTCCAACGTATCGGCTTCCCACGGGTCGTCACCCGCCTCTTCCCGGCGGAGCGCGCTGTAGATCACCAGGATCAGGAACAGCAGCACCGAAGCGCCAATCAAAAAGGCCCCGACTGTAGACATCAGGTTAAACACATCCCAGCCACGCTCCGGGCTGTAATCGTAGATGCGGCGCGGCATACCCATCAGCCCGAGGATGTGCATCGGGAAGAAAGCCAGGTTGAAGCCTACAAACATCAGCAAGAACTGCACCCTACCCCAGACCTCGTGGAGCATGTAACCAAAAATCTTGGGCCACCAGAAGTACAGTCCGCCAAACACGGCAAACACGGTCCCGCCAAACAACACGTAGTGCAGGTGAGCCACCACCCAGTACGTATCATGCAGCTGGGTATCGATGGGCAGAATAGCCTGGAAGATGCCGGTGATGCCACCCACGACAAAGGTGCTGATGAAACCCACCATAAACCACAAAGGCGTATCCAGGCGGAGCGAGCCGCCGATCATGGTGAAAATCCAGTTGAAGATTTTGACGCCGGTGGGTACGGCAATGGCCATGGTGGAGAGCACAAAAAACGCCTGCGTCACCGGAGTCAGGCCCGTGGTGAACATATGGTGGGCCCAGGTGGCAAAGCCCATCCCGCCGATGGCAATCGACGACCAAACGATCGCCTTGTAGCCGAACAGCGGCTTGCGGGAAAACACCGGCAGGATTTCCGAAACGACGCCCATCGCCGGCAGCACCATAATGTACACCGCCGGGTGCGAGTAGAACCAGAACATATGCTGCCAGAGCACCGGGTCGCCACCGCCCACCACCGAGAAGAACTGCGTGCCCAGGTTGCGGTCCGCCAGCAGCAGCATCAGGGCGCCGCTCAACATCGGGGTGGCCACCAGGATCATGAAGGCCGTGACCAGCACGGTCCAGGTAAACACCGGGATTTTCCAGATAGTCATGCCCGGCGCGCGCATATTGAGGATAGTGGTGATGAAGTTGACCGCGCCCATCAACGAAGAAGCGCCCAATACCTGCAAACCCAGCACCCAGATGTC
>DAOUEM010000606.1:0-24668 GCA_034430555.1 Anaerolineae bacterium | reverse complement strand
GGCCCAGCGCGGCGCCTGGGACCAGGCCGAGACGCTGCGTCGAGAGGTCCTGAGTGAGTACCAAGCCCTGGGCGACCGGCGCAGCGTGGCGGTGAGTCAGGGCAAGCTGGCGGACCTGGCGGCCCAGCGCGGCGCCTGGGACGATGCCGAGACGCTGAACCGCGCCGCCCTGGCCGAATTCGAAGCCCTGGGCGACCGGCGCGAAATAGCTGTGCAGCAGGGCAAGCTGGCGGACCTGGCGGCCCAGCGCGGCGCCTGGGACCAGGCCGAGACGCTCAACCGCGCTGCCCTGGCCGTTTTCGAAGCCCTGGGCGACCGGCGAGAGATTGCCGTGCAGAAGGGCAAGCTGGCGGACCTGGCGGCCAAGCGCGGCGTCTGGGACCAGGCCGAGACGCTGCGTCGAGAAGTCCTGCGTGAGTACGAAGCCCTGGGCGACCGGCAAGGCGTGGCGGTGAGTCAGGGCAAGCTGGCGGACCTGGCGGCCCAGCGCGGCGCCTGGGACGAGGCCGAGACGCTTTTCCGCGCCGCCCTGGCGGAGTACCATGCCTTAGGGGCGCGGTGGGAGGAAGTAGTCAGGTCCTACAATTTCGCCGGGATGCAGTACAAACGCGGCAAGCTGGACGAAGCGGTAGCCCTCATGGCGCGCGTCGTCGAAATCAATACACAGTTCAACCATCCCGATCTGGCCAATGCCCGGCAGCTGTTGGAGCAGTGGCAGCGCGAACTGAGCGGTGAAGCGCCCGAGATTGAAGATGCCATGCGTGCTGCTAACGAGCAGCTCATGAGTATCTACGAGCATGATGGCGAGGAGGCGGTTCGCGACCAGATGCGCGCGCTTGGTATCTCTGACGAACTGATCGAAGACGTGCTCGACCAAATCCGGCAGCAGATTCTCGGCAGCGCCCAGCCGGGCGAGGCCTCTCCTGATGACGACGAGTCTGCCGGCGATGGCGAGTCGTAGGGCGGATCGACTCCGCCCTACTTGAGGTCTACGTTCCACTAAAACGCAGCCGCCACCGGTCCGAGCCAAGTCGGCGGCGATACAGCACCAGTTGGCGGGTCCAGACGTTGTAGAAGGCCTGCTCGCCCATCGACGGCCCGCGCCCCGCTTCGTGATAGCGCACGAAGGGAAAAACAAAAACCAGCGCACCGGCTGGTCAATGTTCGGACTGGGTCCTATCTGGTGACCCTGGGAGGACTCGAACCTCCAACCAATTGATTAAGAGTCAACTGCTCTGCCAATTGAGCTACAGGGCCTTGCTGTGCCCGAATTATACCAGAGCACCATAGGCAGTCAAGACAAAAACAGTGGTCATATTCGCCCCGCTGTCTTCGCGGTGACGGTCTATCGCAGGTGCGTATCGAGCCAGGCCGGGATAACGCCAGCCAACCGGGATTCCAGGCGCAGCATGGTCGTGCCGTGCCCGGCCCCATTATAAAACACCAGTTCATGCGGCCCGGCGGCCAAGCTCTCCAATATCTGGGCGGACTGCGCCGCATTACTATCTTCCTGGCTGGCGACCAGCAGCAGCGGCCGATCGCCCAGCTGCGTCACCGCGCCTTCGCTGGTCACGCCGCGGTAGTCCAGGCCAGGGCTGAGCATCACGACAACCCGGCAGAACTCGGTGACCGCACAACCGGCCAGCGCCAGGTTCCCACCGATGTCGGCGCCCACCGCCCCGATGCGCAGCGCATTCACGCCATCCACCAGGCGCAGCGTCGCCAGGATGTCGATTGTATCCTGGCGGGCCAGACTCCAGTCGGAGCTTCCCCCGGTCAGCCCATGGCCGCGCATGTCCACGACCAGCACGGTATAACCGCCCTGCTGGAGCGGAGTCACCAGCGGCATCCAGTCCTCTTTGCGCCCATCGATCATGTGCAGCAGCAGCAACGCCGGCGCCGGCTCCTGGGCAGCGCGAAACAGCGTACCGCGCAACCGCAGGCCATCACTGCTGGCCACCACGTCGAACGGCTCTTCCGGCGGCAGGAAAACGATGTGCTCAACATCGCCGTCATTGGGCGCGGCCGCCGCCAGAGGGTCGTTAATGCCAACAGCCGCGTGGGGATTGACCGTCGGCAGCACCGGGTCGACGGTCAGGCTGGGAGCCAGCGAAGGCAGCAGGGTCCGGGTAGGCCGGGGCGGCGGGCCGGGCGGCTCGCAGGCAGCCAGGACCAGCATCCCCACCAGCAGCGCGGCCAGGGCACTCCACAGTTTAGACCTCATGTCGTCCTCCTGCTGAACAGGCCCGGGTTCGACTCAGGGTCTGGCCCTGGCCAGCACGATCAGGCGCGGGCTGCCATCCTCGAACGGGCCGCCGTCGTAGTCGCCATAACGGGCCACACGCGCCATCCCCGCCACATGCAGCAGCAGGTCCAGCTCCGCCGGGAAGACATAACGCAGGGTCAGCGGCGCGACCGTCCGGTGGACCAGCCCGCCGTCGCCGATGGCGTCATAGATCCAGGTGACATGCATGATCTGGGCGGCGCGATCCAGCGTGGACACCGACTGCTGCATGACCAGGTGCCCGCTCTCCAGCTCCTCGAAGGTGCGCTCCAGCACCAGCGCGCCATCATCCGGCGTGGCGAATAGATCGCCTGAATTCGGCAGGTCCACCACCAGCAGCCCGCCGGGGCGCAGCCAACCGCGCAGACGCTCCAGGGCTTCGATCTGCACCGCCTGCGACTTGAAGTGCATAAATCCGTTGTAGGGCACGACGATCAAGGCGAAGCGCTCGTCCAGCTCGACATCCAGCAGATCGCCGTGGACCCACGCAACCTGGGCACGCAGGTCCGGAAGCACATCCAGCTTACGCGCGGCGCGGTCCAACATCGCCTGGGAGATATCCACGCCGACGACCCGCACGCCCTCCTGCGCCAGGTGAAGGGTCACGCGGCCGGTACCGCAGCCCACGTCCAGCACCGGGCCGCCGGTTTCCGCGACCAGCCGGCTGTAGAGCGGCAGGTCCTCGTCCATGTGGGCATTTTCGGCGTCGTAAAAACGCGCGACGGTCTCGTAAAAATCATGCGATAGGTGTGGAGTCAAACCTGGTTCTCCTCGTCAAATGCTCCGCGCGATAGTTCCGGCAAACGAATCAAGAATTCTAATGCGCCGCCTTTCATCACGCGGCACAGGTGATCGTCGACCTGGAGTCAGCATCATGTGTTGGTAAACCGATGCTGAACCGTGAAACCGGTCGATCACTCTCCCTTTACCAAACGCGTCACCGCCTCCAGGTGCGCCGGCCCGGCCCACAACGGCGGGAAGAGCGCCCGTTCCGCCGCCAGCGCTTCCGCGTAGGACAGTGTCCGCCCGGCATGGAGCAGCGCCTTCACCGCCCGCACAGCCGAGGGGTCCCAGGCGGCGATCTGCGCGGCGTATGCGCGGGCGGCAGCCAGGGCTTCGCCCGCCGGAACCACCCGATTCACCAGGCCGAAGGCGAGCAGGTCATCAGCCTCGTACCAGCGCGCCGAAAGCAGCATGTCCATGGCCCGCGCGTGCCCGACCAGCCGCAGCAGCCGCTGTCCCGCGCCCCAGCTCGGCGTCAGGCCGAGCTTCAACTGCACCAGGCCCATGCGGACCCGCTCGTCGGCAAAACGCAGGTCGCAGGCCAGTGCGATCTCGCAGCCGCCGCCGACCGCGTAGCCGTTGATGGCCGCCATGACCGGCACCGGCAGCCGTTCCAACGCGTCCATGGCGTCGCCCATCAAAGCCGCCAGCCGCGCGCCGTCTTCCTCAGTGGGATGATCGTGCAGGTCGCGCAGGTCGCCGCCGCTGCAAAAAGCCTTCGTTCCCGCCCCGGCCACGATCACCGCGCGCAGGTCGCCGATGCCGGAGGCCAGGTCGTGGACCGCCGCCGCGAAGGCGTGCATGGTGGGCCAGTCGAGGGCGTTGTTGACGTGGGGGCGGTTGATGGTCAGCGTGGCCACGCCGGCGGAGTCACGCTCGAAGAGCAGTGTATCAGTGGGGGGCATAACACCTCTCTACCCTGGACGGCTCAACAACCTTCCCTACTATACCCCGAACCCCCAGCCCCGCCGAAGCACAGCGTTGTGGGCCGCGGCGGGCGTAAGGTTCGCGTCAGGTAGACACCGGTTGCATTCCACCCGTCAAATGCTACACTACCTGCAGAGGGCGCACCGCAGCCGATGCCGTGCGCCGCTTTTCCCATACAACGGTTTATGGACGGTACGACTCTTATCAATCAACAGAAGTTAAGCCTTTGGAGAGAAGCAAAAATGAAGCGTCCAACCCAGCATTTATGGCACCTGTTGGCAGTGGTCCTGGCCCTGGCCTTGACGAGCGTCTACGCACCGGGGGCCCTGGCCCAGGGCGACGGCCGCATCGCCGACGCGCAGATCGTCACCAATACGCTCAATATGCGCGCCACGCCCAGCGCCAGCGCGCCGATCGTGCAGGTGTTGTCCTACGGCACGCTGCTGACCGTCCAGGGCCGCAACGACGATGGCTCCTGGCTGTACGTCAGCACCGACGCCGCGGTGAGCGGTTGGGTCGCCACCAACTGGATCGCGCTGCGGGTCGGGCTGGAGGTGAATACCCTGCCCGTCAGCCAGGCCAGCGGCACGCCGGCCTCCGGGCAGACGCTGGCGACCGTCACCACCGTCGACGCGCCAGCCGCACCGGCCGCACCGGCTGCCCCGGCCCCGGCCCCAACCGGCGGCATCGCGGCCCAGATCGTCACCCGCGTGAATATGCGCAGCGGCCCCAGCACCGACTACCGCCGGATGGGCACGCTGGCCGTCGGCACGCCGATCACGCTGCAAGGCCGCGATAGCAGCGGCTTGTGGGTCTACGGCCCCACCAACACCGGCATGACCGGTTGGGTGGCTGCCCGCTTCCTGAGCGCCAACCTGGCCGAGGTCAACGCGCTGCCGATCCTGGATAACACCGCGCCGGTCAGCGCCGCCTCCAGCCTGCCGGCCAGCAGCGCACCGCCCGCCGCCCAACCGGCAGGTCCAGTCGCTCCGGTTGCTCCACCTGCTCCAGCCGCCGCCTCGACCGTGACCGGTGGCTTTGCGCTGGGCGGGCAAATCCTGGGCTACGGGCAGGAAAACTGGATGCGCACCGCCGGCATGACCTGGGTCAAGCAGCAGGTGGTCTACCACACCGGCATGGACGCCGGATCGCAGGCCGGCCTGATCAACGAGGCGCACGCCCGCGGCTTCCGTATCCTGCTGAGCGTCAAAGGACACGCCAACGAACTGGCCAGCGATTCCAATTACATCAACAACTACGCCGTTTTTGTGGGCGAGCTGGCCGGACTCGGCGCGGACGGCATCGAAGTGTGGAACGAGATGAACATCGACCGCGAATGGCCCATCGGGCGCATCGACCCCAACTGGTATGTCCAGATGCTGGCCGCCGCCTACAACAGCATCAAAGGCCGCAACCCCGGCACGATGGTGATCAGCGGCGCGCCAGCCCCCACCGGGGCGGAGGGCGCCTTCGGGCTGGACCGGGTGTGGAACGACGACCGGTACGTGTGGGGCATGGCCGCCGCCGGGGCCGCCAACTACATGGACTGCATCGGCGTCCACTATAACGAAGGCATCATCTCGCCCAGCCAGCGCAGCGGCGACCCGCGCGGCGGCTTCTTCACGCGGTATTTCTGGGGCATGGTGGATACGTACTACAACGCTTTCGGCGGCGCGCGCCCGCTGTGCTTCACCGAACTGGGTTACCTCACGCCAGAGGGTTATGGCGCGCTGCCGGGCGGCTTCGCCTGGGCGGGTAATGTCTCGGTGGCGCAGCAGGCGGCCTGGCTGGCAGAAGCCGCTTCGCTCTCCCGCAGCAGCGGCCGCGTGCGGCTCCTGATCGTGTGGAACGTGGATTTCACCGGGCGCTGGGGCGATGACCCGATGGGCGGCTATGCCATCGTGCGGCCCGGCGGGGGATGCCCGGCCTGCGAAGCGCTGGCCAACGTCCGCTAAGGTTAGTGCGGGGGGCACCTTCGTCTTAAGTAAGGGAATGTCATGATGACTCGGCGCAAGACATGGATGTTTGCCGGGCTGATGATCCTGGTCGCGCTGGCCGTCGTGCCGGCGGGCCAGGTCAGCCGGGCGCAGGAATCCACCTACGCGGCCTATCAGCCGTTCGAGCACGGTTTGATGCTCTGGTTTGAAAACTCCGGCGTGGTCTGGACGCTGTCCCACCAGGGGATGTCGCTGGGCACATTTCAGGAGATCGGGTACGGCAATATGCCGGACAACCCGGTCAGCGACCAGCCGCCGTCGGGCCTGATCAAACCGGTCAATGCCTTTGGGCGCGTGTGGGGCAACTTCCCGGCCATCCGCGCCCAGCTGGGTTGGGCGATCGGGCCAGAGCAGGGTTACACGGTAACGCTGGGGCCGACGTCTTACACCGCAGGCGGACTGCGGCAGATAGCCGTCAACCTGCCGGACGGCACCACGCTCGTCATCCGCCAGGATAACACCTGGGGATACTACGGCGTACCTCGCGCCATCAACAGCCTGCCGGGGGGATCGCTCTTCCCCGCAGCCCAGCAGACCTTCCAGGGCGGCATGATGCTGTGGTGGAGTGAGACCGGCTCCATCTGGGTGCTGACGAACGAAGGCAGCGCCCACGTCTACAACTCGCGGTCCTATGGCGCGCTGCCGGACAACCCGGTTACCGACCAGCCGCCGGCAGGACTGCGCCATCCCATCCTGGGCTTCGGCCAGGTCTGGGGCAACTTCCCGACGGTGCGAGAGGTCTTGGGCTGGGCCACCGGGCCAGAAGAAGGATACCTGCTGCACTTCGAGCGCCAGGTGAATCTATCGACCGTCGGCGGCAGCGCCGTCTTCTTCCGTATCAACCTGCCGGACGGTCGTGACGTGATCCTGCGCGACAACGGCACATGGTCCTACACGCCTTGATCGGGGGGCGACCACGCCCTGCGCCGCGCGAATAAGCGGGTGAATTGGAGAAATTACCGGAAAATGTGGTAAATTAGCGCCCATCCGGGTATAAATCCTTGCCCGTGCTCAACAATCAAGGGTGCTTCAAACGAATCTTTTTATGGCTGCACCAGACGATCACAGGGAGACGCCGCCCATCACAAGGCGGCGCTCCTGCGAAGGATGGAACGACTGATGACATTTGTTACGAACGAAGACCCTCGCCCCGAAGACGAGCCGCAAGCGCCGGAGCGCGCGCCCGCCGAGGTATCGCCACCGAGGGCGGCCTCCAGACCACCCGCCACACCACCGCACGGTACGCCGACCCCACCGCCCCAACGGCGAAGCCAGGGCAGAGGCGGCTGCCTGGTCCCGGCCATCCTCATCGGCGCGGTAGTGATCGTGCTGGTGGTGATCGGCCTGCTGCTGCCGCCGTTTTCGCTGCTTGATCAACTGGGCGGATCGTCGTACGTATACCTGGATGGCGAAACCCCAGGCGTCAGCCACCCCGACGGCCTGACGCTGACCATCGACGTGGCCCAGCCTGGCGAAGGCTTCGGCGTGGTGCTGGACACCGTCGACCAGGCGACGTTCACGGCCGGCGGCGGTGGGGACTGGGTCGCGGCAGCGCGCCGCGCCCAACCGCCCGCCCTGCGGCTGCTCAGCCCGGTCTACAGCATCGACAAGGAAGGCACCGCGCCCGGCGCCATCGGCCTGCGCCTCGACGTGCCGTCCGGCGCGGAGCCGTTCGATACGCTCGACCTCTACACCTGGAACGAAGGCAGCCAGGCCTGGGAATTCGTGCCCTCGCAGCTGGCCGAAGGCAACACGGCGCTCGTCACCGACCTGACTTACGTGCCGGATCACCTGGCCGTCTTCCAGACCAGCGCCCCGGCCACGACGCTGGCCGTGCCCATGGACCTCACCCAGGCCCTCTCCCCGGAGATCGCCGGGCTGGCCAATATCGTCATGCCGGCCGGCCTGCAGCCGACCATCCAGGGCACGCTGCAAGGCAGCCTGGCCGCCAACTTCCAGACCAGCGCCGGATACGCCGTGCTGCTCACCATCAGCAACTTCAGCGATGCCGGCGCCCTGGACGTGAGCACCGTCGAGACCATCCTGAGCAACGACGCGCTGCTGGCGGAGCACATCCGGCAGATGGCCGCCTGCGCCCAGAGCTGCTACCAGAGCAGCCCGGTGGACGGCATCGTCATCGATTACCGGGGCATCTCGGCCACCTACCGCGACCGGTTCTCGCTGCTGGTGCGGGAACTGGCGCGAATCCTGCACGGCAACGGACAAAGCCTGGCCGTCGTCGTACCGGCGGCCGTCGAAGGCAGCGCCGGGCAGCCCTGGGAGACGGGCGCATACGGCTGGCGGGCCATCGGCCGCTACGCCGACATTGTCCAGGTACGGCTGGGGAACAACCCGGTGGACTTCATCCCCGGCGGACTGGTAGAGCGGATGCTGCGCTGGGGCGTGGGCGAGATCAGCCGCTACAAGCTGGAGATCAGCGTCTCCGCCCAGAGCTACCACCAGGTGGGCATCGACTCCCCGTCCTACGTGCCGATCAGCTTTGCCGAAGCGGTTTCCGGCCTGGGCGATGTCGAGGTCTTGACGACCAGCGACCTGCACTATTTTTTGCCCGGCACCACCCTCGAAGCCACGCTCAACGGCCTACCGGCCACGACCGGCTTCGAGGTCGCCGCGCAAACCCCGTACATCGAATACGAAGACGGCAGCAGCGGGCGCATCTGGCTGACGACGTACGGCGCCCTGCTCTACCGGATGAACACGGCCCGCACCTTCAACATCGGCGGGGTGGCCGTGCGCGACTTGATGACGCCGAACGTCTCGCCGGAAGTGCTGCAAGCCGTGGCCGACTACGCGCTGAACACCGCACCACCTGCCGACGCCGCCGTCGAACTGGGCCTGCGTTGGACGGTGCTGTCCTCCTCCGGCGCGGTGGTGGACGAAAACACCACCGGCGTGGGCGAAGCGTTCCGCTGGGATGCCGTCAACCAGAACGGCAACTACGCCATCAACGTGGCCGTCGTCAGCGGGCCGCAGGAAAGCGCCCGTTCCGGCCAGCAGGTGGCCGTCGCCAATCCCACGAGCACGCCACTGCCCACCGCCACGCCCACGCCGACGCCCACCCCAGTCCCGCCCACCCGGGTGCCGCAGCCGGCCCAACCGGCCCAACCGGCTCAACCGGCACAGCCAGCCGCCCCGGCCCCGGTGACCGGCACGATCTCCGGCGGCTTCGAGATCGGCGGGCACGTGGACGACTTCAACAGCGCCATCCCCTACATGCAATCGGCGGGAATGCGCTGGGTTAAAGTGCAGGTGCGCTACAACCTGGGCGCGGACCCCGGCGGGCAGGCCGGCATCATCAACGCCGCGCACGGAGCCGGCTTCAAGATTCTGCTGGGCGTGGTCGGTAATCCGGGTGAACTGGGCGGCACACCGGAAGGCGACTACACTGCTGCCTTCTCCGGCTTTTGCGCCGGACTGGCCGCCCTGGGCGCGGACGCCATCGAGGTCTGGAATGAAATGAATCTCGACCGCGAATGGCCCCGCGACCGGCTGGATGCGGCCTGGTACACGCGCATGCTGCAAAGCGCCTACAACGCCATCAAGGGTGCCAACGGCAGCACGATGGTCATCAGTGGCGCGCTGGCCCCCACCGGCGCTGAGGGTGCCTTCCCCGGCCAGGTCATCAACGACGACCGCTATTATGCCGAGATGGCTGCCGCCGGAGCCGCTAACTACATGGACTGTATCGGCGCACACTACAACGAAGGCATCGTGCCGCCCGATCAGGTGGGTAACGATCCACGTGGCGACAGCTACCCCACACGCTTCCTCACCACCATGACTGACCGCGCCTGGGGTCCCTTCGGCGGGGCAAGACCGGTATGTTATACAGAGCTAGGCTACCTGACTCCAGAAGGCTACGGCCCACTGCCAGGGTACTTCGCGTGGGCGCAAAATGTCACGCTGGCCCAGCAAGTCGCCTGGTTGGCGCAGGCCGCCGTGATCAACAGCAGCAGCGGCAAAGTCCGCATGATGATCATCTGGAACGTTAACTTCAGCCGCTACGATTCCGATCCGATGGCCGGTTACGCTATCGTCCGTCCGGGCGGAGGCTGCCCGGCCTGTGATACCCTGCGCAGCGTAGCAGGGTAAGCAGCAACAACGACACCGCACAATACCGACGGCAGGATCGGCGATGGTCGATCCTGCCCACCGGCCAATCAAAGGAGAGTACACACCGATGTCTATGGAAATACCAGCCGTCAAACCAGGCGCTTTGCGCCGCCGCCAGGTGCGCGCCTTCGCGCTCATCTGGACCGCCATCACCGTGCTCGTCGGCGTCGCGGCTTTCGTAGCGATTTTCGTGGCCACGGGCCTCTTGCTGCCTTCGTCGGGCCAGACCAGCGTGGTCAGCGCCGCCGAAATCACCGCGCCCACCGCACGGCCGACCAGCCCTATCGTCAACACGCCCATCCCGACCAGTATACCGGTTGTGGCGCCGCCGACCGAACCTCCGGCAGCGGTGGCCCAGGCGGCCACCAACACGCCCACTACCGAACCGACCCTGATGCCCATTGAGCGCGTATCCTTCGACTTCGGCATCCAGGTGCAGGAGAGCTACGACCTGTACCACTACTGGGCGGACGTGGTTAAGTACCAGCTCAACCTGGACTGGCTCAAACAGCAGGTGCGCTGGGAGTTCATCGAGCCGGAAGAAGGCGCATACGACTGGACCATCCTGGACATCGTGATCCCCGAAGCCCACGAGCGCGAGATCTCCGTGATGCTCAGCATCGTCACCGCGCCGGAGTGGGCCCGCCAGCCGGGCGCGGACCTCACCAAACACGGCCCGCCCGCCGACCCACAGGATTACGTGAATTTCGTGACGACCATCCTGGAACGGTACGGCGACGACTACCCCGGCACCATCGCGGCCATCGAAGTGTGGAACGAGATGAATATCGACCGCGAGTGGTCATCGGTCAACGGCCTCAGCACCCAGGAATACATCCAACAGCTGAGCCTGACTTACAACGCCGTCAAAGCCATCGACCCCGGCATCATCGTGATCAGCGGCGCGCTCTCGCCGACCGGGATTGACGACGGCATAGGTGCCATTGATGACTTCAGATATCTGGATATGCTGCTCGAAAATGGCCTGCTCAACTACGCCGACTGCGTGGGCGCGCACCATAACGGTTACAACATCGGCCCGCTGGTGCCCTGGGACGAAGCGCCCAACGACCCCGAAGCGGCCACCGCCCTCTTCCGCGGCCCGTTCGATAACCCGCATCATTCGTGGAGCCTGTTCAGCACGCTCTCTACTTACGCCAACAAGATTCAGTTGGCCGGCGGCGAGCAGCGTCTGTGCGTGACCGAATTCGGCTGGGCCGTCACCGAAGACCTGGACGGGTATCCCCAGGGATTCGAGTTCGCCCAGGATAATACGCTGGACGAGCAGGCCGAGTACATCATCGAGGCCGTGCAATGGTTCGAGGAATCGGAGATCGTGTGGCTGGCCTGGGTGTGGAACCTGAACTACGGGGCGCAGGCAGGATTCGACCCCAACAACGACAACACGCCGTACTCCATCCTGCGGCCAGACAGCCAACCGGCCCCGGCCTGGAGTGCCATTTCCGCCTATCGCCAGGAGCACTTTGGTACACCTGAATGATGATTAACCGTCGCCGCGGGGTCAGGCTGGGCGCAGCCGCGCTTGGCCTGACCCTTTTTGCTGCTTTACTGATCCTGCTGGCTGATCCCTTCGGCGGTGCGCCCGCCGAACCGCCGCCGCCGACCCCGGTCCCCACCTACGACGGGCCGCTGGACCCCGTGCCGATCACCGGGCCGGGCTTCGAGTCGCTGTCCTACGGCATCCAGGCCTTCCTGTGGTGGGATGCCTCCGCCCGCGAGTTCGACCTCGACCTGGTGGAAGGCATGGGCTTCACCCACGTCAAGCAGATGTTCACCTGGCTGGACGTGATGCCTTTCCCCGATTCGTTTGACTGGCAGTGGTCCGACCAGTTGGTCGACGACGTGACAGGGCGCGGCCTGGGCCTGGTAGCCCGGCTGGATCACCCGCCGGGGTGGGCGCTGGTCGACCCGGCCAGGCGCGAAGATAACATCCCCTTCGACGTGGAAGCTTACGCCCGGTACTGCGGCGCGCTGGCGGACCGCTACCAGGGCCGGATCGCCGCTTACCAGGTGTGGAACGAGCCGAACCTGGACCGCGAGTGGGCCGGGTACCCGCCGGATGCCGCCGGCTACGTGCGGATGCTGGGGGCCTGTTACACGGCGATCAAGGCCGCCGACCCCGAGGCCATCGTGATCTCGGCAGGGCTGGCCCCAACCGGCACCAACGACCCGCTGCACGTGGTGCCGGACGTGGTCTTCCTGCAGCAGATGTTTGACGCCGGCCTGAGCGAGGTCTATGATGTGCTGGGCGTGCACGCGCCCGGTTTCGACAACCCGCCCTGGGTCTCGGCGGACGACATCGCCGCCGTCCGGGACGGTCACCGCTGGATGGCTTTCCGTCACGTGGAAGATATCCGCCGCCTCCAGATCGCCAACGGCGACGCCCACAAGCAGGTCGCCATCCTGGAGTTCGGCTGGCACGTGAACCCCGGCATACACCCGGATTACGCCTGGTACGCGGTAACCAACGAGCAGCAGGCCGACTATCTCGTCGGGGCTTACCGGTTCGCCGCCGAGCACTGGCGTCCCTGGGCGGGGCTGATGAGCATGATTTACATTGCCGCGCCGGAATGGACCGAGCAGGACGAGCAGTACTGGTGGTCGATTTCCCTGCCCGGTTACGGCCCGCTGCCCCGGCCCGCCTACTGGGCGCTGGCCAACATGGAGAAAGTGGTGGGCGACCGAGTCATACCGGCCCGTAGCCTCGAAGAGGAGGATGATGTCTCCCTGGATACTGGCCGTTAACTACTTCTTCCACCTGATCGCCACGGTGATCTGGATCGGCGGCATGGTGATGCTGGCGCTGGTCGTATGGCCGTCCAGCCGCCGCGTGCTGGGCGGCGATCCGAAGCTGGCCGCCCTGCTGGCCGACCTGCGTAAGCGCTTCAACCCGCTGGCCAGCCTGAGCCTGGTGGTGCTGGTCATCACCGGCATGATCCAGATGACCGGCAACCCCAACTACGATGGGTTGCTGGGTTTCACCAACGACTGGAGCCGCGCCATCCTGCTGAAGCACGTGGCCATCCTGGGCATGTTGATCGTAGGGGCCACGCTGCAATGGGGCATCGCGCCGGCCCAGGAACGCCTGGCGCTGCTGCGCGCCCGCGTCAGGGAAATCCCGGCGGAGGAAGTCGCCCGGCTTAACCGGCGGGAACGGCGCCTGGACGCGGTGAACCTGCTGCTGGGGATGCTGGTGCTCGCCTTTACGGCCCTGGCAACCGCGCTATAATCCCTCACAACTCACGGGAGTTCCAACTTACCAGGGGACGGTCCGGGTAACGCCAGCAGCGGTCCGGCTGCGGTCCGCTTGAACGCCCGGTTACGCGCATCAGGGGGTTTCGTTTGAGTCGTCGTTCGTTGTTCATAGCGGTCACCCTGCTGCTGCTGGCAGCAGTCCTCCGCCTGTGGGACCTGGGCACGCTGCCACCCGGCTTCAGCGACCAGGAAATCGGCGTGTTGAGCATCACCCGCCAGACACAGCTGGGCCAGATCGTGGTATTTGCCTCGGACCATGGCGAGGGACAGGAAACGCTGTTCCACGTCCTCCAGGCCACGGTCGCCGGCCTGGCGGGGGACGGACTGATCACGCTGCGGTTACCGGCTGTCGCTATCGGGCTGCTGACGCTGGCGGCGCTCTTCGTGCTGGCGCGGCGGCTGCACGGAACACGCGTCGCCCTGCTGGCGGTGGCTCTGATGGCCGTCAGTTTCTGGCCGGTCCTGCTGTCACGACTCTCGTTGCGGGAAGTCCTGGTGCCGTTTTTTACGGTCGCCATCCTGCTGGCCCTGGTGAACGCCTTCCACATCCGGCGCGAAGTCTCGCCCGACCCACCGACGACCATCGCCTTCACTGCCCTGGGCCTCACGATGGCGGTCAGCCTGTACGCGCACTGGCTGGGGCTGTGGCTGGCGGCTGGCGTGACGGCCATCGTGGCGTACCTGTTCCTGTCGCGGCAGCACATTTCCCGCCGAGCAGCCGGCGCCAGCAGCTTCGCCATCCTGATCTCGTTGATCCTGGCGATCCCCTACGTCGCCACCACGCTGCGCCTGCCGGCTCTGAGCGGAGTCTCCTCGATGAGCGCGGCCATGTCACCGGCCAACCTCCTGCAAGCCATCTTTGAGGGGCTGGCGGCGATTGTCGCCAGGGGTGACCTGAATCCGGCCTATAACCTGCCGGGACGTCCACTGCTGGACCCTGTGACAGCGCTGCTGCTGGTGATTGGATTGGCGGCCAGCCTGCGGCACTGGCGGCAGCCGGCCAACCTGATCCCGGCCCTGGCCGCGTTGATCCTGCTGATCCCGGCGCTGCTCAGCACGGAGGCCGGCTCCTTCCTGGGATTCGTCGGCGTGCTGCCGTTGCTGTACCTCATGGCTGCCCTCGGCCTGAGCGCGGTCCTGGACTGGCTGGGCCAGCGGGGCATCTGGCACTGGCGGCTGGGCCTGCTGAGCGCCGGGTTGCCGATCGTGCTGGTCGCCTTCAACCTGCTCTGGACGGGCGTGGACCTGTTCGGGATATGGCCAGCCCAGAGCCAGGTGCAGATCGCCTACAATGCCAGCCGGGGCCTGCTGGCCAACCATCTCGATCGCACTGCCGACCGCCTGCCGACGGTGGTATGCAGCCCACATCTGCTGGACACGGAAGCGCAGTTAAGCGACCCGGCCCTGCTGGCCCTGATGATGCAGCGCGAAAACGCGCCGCTGCGTTACGTCGACTGTGCCAACGGCCTGATTATCGCCGAGGGCGGCGCACACCAGCAGTTTGCCTTCACCGACCTCTCGATTCAGAGCCGGATGTACGATGTGCTGCGTTCGTGGCTGTACAATCGGCCCACCCTGCCCGTCGCCGGGCTGCAGCCCGGCAGCCTGCTGGAGATGAACGTCGAGGGCCAACTGCAGAACGCCATCGGCCGCCTGCTCACCACCGCCCCAACCGGCTGGGCGCCGGAATCGCCGGGCGGCGCAGGATCAGCGCCATTACCGGCCCGCTTCGGCGGCAACCTGACTTTCCTGGGATACGCCCCGCCGCGCGATCCGACCTTTGCCCCCGGCGACGTCGTGCCGATCATCACCTACTGGCGAGCCGATGGCCCGGTGCCGCCGGACGTGCGTATTTTTACCCATCTGCTGTCGGACCCGGCGGCGCTGGTCGCGCAGAACCAGGCCATCAACGTGTCCGCCTCGACGCTGCACAACCGGGACGTGTTTATCCAGGTCAACTATATCGTGCTGCCCGAGTCGGTCCCCGCAGGCGATTACGTGATTTCGATTGGCCTGTATCGCTCGGAAAGCGGCGAGCGCCTGCCCGTTTACGATGGCGAAAACGAGCGCGGCAACCGGCTGTTCCTCTACGCAATCGCCGTGGTCAGGGAAACCGAGGCCGGCTCATGACTTCGTTTTTGTGGGCCGGAAGTCCATCCGCGCCAGGCCTGAACCGCCGCCAACCGCGCCTGACCCGCTAAGAGAAAAGCCCATGTTTGAAATCGTCTTCCTCGGCACATCCGCTTCCGCCCCCTCGATCTACCGGGGGCTGCCGGCGGCGGCCGTGTTGGCCGGGGAGCAGCGTTTTCTGATCGACTGCGGCGAAGGCACGCAGCGCCAGATTCTGAAGAGCGGCATCGGCTTTAAGCGCCTGAACCGCATCCTGCTCACCCATGGACACCTGGATCACATCCTGGGGTTGGGCGGGCTGTTGTCGACCTTCATGCGGTGGGAAAATATCGACCAGTTCGAAGTGTGGGGCGGCACCCGCGCGCTCAGCCGCGTGCAGGACCTGCTCTTCGGGGTGGTGCTGCGCGGCGCCAACCCGCCGATGCCCCTGCACCTGATCGACCTGAAACCCGGCGTGATCTTCGAGGGTAAAAAGTTCACGGTGCAGGCCTTCAGCGTCAGCCACCGCGGGCCGGACAATTTCGGCTTCATGTTTGAGGAAAAGACGCACCGCACCTTTCTGGCGGATCGCGCCGAGGCGCTGGGCATCCCACCAGGGCCAGAGCGCGGTCGCCTGACGCGGGGAGAAACCATTACCCTGGCCGACGGTCGCCTCATCCAGCCGGAAGAGGTGCTGGGGCCGGTAGTCGCCGGGGCCAAACTGGTCTACATCGGCGACCTGGGGCGCACGGACAACCTGCCCTCATTCATTCACGGGGCCGATGCGCTGGTGATGGAGTCCACTTACGTGGAATCAGAGGTCGATTTTGCGTCTGATTTCGGGCACATGACGGCGGCCGATTCGGCGCGTTACGCCAGGGAGGTCGGAGTCAAAACCCTGATCCTGACCCACCTCTCCCGCCGCAACCGGGAACGCGATGTCATCGACGAGGCGCGCGCCATCTTCCCTCAGGCATACGTCGCCCGCGATTTTGACCGGTTCAGCATCGTCAAAGGCAAAACAGTCACCCGCCTGGAAGCGGCATTCGATCCCAGGCGGACATAATCTTGATATCGGGTTGGCGAGCAGCAGGCAGCGATCAGGCCAGTTCGCGCACGGCCTCGGTGCCCGCCAATTCGGCATGGCGCGTCAGCAGTTGGGCAAAGGTCGTGCCTTTGAGGCGGGCGACCAGGTCCTTTTGCGCATCGCACCAGACTTCGCGCACCGGGCAATGGGCCGATGTCGGGCAGGCATCTTCGTTGAGCACGCAGCGATTCAGTGAAATCTCACCGTCAATCGCCTCGATAACTTCCAGCAGCGTAATCTTCTCCGGAGCGCGAGCCAGGCGGACACCGCCGCTGGCGCCCCGCATCGCATCCAGAATGCCTTTCACCGAAAGCTGGGAAACAATCTTCGCCAGGAAGGGCAAAGGAATATTCTCTTCTTCGGCGATGACCGATGTCGCCAGTCGCTCATCCTCGGACAGTTGAGCGACATGAAGCACCGCTCGGACAGCGTAGTCGGCTTGACGCGTGATTTGCATCTCTCTGGCCCCCTGTAAGGCAGAACTGCTGCCCTTCATTACTCGGTGTATCCTACTTGAAAGATTAATAAAAGAGTGCTTTTGTCTCAAGTGACGGTTGTCACGCCTCAGGTGGACGATAGGCCCAAACCCTGCTAATTCCTACCTTCTTTTCCGATTTAACCGGGCCAGCCTGCCCGCCGCGTCCCTCCGGCATAAATCTGGCGGTCTGCCAACCCCCGTACGATACGTTATAATGCTGACCTGTGTTAACGGACGAGGGAAGCTGGATGTCTGTACCATTTTGCCACCTGTGCGATTCCGCCCCGCAGGACAGCCGCAGTCACCAGCCGGGCAGCCTGGACAACGGCGATTACTGCCCGGTCTGCCACCGCTCGACCTGCCGCTTCCACCTGGGCACGGTGCGCTGGCGCTGGAAGGATTCCAACCGGCTGGACTCGGCCCGCGTCTGCCTGGAGTGCAAGAACGCCTACCGGCACAGAGATTGGGACCCGGTTCACCGCGATTGGATCAGCTAATGATGCAGGACTATTTCGACCCGGCGCTGTTCCCGGAAATGGACTCATACATCAACGACCTGTTCGCCGTGGAGGATGAAACGTTACGTTTCGCCCGAGACCTGGCTGCGCAGCACGGCCTGCCCAATATCGCGATCAACCCCAACGAGGGCCGCCTGCTGCAGTTCCTGGCGCTGGCCGCCGGCGCCCGGCGCATCGTGGAGATCGGGACATTGGGCGGGTACAGCGGTCTGTGGCTGGCGCGCGCGCTGCCGCCCGCCGGTATGCTCTATACGCTGGAAGCCAACCCGAAGCACGCCGATCTCGCCCGCCGGGTTTTCGAGCACAGCGGCCTCAGCGAGCGCGTGACCATCGTGACCGGCAGCGCCTTCGCTACGATGCCGGAGGTTGCCCGCCACGGCCCGTTCGACATGGTTTTTATCGACGCCGACAAAGCCGGTTACCCCGCCTACCTGGACTGGTCGCTGGACAACGTCCGGCCAGGCGGCCTGATCACGGCTCACAACGCGCTGTGCCAGGGGCGCATCACCCGACCATCCCATGACGGCGATCACGCGGTTAAGCGGTTCAACGAAAACATCGCCCGTCACCCACGCCTGACCGGCACCATCATCAATATCGGCGATGGTCTCCTGGCGGCCGTCGTCCGGGCTTGAAGTACCGGCTCGCAGCTCAGGGGAATCAAAAAACGACGACCTGACCGGCCGCCGTCTGATTCACGATACCCCTCGGCCCCGAACAGGGAACCGCCCGGCGCAGCTCCCATCACACCCGTGCGTCGCTGCGCCGGGCCGCGATCTTTTCCCGCGATTCATCCACCGTCGACGCCACCATCAACTGCTCGCCCATGGCCCGGTAGATGCGGCTGAAGGTCGATACCAGGGTATTGACAAACATGCTCCCCCCGACAATCACGATAGCGCCGACATTTTCCGGCGAGTTCTCCTGCGCGCTCTTAAACTTGCCCAGCGCACCCATCGGCGGGGCGGACCCTGACGAAAAATCCGTGATGAAATCCACCGTGTGCGTCACCGAAGATACCATCTCGTCGGAAGTCGCCGTGGCCTGTTTAAACTCGTCCCAGGTCCAGCCCTGGCCGTAATCATAGCGGATGATCGGCTTCTCGTCGTTGTCCCAGGATCCGTCAATGCTCATCGTGCACTCCAGAATGATCCAGGCGTAGACATCAGTAACAGACCAGACTATTATATTATGGCATTGCACCGATTATATACTAACAATGCCACTAATTATTACCCCCCCTTTCCAGCAACAACCAGCAGACCCTGCCCGGCGGGAATTCCTGGCGAGGTTAAACGGCGGCTCAAGAGCCAGCCAGGTCGCCCGGCCCGTACACCTGTCCCGGCGTGATGACCAAACCGTCGCCCGTCTCCACCGTGCCCACCAGATCGTAGACCATCGCCCCTGAGATGCGGACCGGCACGATCTCACCCACCGGCAGCTGGCCCTCGATAAACACGTACCCGTCGATCTCGGGCGCGTCCCGGTAGCTGCGTCCCACGCTGATCATTTCGTCCAGCGCCTGCCCTTCGTCATCGGTCGCCTCGCCGTAACCTTCCACCAGCACATCGAGCGTCTGGCCGGTCAGGGCCTGGTTGCGCGCCAGCGATATGCTCTGTTGAAGCGCCATCAGGCGTTCCAGGCGTTCCTGCTTGAGCGCGTCCGGCACGTGATTGGCCTGGGTCGCGCTGGGCGTGCCGACTTCATAGGAATAGGTGAAGACCCCTACCCGATCGAATTGCAAGTCCTGCACGAAATCCAGCAGCGCGGTGAACTCGTCCTCCGTCTCGCCAGGATAACCGACAATGAACGTGGTGCGGATGGCGAGGTGCGGCATTTTATCGCGCATGGCGCCGATGGTGCGGTACACCCAGTCGACGTTGGCCGGGCGGCGCATCCGCAGCAGGGTATCGCGGTGGGCGTGCTGGAGCGGCATATCCAGGTACGGCAGAATCTGCGGGGTATCGGCCATCAGGTCGATGAGGCGCGGCGTGACCGCCCCCGGATAAGCGTACATCAAGCGAATCCAGGGCAGGTCCGGCACGGCGGCGACCATCGCTTCCAGCAGTTGGGCCAGGCCATCCCGTTGCCCGAGGTCATGACCGTAGTCGGTCAGGTCCTGGGCGATGAGCACGATCTCCTGCACGCCGGAGTCGCGCAGCCGCGCTGCGTCCTCGACGATGGCCGCCACCGGGCGGCTGACGGCCGTTCCTTTGATAGCCGGGATAGCGCAAAAGGCACACGGACGGCGGCAGCCATCGGCGATTTTGAGGTAGGCGCTGGCCCCCTGCCGGGCGACTCGAAACGCACCTTTTTCGTCGGCGCCGACGGTGGCGGCTTCATCCGGCAGGTGGTACAGCGGCTCCGGATGACGGCGCGCCCGCAGCCGCCGCACGAGGTCCACGATGTCCATCCAGCGGCGGGTGCCGATCACGCCGTCCAGACCGGGCACTTCCTGCACCAGCGAGGCTCCGTAGCGCTGCGACAGGCAGCCCGCAGCGATCAGCAGCTGACCGCCAGCCTTCCGTGCGGCCAGTTCGTTGAGCGCGTCGATGGATTCCTGGCGGGCATCGGCGATAAAGCCGCAGGTATTGACGATTAAAACTTCAGCGGTGTCGGGGTCACCAACCCCCTGCATCCCGGCTTCGTCTAGAAGCTGGGCCATACTCTGCGAGTCGACCGTATTCTTGGCACAGCCCAGGCTGAGCAAGTAGTAGTTATCACTGCGATGGGTCATCGTTGAATGTTATCCCTGTTTGACTGGTATGGGCGTGCTGGTCAGGCGCGGCGGCAGGATGGCCGTCGGCGTTGGCGTCGTGGAAGGCGGTTCAGTGACCGTCGCGCTGGGTGTGGGTGATGGTGAAAGCGTGACGGTGAGCGTCGGCGAGACTGCGGGCGGCTGGCTAACCGGCTGTGTCGGTCCGGGCAAAGTCGGCTGGGCGAAGTCCGGCGTGGCGCTGGGCACACCCGGCACGGGCAATGGCGTGGGGGCGCCCTGTCCCTCGCTCGCCCCGCTATCCAACGGCAGGCCGGGATCAGCGCCGGAATCCAGCCCTCCACCGTCGGTACCGGGAGCCGGCAGCGGCGTCGGCTGGCCGGCTTCAAGCGTGACCGGTTCGGTTGGCGGCGGCACAGGCGTAATGGTAGCCGTGGGCGGCAGGTCCGGCGTGGGAGTCAGCACCAGGTCCGGCGTGAAGGTCGTCACGATCGCCTCACCGCGCAGGCCCAGCAGCCCGATCGGCTGGTTGTTAAACACCACGTCCAGGCCGGAGCCATTGCTGGCTTCCACCACCAGGACCTGGTCCGCCTGGTACTGGAGCACGGCACCCGGCGTCACGATGCCCTCGTACTGTACCACGCCATCGGCGGTGAAGCGCGCCCACGATCGCTGCACGACATTAACCACCAGGACAACGCGGTCGGTGATCGGAGGGCCGGCTGCCGCTGCCACCGCGTCCGGCGGCGGCGTGGCCGAGGGCACAAAGGTGGCACTGGGCGTGGCCGAGGGCAATGTCGGCAGGAGGCTGACCAGGTCCGGGCCGCCCTGCTCGACCTGCTGGTTGAGCAGGCCTTCCACCAGGACGACGGCGCCCAGGCACAGCACGCCGATCACCACCGCGCCCAAAATCGCACCCAATACCAGGCCAATCCGGCGTCCGGGGCCGCCCTCCGTACCCGCCAGCAGGCGTTCCACCTCGACCGGGCCGCGCTCCGACGAAGCCGCGACGGCTGCCGGGCGTGAACCAGAGCCGCGCCTGCCCAGGCGAAAACCGCGCCCGGCAGATGCGGCCTGAATGGCATCGTACTGTACCAGGATTGATTCGGCATCCAGCTTGAGGAAACGCGCATAGTTACGCAAAAAGCCGCGGGCTTGCACCACCCCCGGCAGACCTTCATACGCGCCCGTTTCAAAAGCCTCCAGGAACCTGGCCCGAATGCGCGTCGCTTGCTCAATTTCTTCCAGGGTCAGTTCCCGGGCTTCGCGTGCCGCACGTAATTGTTGTCCCAGCCCTTCGGCATCCATGCTGGCCCGTTCGTTACCTTATGGTCACTTGTTTGATCCGTCGCGCCAGGTTCGCCGCCGCGGTCGGGGATTTTAGTAACGCAGCAAATCGCGCATGTCCCCATCGAAGATTTCCAGGAAGTCGCGCCAGGCCCTGACTTCCGGCCAATCCGGCGGTGCGCTCTCCGAGTCGTCCTCGTCCAGGTAGGCCATGATCATGCTCTCGGCACCACACGATGCGCAGACCACCAGCAGCGACCAGGCATGATCATCCTGCGCGATGATATGAACGTCCCGCTCCGCATACAAGCCGCCGCACTCAGTGCAGCGGATGCTCTCAACCAAATATTGGATCAGAATCTCGTGATCAAGATCGGGATCGGGCGGCATGCAGTCCTACGCTTCCGGCTCTTCCGACTCGTCGACCACCTCGAGCGTCTCAGCGATGACCGTCGTGGCCGCCTCCGCTTCCTCGACCAATTCCTGGATCATCTCACCGGCCAGTTCCGGCGCCTCTTCGAAATCCACCTCGTCGGCCGGGGCGCCCTCGATGGCCACGTCCTCGCCCCGCTTGCGCGCGGCAATGAAGTCCGCCAGATCTTCCTCGCGGACGATAAACACGCGCAGGGTGGGGTTTTCGCCGCTGCCCAGGCGGACCACCACATCATGCTCACCCAGCTCGCGCAGCGCCTGCTGGCTGATACGGCGGCGGTTGAGGTCCACGCCGTTTTTTTCCAGCAGCGCCTCGGCCATCTCCATCGAAGTGACCGAGCCGTACAGCTTACCATTGGAGCCGGCGCGGCGGCCAAAGTATAATTCAGTGCCGTCGATCTGGCGGGCCAGTTCGTTTAACTGGTTTTCGAGGGCGGCTTTGCGGGATTTCGCCGTTTCGCGCAGCCGGGTGCTCTGCTTCAAAGCGCCCGACGTGGCCTTGACCGCCAGACCCTGGGGAATCAAATAATTACGGGCGAAACCATCGGCCACCTTGACCACTTCGCCCGCGACTCCGTGTTTGTACACGTCAGCCGTGAGAATGACTTTCATCGTGCGGGTTCCTTCCATCAATCAGTCTTGTCGACCGGGTATCTTACCTTATCGCCCCGTGCCCGGCAAGAGTCTGGTACGTTGCCAGATGGCGGTTTTCTTGCTAATCTGAACGGTCGTGACCTGCTGAGCCGGAAAGGCCGGGATCGTGGGAGACCCATGATCGCCCGGCGACAGGACCCCGGTGACGGGGTTGGACGATTAACAAACCTCATGATAAATGAACAGCGGCGGCGCGTCAATGCTAAAACCTTCCTATTCACACCCCGGCCAATTGGTCGTAAAGTGTATAGATACCAGAGGTACGCAGACTGTCGGCGCCCGGCCAAATTCACTGGTAGGGGCGGTATAATCAGCCTCCACCCGCCTGGGGATGAATCGTTATGAACCTTGGTCTTGATTTTGGCACCACCAATTCCAGCGCGGCCCTGTTCCGCGACGGCAGACTGACCATCGTCAAGTCGAGCGCCGCCGAATCATCCGGTATCCTGCCGTCGCTGATCTATGTGACCCGCAACCACCAGCACATCCTGGGGCGCGAAGCCGCCCGGCGCTACCTGCAAGACGATACCGGGCGTCCGGCCATCTGGGAGACCAAACACGCCGGCATCATCGACTACTGGGTGTCACTGGACATGCCGAGCGTGCTGGGCGGCCGCGTGGAGCCGGTGCTCGTCCAGCAGGACATCTACGTCCAGGAAGATATCGGCGCCAAGGGGCGGCTCTTGCAGTCGGTGAAAACCGCCCTGCGTAATCCCAACTACGTCGGGACGGCGATCTTCGGGCAGAAGTACACCATCGAGCAGTTGATCACCCTGCTGCTGGACGAGCTGCGGGCCGCCGCTGAAGAAACGACGGGCAAGCCGGCCAATTCGGTGCTGCTGGGCCGCCCGGTGACCTTCACGCACGACACGAAAGGCGACGCCCAGGCGGAAGCCATCCTGCGCAGCGCGGCACAGAGCGCCGGCTTCCCCAAAGTACAGTTTATGCTGGAACCGATCGCCGCGGCCTATTCGTACCACATCAGCCTGAAGCGGCGGCATACCGTGCTGGTGTTTGACTTTGGCGGCGGCACCCTGGACTTGACCGTGATTCGCATCGGCGATAACCAGCCGCCGGACGTGCTGGCGACCCATGGCCTGCTGCTGGGCGGCGACGACTTCGACAAGCGGATCATGGAAAGATTCCTGTGGAAGCACTTCGGCTACGGCAAGCCGTTTGAAGGCGACCGCAAAATCTCCTACGAGGTGTACGACTACCTGCTGGACTGGGCGCGTCATCCGGACCTCACCCGGCACGATTATTACCGGGACATCAAGCGGGCGGCCACCGTCAGCAAAGCCGGGCCGGAATTCACGGCGCTGTACTCGCTGATCAATAACAAATTCGGCTACCAGTTGTTCGAGCGGATCGAGCAGACCAAGATCGCGCTATCCACCCAGGAGGAAGCGACGCTGTCCTTCCACGCGGACGGCATCGCCCTCGACCAGCCGATCACACGCCAGGCCTTCAACCGCGCCATCCGCGATTACTGCGCGCAGATCGACCGGGCGGTGGCGCAGGTGGTCGTCAAAGCCGGGCTGAAGACGTCTGACATCAACGTGGTGCTGAGCACGGGTGGATCGTCATCGGTGCCGGCAGTGCTGGACATCCTGGAGAACCGCTTTGGCCCCGGTCGTATTATGCAGCACGACCCCTTCTTGAGCGTGTCCTCGGGCCTGGCGATCGCGGCGGCCGCGATGAACGGAACCGGTTGACAGACCGCCGGTGGATTCGCCCGGCCAACCGTATTCCTTTTGCGTCTTCCCTGCCGGCTCTGCTATCATCGGGCGCTATGGCAACCACCACCCATACCTCTCATACCCGCATGCATTGGCTGGCGATGCTGCTGGTGTTCGCCAGCTTCCTGCTCAGCGCCATCGTCAGCCAATGCCCCTTTGAGCGCCTGCCCCACCTGGAGGACGAGGTCGCCTATCTCTTCCAGGCCAAAATCCTGGCCGGGGGACACCTCACCATCGAATCGCCGCA
>DAOUEM010000605.1:0-1856 GCA_034430555.1 Anaerolineae bacterium | reverse complement strand
CCTGCTGCGCGAACTCGGCAGCCTTGTCGCGGGCGACGCGCTGCACCTGCCCCCGGATGTCGTCCCACCACACCGGCTCGCCAGAGGATTCACGCTTGCGGCAGGCCAGCAGAATGGTGCTGGCGGCGGCATTCTTCTTGGCCTGGTGCAGCGAGTGTTCGCTTTCGGTGTGGACCGGCCATGACGACTGGACCGAGAACCCCGCATTGATCAGCGCACTGGCGAGCGTATCCCACGCCTCGACCTTTTTGTGCGTGAACATAATCGTCATTACGCCGTCGTCGCGCAGGACACGGTGGCACTCGCGGAAGATGGCCTCCATCTTGCGCTCGTAGTCCTGTTCGGCCAGCTTGCGCTTGTTACGCCCCATTCCCTCAAAACGGGCGACATTGGCGACAGCTTCGTCGTCTTTGTTGGTTAGTGTGTCGCGGAAGAACTCAGGAAAGAGGTGCCCTACTGAGCGCTTGAGCCAGACGTAAAAGAAGTCCGAAATTTCGGCATACATTACATTGTCGTAGTAGGGCGGGTCAAATGTAATGTTGTGGATGCTACCATCAGATGCTCGATCAAGATCGGTTGCCGAGCCTTGCCAGACATGCAGTCGGTCAGTGGGCGCTCCACTTTCTGACTGCCAAAGGGCATGCTGGGAAGGGCTGGTGAGATTGGCTAATCCTGTATACGAGTCGACGACCTGATTAATTGTCCAGGGTAGAAGATTTCCTGCTGCATCAAATTCAGCGTGACTCCATAAAAAAGCAAAGTTATGTTTGTCAAAGATACTGCGGATACCCCGGCTTGGATCAAGTCGAGACTGGCGTGTGTTGTATATAACGGCCTTATCCAGAGCAATGGCTAGATATGTGCAGACCACTGATGCTCGTTCGGCATCAATCTCATTCAGCATCTCTTCACGCACGTCGTGATAAGTTTCTAAAAAGGTCAGCGTTGAAAGCAATTGGCGAGGAGAAAAAAAGTCTTTCCAGTGATACATCCCATACAATCGATGCCCACGATCATAATTCGAAATTGCATCAATCTCTTCGGTCGGTACTAATCCTGCTGCTTCCCAGCGAGGCAGGTTTTCAGCCAATGTGGCCTCGGCGCGTCTTACGGCATCCAAATCCTCAGTTGTCGGAGCGCGATAATCGAAACCACCAGTGCGTTTGATAGCGACTGCGTAGAGCATTTGCTTCATGTTTCCAGCCTGTGCTTCACCTTTAATGTAGTCGCCAGGGATCGCCTCATTGGTCCAGGGCGAGAGGCCGACGCCCCGACTGACTGTGCCTGCATTCGGATCGAAGTCGATGGCGTCACCGCGCTTGATCACGAATTGCGGCATATCCCAAGCATCTTCAGCGATCAACTGCACAGCCACCGGGTCACTCTTCTTGCTCAACCACCAGTTGGGCGAAAGCGGCACGGGTTTACCGGTCGTTGGGCAAGCTACCGTCCGCGCCCAGAGGTAGGCAGCGCCCTCTGTACCGGGTGGCAATGGCGTGAAATACTGTTGCAGTTGTTCCTTTACCAGCTCGTACCAATGGTTGCCCCATTGTCGAATATCATCGGTCAAACTAGCTCCAAATCGCGCCGGATAATCAAGAGTGGCTTTGAGGATGACTGATGCCACAGGGTTCAGTTCGTTAGCATAGGTTGTAAACCCGTAACGCAGTGCTTCAAATGGGATTGACCCACCACCTGCAGTCACATCCATCACCGACAGGTCGCGTTCGCCCCAGGTGAATTCAAGTAAGTCCCGCATCAGCGTCAGGTCTTCGGGGCTGGGGCTGACCGTAAACGCGCGTGGTCCCTCGTAGGGATTTGGAATGCTGACACCCTGGCTACGTGCGTATTGTAGT
>DAOUEM010000604.1:0-2406 GCA_034430555.1 Anaerolineae bacterium | reverse complement strand
GCTCTCCGGCAGCCTGCCCCCCGGCGCGCCGTCCGACTTCTACGCTCAACTCATCCGCCTGGTCCAGGCCGGGGGCGCAAAGGCGCTCCTGGATACGAGCGGGGAACCGCTGCGGCTGGGCTGCGCGGCCAGCCCTCACCTGGTCAAACCCAACGCGGTCGAGGCCGGGGAGATGATGGGACGGGCGATCCAATCCGACGCCGACGCGCTCGACGCGGTGGCGTTCTTCCTGCACACGGATGTAGTTTATCCGCCGGATGTGGTTTATCCGCCGTCTACCGTCCGCCGGCCGTCTGCCGTCGGATGCAGTTTATCCGCCCGCAGCCAGGGGGCCGAGATGGCAGCGCTGTCGCTGGGCGCCGACGGATTGCTGCTGGCGTCGCAGCGGCGTGTGGTGTGGGCCAGGCCACCCACCGTGCAAGCGCGGAACCCCGTCGGCGCGGGGGACGCGCTGGTGGCCGGCATCACCTGGGCGCTGGCCCAGGGACTGCCGCTGGACGAGGTAGCGCGCTGGGGCGTGGCCGCGGGCACCGCAGCCGCCGTGCGCGAGGGCGTCAGCACCGGCACCCGGGCCGAGGTCGAGGCGCTGTACGAACAGGTGCGGACTGTGTGGCCCAAGCTGCCCCAATAGTCGTCCAGGAGAGCTAGATGGCCTCTAGATTCGGTGTTCTTTGGGATTTGGACGGCACGTTAGCAGACACGAACGAGCTTCACTTCCAATCCTGGATGGCGGTACTCCCGGAGTACCAGATTCCTTTCAGTCGCGAATCTTTCCAGGCCGTGTTCGGGATGAACAACGCCAAGACCCTGGCGATGCTCCTGGGCCACACACCCGCGCCCGAATTGGTGGCCGAAATCGGGGGGCGCAAGGAGCACCTGTTCCGCGAGGCGATCCGAGGTCACCTCCAGACACTGCCCGGCGTGCGCGGCTGGCTTGAGCGCCTGCAGGCCGCGGGGGTGCGGCAGGCCATCGCCACCTCAGCACCGGAGGCCAACATCGACGCGATGATGGACGAACTCAACCTGCGGCACTATTTTGACGCCATCGTTCCAGGAGCCGATCTGCCGGGCAAACCTGACCCGGCCGTGTTCCTGAAAGCCGCGCGGCTGATCAACGTCCCGCCGGAGCGGTGCGTCGTGGTCGAGGATGCCGTGGCGGGCGTGGCGGCCGCCCGGCGCGCGGGGATGAAGTGCGTCGCCGTCACGACGACCAACCCGGCGCACGCACTTAGGGAGCAGGGAGCGGACGTCGTCGTGGACCGCCTGGACGCCCTACCCCTCGACACGTTCGAACGCCTGTTGGCCGATTGATGTTCATATTCATGCTCATAATGACTATGCGAAGAATGAGCACCAGGAAACAGAAGGCATGAAGATCTTCCACTGCGACCAGTTTGCCTTTCCGCTGCCTCCCAGGCACCGCTTTCCCATCCGCAAGTATCGACTGCTGCGGGAAGCGGTGATGGCCGCCGACCTGGTCGCGCCCGCAGACCTGATTGTCCCCGAACTGGCCACCGACGCACAGATCCTGCGCGCCCACGACGCCAACTACCTGCAGCGGGTCAAACACGGCGAACTGACCGTCAAAGAGATCCGGCGCATCGGCCTGCCCTGGTCGCCAGAACTGGTCGCGCGCGCCCGGTGCTCGGTCGGCGGGACGATCGCGGCCTGCCGGGCCGCCCTGGAGGACGGAGTGGCCGTCAACCTGGCCGGAGGCACCCACCACGCCTTCCCCGATCACGGCCAGGGATTCTGCCTGTTTAACGACACCATCATTGCCACCCGCGAGTTGCAGGCCCAGGGCCGCGCCCGGCGGGTGGTGATCCTGGACTGCGACGTGCACCAGGGCAACGGCACCGCACGCATGGCAGCCGGCGACCCGACCGTATTCACCTTCTCCATCCACAACGAACACAACTTCCCGCTCCACAAGGAGCACAGCGACCTGGACATCGGGCTGGGTGATGGAACCGGGGACACGGTCTACCTGGAAGCCCTCGCGGGCGGGGTGCAGCGCGCCCTGGACCTGGCGCGCGCCGACCTGGCGATCTACGTGTCCGGTGCCGATCCCTACGAAGGGGACCTGCTGGGGCGATTCGCATTGAGCAAGGCCGGGCTGGCCGAACGGGACCGCATGGTATTCGACATGTGCCGGCGGGCGTCGCTGCCGGTGGCCGCGGTGATGGCGGGGGGCTACGCCCGATACGTGGAGGACACGGTGGACATCCATCTGCAGACCGTGCGCATCGCAGCGCAGGCAGCCCAGGTGTCCTACCGAGGCTAACCTTGCGAAGGTTAGTTGGCAACTCTACCCTGATGCGGGCTTTTGCTGATCAGTGCCCCCCGGCCTCCAAGGCTCTACGCAACCTTCGCAAGGTTAGTCAGCAGGTTGAGATCAGGGAGAAA
>DAOUEM010000603.1:0-2408 GCA_034430555.1 Anaerolineae bacterium | reverse complement strand
TGAACGACGGAAGTAAAGGAACCTCAACGATGCCCTCACCTGTCCTGATGGGTTGGAGCGGTGGCAAAGACTGCGCGATGGCCCTCTACAACCTCCAGCAGGAGGCCGCCGTGGAAATCGCGGCGCTGCTCACCACACTGACCGAAGGCTACGACCGCATCAGCATGCACGGCGTGCGCCGCGAACTGCTGGAAGCGCAGGCCGAAGCGCTGGGCCTCCGCCTGTACCCGGTGTTCATCCCCCAGCAGTGCAGCAACGACGACTATGCCGCCCGTATGGAAGCGGCCATGCGTGCTTTCCAGGCGGAGGGCGTCATGACCTGCGCCTTTGGCGACCTGTTCCTGGAAGACGTGCGGACTTACCGCGAGGACAACCTGGCGAAGATCGACATGCAGGCCATCTTCCCGCTGTGGGGGCGCGAGACAACCGCCCTGGCGCGCGAGTTCATCGACCTGGGATTTAAGACGATTGTGACCTGCGTCGATTCGAAGCAGCTCGATCCGGCCTTCGCCGGGCGGACCATCGACGCGGCTTTCCTGGCGGACCTGCCGCCGGGCGTCGACCCCTGCGGGGAGAACGGCGAGTTCCACAGCTTCGTTTATGACGGTCCCAACTTCACCCGGCCGGTGGCCTGCCAGACCGGCGAGGTCGTGGATCGTGAGGGCTTTTTCTTCTGCGACCTGTTACCTGCGTAACAGGCTGCTGCCCAAAAAAGGGAAACCCATGATCACCATCGACCGCATCCTGTATAACGGCAACATCCGCACGCTGGACCCCGCCCAACCGACCGTCTCGGCGCTGGCCCTGATCGGCGAGTGGATCGTGGCGGCGGGCGACGACTCGCTGCGCGACCTGGCCGGCCCGTTAACCGCGCTGGACGACCTCGGCGGGCGGGCGGTCCTGCCTGGATTGACCGACGCCCACCTCCACTGGTCCTGGCTGGCCCGCGCCCTGCAGGCGGTGGACCTCTTCGAGGTGCCGACCAGGGACGAGGCGCTGCGCCGCGTGGCCGAACGCGCCGCCCAGACTCCGCCGGGCGAGTGGATCACCGGGCGGGGCTGGGTGCAGGACGTGTGGCCGGACCGCGCCTTCCCCACTGCCGCCGACCTGGACGCCGTCGTCCCCGATCACCCGGTGTACCTGACGGCCAAGAGCGGTCATGCCGCCTGGGTGAACAGCGCCGCGCTGCGGGCGGCGGGCATCACGGCGGATACGCCCGACCCGGACGGCGGGGCCTTGCGGCGGGACGAGGGCGGCCAGCCCACCGGCATCCTGCTGGAGAGCGCCATCGACCTGATGCGCGGCCTTATCCCGGAACCCGACACCGATACCCTGGCCGGCTGGATGTTGGAGGCGCAGGCGCTGGCCTGGGGGGTCGGGCTGACCGGTTTTCACGACTTCGACGGGCCGGACTGCCTGGCGGCGCTGCAAGTCCAACGCGAGCGGGGGCAGTTGGGCCTGCGCGTGGTCAAAAACGTCAACGACAGCTGGATCGAGCATGTGCTGGCGGCGGGCATCCGCTGGGGTTTTGGCGACGACTGGATACGCATCGGCGGACAGAAGATTTTCGCAGATGGCGCGCTCGGCCCGCGCACGGCGGCCATGATCGCGCCTTACGAGGGCGAGCCGGACAACCTGGGCATGGTGGTGACCGATAAAGAGGAGATGACGGAATTGGTGCTCAAAGCGAGCGCCGCCGGTATGCCCTCGACCGTGCACGCCATCGGCGACCGGGCCGTGCACGACGTGCTGGACGTGTACGCCATGTCGCGCCGGGAGGAGGCCGCGCGGGGGATACCGCGGTCGGCGCTGCGCCACCGCATCGAGCACGTGCAGGTTATCCACCCGGACGACGTGGGCCGCCTGGCCGAACTGGACGTGATCGCCTCCATGCAGCCGATCCACGCCACCTCCGACTACGAGATGGTCGACCGCTACTGGGGCGCGCGGGGCGAGTGGGCCTATAACTTCCGCGCGCAGTTGGAACGGGGAGCGGTGCTGGCCTTCGGCAGCGATTCGCCGGTGGAGCCGATGGACCCGCGCCTGGGCCTCTACGCCGCGGTGACCCGCCGCCGTCCGGATGGCGCGCCGGGGCCTGAGGGATGGTACCCGGCAGGGCGTCTGACGCTGGACGAAGCGCTGCGCGGCTTCACGCAGGGACCGGCCTACGCGGCAGGCATGGAGGACCGGCTGGGCAAGCTCGCGCGGGGCTTCCTGGCGGACCTGATCGTGCTGGACCGGGACTGGACCACCGCCGAACCGGAGGCAATCCTGACGACCGAGGTGCTCGGCACCATGGTCGGCGGCGATTGGAAGCGCAAAGAGTTTTGAGTCGAGGGGCACTATGAATAAAAAGGATTATCAACTATTTGATGAGTTCGAACGGAGTGATATAGAACCATCAAGAT
>DAOUEM010000602.1:0-1848 GCA_034430555.1 Anaerolineae bacterium | reverse complement strand
GCCGCCGCCGCGAACTGGATCATGTGCAGGCCGGCGTCGAGCTGCTGGCCGAGGTAGGCCACCAGCACCGGGAAGCCGGGCGAATACAGGTAGGCGATCTCCGGGTGGAAGGGGGCCAGCGTGGTCAGCGAGCCGCCCTCCCGCAGGCTGAGGGCCAGGTAGCCGAAGCCCTGGGCGTCGGTATCCAGCGGGACGGGCAGCACCAGCATCGGCGCGACCAGGATCGCCAGCACCAGCAGGAAAAAGGCGATCTCGCGCACGCCCGGCCAGCCGATGTCGAAGTCGTGCAGGCCGGCTTGCTCCGAGCGGCTGATACCCACCGACAGCGTGCCGCCCAGGAAAATACCCACCAGCAGGGCGAACCACAGGTAGTCGATCGTCAGCGTGTCCCAGCCGAACAGGCTTGTCAGGAACAGCGCTCCGGTGATCACGAAGGCCAGGGCCAGGGCCGCCGCCAGGCCGATACGGGGGGCGATGCGCTGGCGCGCGGTCAGCCGCGACATGGGCAGCGCCGGAGCGAGCATCACGCCCGCGCCCAGCGCCACCGCGCCAAAGACAAATACGGTGAAAAGTGACATGCGCGGGATTGTAGCGGGCGAGGGTCGGGGCGGCAAGGATCAGGTGGCGGGTCTCAATTCGCCCCAAAACCAGCGCCTTTACCCCGGAATCGACCAATTTGCCGGGAATCGGGCCAATTCCCTGCACAATTTGACAAACGGGTTTATAATGTGGGATATAGGGTCACCCTGTGGGATAACGAGGGATAACGCCCAATGGGTCGGTGGGGTTGGCGGCAGATAGCGACGCTGTGTGTATCAGTCTGGATCATGGCTGCCTGTAAAGCCCTGCCCGCTGCCCCGGCCCTCGACTCGCCGGCAGCGCCCCAGGCCACCCTCAACCTGAGAACCGCCGCCCGGACGGTCTCCCCACCGCCGACGGTGGCGGGCACGGCCACCGCGCCCCAACAGCGCCGGGAACCCACCCGCACACCGCGGCCCTCGGCCACCCCCCACTTTTACACGGTTGAAGCTTCTGACACCCTGGAATCGATCGCGGCCCGCTTCGGGGTCAGTGTAGCGGCGCTGCAAGCCGCCAACCACGACCTGCCGCCGGACATGGTTTTACCCGGAAATGTCCTGTTGATACCGGAAGTTTCGCCGGAAATGTCCGGTTCTTCCGGTGCCATAACCGGAACTTTGGCCCGAATCCTGCCCACCAACACGCCGCTTCCGGTCCTGGCCGCCCCACCCAACTGCCTGCACACCCCCGCCGACGAGGTGATCTGCCTGGGCTGGGTAGCCAATCCACTGGCGGAGCCGGTCGCCAACCTGGCGGTGGCGGTCCATCTCTACCGCGACGGCGGCAACGATCAGCGCCGCGCGGCGCTGGTTCAGCAGGTGGTGCCGGCGGAAAGCGGCGCGCCCTACGCCGTGCGCTTCCCCACCGCGCCGGATTACGACACGGCGGCCACGCAGGTGCTCAGCGCGGAAGCCCTCGACGCGGCGGCGAGGACCGCCACCCCGCTCATCGTGGTGAACAGCCGGCACACCCCGGACGGGGAGCTGGTCACGGTGCGGGGCACACTGCGCCACGACGGGGCGGGCATGCTGGCCGATCTACTGGTGGTTGCTACCCTGTTCGACGCCGACGATCACGTGGTCGGCTTCCGCGCCCTGCGGCAGGACAGGGTCCTGGCCCCCGGCCAGACGGTCGAGGTGGCGGTGCTGGTCACGCCATTACAGCGCGGGGCGACGCGCCACGTGCTCTACGCCGAGGGCCAGCCCGCGGCTCCGTAGGCTAACCAGCACCCGCCGGCCCCTACCCGCTCAGCGTGCGCACGTCACTCAG
>DAOUEM010000601.1:0-7392 GCA_034430555.1 Anaerolineae bacterium | reverse complement strand
CACCGGCCTCATGGCCCGCGAGCTAAACCGTATCCTCTCCCAGCAGGAGACGACCTACGGCGGCTTTTGATCGCCGTCTACAAACCCCCTCGTAGGGACAACCGGCTGGTTGTCCGCTCCCGGCGGCTTTTGAGCGTCCGGCGAAACGTCCGCCCGGCGTTTACAGCGTCAATTCGACCACGTAGTCATTCACCCGGATGATATAATCCCCGCTGATGAAGCCGCCTTCCAGCACGATGGTGTCCTGGTAGGGCTGCCGCGCGAAGGGGCACATCATCAGCGAGTTGTGCAGCCGGTAGATGTCCACGAAAACCGTGTTGTCCTCGCGGCGCTGCTCCACGAAGACCTCGGTGGCGCAGGCGTCGTCCTGGTAGCCGCTGACGACCAGGTGCAGCCCCATCGGGTACGATTCCAGGACCATCACTCCCACGTTTTCGACTTTCACCGGGCGGCGTTCGATGCTTTCGCCGGGTAAACCGGCCGGAGTCGCCGTGGGCAGCGCCGCGCCCCCGATGCTGATAGCCGTCGTGAAGTCGTTGGCGCGCACGGTATAAGCGCCAGCCGTCAATACGCCCAGGTTGACGATCTGCGTCTCCGGCGCGATCACCGCCGGGCAGTCGGCCATCGGCGAGATAAAGCGGTAGATGCGTACGTCGATCCGGTCCCCGTCCCGCCGGAAGTCCACCAGGGCCGGGGCCTGGCAGCCGTCCGGCCAGTGCCCGCTGACGACCAGTTGGGTCTGGCCGCCCATTGCCTGCACCTGCACGTTTTCCACGACCATCGGCTGCGGTTGCTGGTCGGATCTTGGCGGCGGCGCGTCAACATGCTGGGATTCACCCGCAAACAGCAGGGATAGCAGCATCAGCAGCAAACGGATCAGGTCTTCGACGGTCATAGGCGTTCTCCTCGCTTGATCCCCCACTCCCTTATAAGACGCCGATTATATAACAGTGGTTCCCGCGCGCCGTTTTGATCTGTGCTATAACGGGCGCATCGTCGTTTTTATCGAGGGACAATTCATGGATAACCAGGACTATTCGACATCGTACGAGTCGGCGGATGGCTTCGCTGTCATGGAAGACATCCTGCAGGTAGATAAGCGGCCCAACTGGATCGGTGCGCTGCTGCTGGGCATCGCGGCGGCGGTGGTCAGTTCGTTGATCTGGTATGTCATCGTCGTCGTGACTAATTACGAGGTCGGGTTTGTGGCGATTGTCGTGGGGGCAATCATCGGCGTGGCTGTGAAGTTTGGCAGCGGCAGCAAGACCGGCGTGGCGCTGGGGGTCATGGCCCTGGTGATCACACTGGTGGCGATGCTCGTCAGCGAATACCTGATCATCCGTGAGGTTCTCATCCAGGCGATGGTGGCCGAGGGCTTCACAGAGATCGAGGCCCCGCTGTTGATGCCGGTGGCGGATATGGTAGAACTCATCCAGATCGGAATCGAGGAAAGCCCGACCACGCTGCTCTACTGGGGGATCGCCGCGTTTGCTGCCTTTTCGATCCCTGGCAGGCGCAGTCAACTGGGGCAAAAAGCGCCGCCAGCTGCCGACCCAGCCCCGTAACCGGGCTGGCTGTTCTCGTCGCGACCCGATCTGGATGTCACGCGCCGGATCGGGTATAACCGGGCCGTCGACCCGACCTGCCTGGTCGGCTCGCCCTGAAACCACCGATCATCCATTGGCGTGAAAGGGAGCGTGTGATGGATATCTCCGCCCGTTTGCGGATCAACACCGGCCTGGCCGAACAGATTCTGACCGGCTTCATCCACGATGGCGTGACCAAGGTCGGCTTTACCCGCGCCGTGATCGGGCTGTCCGGCGGCATCGACAGCGCCCTCAGCGCCTTCCTGACGGCCCGCGCCCTGGGGCCGGGGAACGTGCTCGGTTTGCGGATGCCCTTCGCCACCAGCAGCGCCGACAGCATGACCGATGCCCAGAAGGTCATCGACGCGCTGGGTATCGAGAACCTGACGGTGCCCATCACGCCCTACGTGCAGCCGCTGTTCGAGCGCTTCGAGGATATGAGCGACACGCGCCGCGGTAACGCCATGGCCCGGATACGCATGGTTTTACTCTACGACCAGTCGGCGGCCTTCAACGGGTTGGTGATGGGCACCAGCAATAAAACCGAAACCCTGCTCGGTTACTCCACCATCTACGGCGATAACGCGGCGGCCCTCCAGCCAATCGGCGACCTCTACAAGACACAGGTGCGCCAGCTGGCGGCGGCCATGGGCGTGCCGCGCAGCGTGATCGACAAGCCGCCTTCCGCCGACCTGTGGGCCGGCCAGACCGACGAGGCCGAGATCGGCTACACCTACGAGGAGCTCGACCGGCTGCTTTACCTGCTGGTGGATAGCCGCTTCACCGTCGAGCAGGTCGTGGCGGAGGGTTTCCCCTCGCGTATGGTGGAAGACGTCTGGCGGCGGGTGCGCGCCAACCACTACAAACGCACCATGCCGGTCGTCGCCAAGCTGAGCGAGCGCACCGTCGGCCACGACTTCCTCTACCTGCGCGATTGGGCCGGCTGATGACGATCACCGTCCAATGGGATGACGACACACAGACCGTCCTGCACTATATGTTCGAATCGCCCTGGACGTGGGAGGAGTACCGCGCGGCCCTCCAGCAGGCCTGGGACATGGCGAACGCCGTCGATCACCCAACCGACACCATCACCGACATGTCTGACAGCCGTCTGCTGCCGGACAACCTGTTCCGCAACGTGCGGCAGTCGATGGTGGAGATTCCGGAGAGCACGGAGACGGTGGTGCTGGTGGGCGGCGGGCTGATCGTGGAGATGATGCTGGGGGTGGTACGCCGTCTCTATCGCTCGCACACGCAGAAGTTCTTTACGGTCCGCACCGTCGACGAAGCCCGCGCCCTGATCCGCCAGCGGCGCGCCGCGTTGGAGGAGGGGCAAGAGTGACAACCCATCCACAAAATGTTTGGTAGGGGCGCTGCTTGCTGCGCCCGGATGATTTACGGCACCGGCCCGGTCTCAGGGGGGAATAACGTGGCGACCGGCAGCGCCAATCCCGGCAGCACCGCGCCGCCATCGAGCGATTCGTGCTCCTGAACGGTGCGCGCCGTGCCATCCGGTTGATGCACGATCACCTGCCGCAGCGTCGGGTAGATTACCCAGACCAGCGCCGTGCCCGCCCGCAGGTAGGCGTCCACCTTCTGCCGGATGTCCTCCGCCTGGTCGCTCGGCGAGACGACTTCCACCGCCAGGTCCGGCGCGAAGGGCAGGTAGCGGACCGGATCGGTGATCTGGGCCAGCTTTTCCCGGCTGATGAAGGCCGCGTCAACGGCGCGCATGAAGTCATCCGCCAGGAAAAAGCCGGTTTCCCCACCAACGACCTCGCCCAGTTCGTGCGCGTCTACAAAATCGCCCAGCCGGGCCAGGATGCGGGCGGTCACCGCCCCGTGTAAGTATCCGGTTGGCGTCACCGGCGACACCCTCCCATCGATCAGTTCGTACGACTTGCCGCCGTACTTCTCCCAGAAGGTCTCCACCGTCATCCGTTTTTCTTCGATGACCATTGCCCGGCTCCCGCGTCATGTGTTTCCTCGATTGTAGCATATGGCGGCGGGTATTTGTGCAGGGAACGGCTAATCCGGCAGGTCGTCGGGGGCCGGGGGGATCATGTCCTGCTGGTGGGTCTGGCCGATGCCGGGGAACCACTCGTCCTCGTAGGCGTCCTTGGCGCGGGTGAGCTGCAAGCCGCCCAGGTCCCGCGCAATGATCTCCGCCTGCTGCGGGCGCACCCACATCACGCTGTCGATCTGCACGGCCCGCGCCCCCACCTCGATGAAGTCGCGCGCGTCCTCCGCGCTGTGGATGCCGCCCCCGCCGATCACCGGAATCCCCTGGTCGCGCACGGCCTCGATCACCTGGGAGACAGCGTGCAGCGCCACCGGTTTGACCAGCGGCCCGTAGACGCGCCCCCGCACCAGTCGCCCGCCGATCGGGTCCCGCGCCAGGCCGCGCGGCGGCGCGCCCACGACCAGCGCCCCCGTCTCGACTTCGGCGGCGTAAGGGGCCAGTTCGGCGGCCCGCTCCAGCGGCAGTCGCACCAGCAGCGGAAGCTGCGTCGCTTCCAGTACCGCGTCGATCAGCGCGTCCATCTCCTCGACCGTCGCCCGGTCGTGAATACCCAGTTCGATGCCCTGCACGGCCCGGCATTCGGCGATGGCGTAGACGCAGCGCCGCACGTCTGGCGGAATGGTGCCCATCACGTGCACGATCACCGGGACCGGCAGCTTTTCCCAGGCGCTGGCGTGCGCCTTGATCACCTTGTGTACGCCGGGGTTGGGCATCCCGGTGTGTAGCAGCACGCCCCCGATGAGCGGCACGGCGTGCGTGCCCCGCGCGATCTTGCGCGGCTTGAGCGTCACCGGGTCGGTCACGACCGCGCCCAGCTTTTCCGTTTTGATCAGCCGGTGGTAGCGGTCGCCGTAGCCAAAGGTGCCGGCAGCCGGCATCACGGGCGAGTGGATGATCAGGCTGTGTTTGCCGGTGCGCGTCAGTTCGACGTCCATCGGGGCGATATCCTTTTGCGTATGTGGCGTGGGCCACACCAAAAACAGGCCGTGGCGGGTTCCAGGAACGCTACAACGGCCAGTATAGTCGCTTACGACGTTTTTTTGTAGTTTTCGCCGTGGGGCGGGTCAGGCTTGCCCGAAGGCTTGTTTGGTAGTCTGGTCGGTCAGCAGGACGTAGATCGCCGCCCCGCTCAGCACGACGAAGATCAGCCCCGGTATGCCGAGGCCACCGGCCAGCAGGTTGAGAATCTGGAGCACGATCACGGCCCCATTGAGGACCAGCGCGCCCATGTACGCCCAGGACTTCCGCGTGAACAGGCCCACCGCCACCACGATGGCCGCCACCCCGCACACCAGGCTGAGCAGCCCGGCCACGGAGCTGATCAGGCTGACCACGCCAGTCGCGACGGCAGCTTCCGCTTCGCCTGCCTGCCCGGCGAGGTCCGCTACCAGCCCGGTCACCGCGCCGCAGCCGATGGCCGCCGCGCCGACGCACAGCAAAAAGAGCGCCAGGATGATCTTGTAAACGCCGATCAATATGACTGTATTCGGTAGTGAATCCTGTGATTGCATTGTTTCCCCCTGAAGAAGTTTGTCGCAGCTGTTCGCTGCATGGTCAAGTACTGGCAGCATAGCACGGATTATTCGGCGGCGGCAACCTTTGGCCGCAGGCCCCGCCGCCGGTCGGCGATCAGCCCAGCGCCACGTCCAGCACCATCATCACCACGAAGCCCAGCATGGTGCCTATCGTCGCCAGGTCGCCATGACCGGCGCAGTGTGATTCCGGGATCACTTCTTCCACCACCACGAAGATCATGGCCCCGGCGGCGAAGCTCAGCGCGTAGGGCAGCAGCGGGCGCATCAGCAGGACAGCCGCCGCGCCGATCACCCCGGCGATCGGTTCCACCACGGCCGAAAGCTGCCCGTACCAGAAGCTCTTCAACCGTGACAAACCCTCGCCCCGCAGCGGCATGGAGACGGCCAACCCTTCCGGGAAGTTCTGGATGCCCACCCCGATCGCCAGGGCGACAGCCCCGGCCACCGTGGCCGAAGGAAAGCCCGCTGCCGCCGCGCCAAAAGCCACCCCGATCGCCAATCCTTCCGGGATGTTGTGCAGCGTGATGGCCAGTACCAGCAGCACCGAGCGCTGCCACGTAGTCTCGATGCCCTCAGCTTTGCCGTTGGTCAGGCCGGGATGGATGTGCGGGAGGACCATGTCCAGGCCGCGCAGAAAGACCCCGCCCAACAGAAAGCCCACCATCGCCGGGAACCAGGTGGGTAGGCCCTCGGTCTCTGCTGACATTTCGATGGCCGGGGCCAACAGCGACCAGAAGCTGGCCGCGATCATGACGCCGGCGGCGAAACCGAGCATCCAATCCAGCACCTTGCGGTTGAATTCACGGGTGAAAAAGACAATGGCCGCTCCGGCTGCCGTCAGCCCCCAGGTGAAGCAGGTCGCCAGCAGGGCTTGCACGGTCGGATGCAGGCCGGTCATGAAGTCTATCATCAGCGTTATTTCCCCCTTAACGTGTAAAAATGGGCGTATCTAAATCGTGCCTTACCAGAACGTGCTGTCGATTACCAGACATTGATCGGCGTCCGCGGTGCGGACCCGGTTGACCGCCGCCCAGGGCCACATTATACTGAGTCAGGTGTTCACCTGCCGTTTGCCGGTCGGGATGCCGTTCGCGAGTCAGCGCTATGCCCCGTCCGTTTCCCATCAAAGGACCTGACCATGTCTGCCCAACTACCTGATAGCTACCGCCAACTGGCCGCCCGCCTGGACGCCATCCCCAACGGCTTCCCGGCCACGGCCAGCGGCGCCGAACTGCATTTGCTGGCCAAAATGTATACGCCGGAAGAAGCCGCCCTGGCCGCCCTCATGAAGCTGACCGGCGAGACGCCCGCCGACATCGCCGCCCGCGCTGGCCTGGAACCCGGCCCGGTTCGCCAGATGCTCAAGGCCATGGCCCGCAAGGGGCTGATCGCCGCCGGGCGCGGCGAGGGAGCCGTGACCTACCACCTGATGCCGTTCGTGGTCGGCGTGTACGAGGCCCAGTTGCCCCGCCTGGGTGCCGAGTTGGCAGCGCTCTTCGAGCAGTACTTCAAGGAGACACGCGGCCTGGCAGTGGAAGGCCCGGCCATTCACCGTGTCATCCCCATTGACGAGGCGATCCCGTCCGGCATCGAGGTCTTCCCCCACGAGCACGCCACCTCGCTGATCGAAGGCGCGCAGGCCTGGGCCGTGCAGGACTGCATCTGCCGCGTGCAGAAGAACCTGATCGGCGAGGGCTGCCATCACCCGGTGGAGAACTGCCTGGTCTTCGCGCCCGTGCCCGGCGTCTTCGACCACAGCGAGACCATGCGCGCCATCGACAAAGGCGAGGCGCTGCGCATCCTGCAGGAAGCCGCCGACGCCGGCCTGGTGCACAGCACCGGCAACTACCGGGATGGCAACAACTACATCTGCAACTGCTGCACCTGTTCGTGCGGCGTGCTGCGTGGCATCGCCGAGTTCAGCCAGCCGACCGCGGCGCATTCCAGCTTCCAGGCCGTGGTCGATGACTGGGAATGCCTGGGCTGCGGCGACTGCCTGGAACGCTGCCAGTTCGGGGCGCTCTCCGTGGGCGGGGACGTGTGCCAGGTGGACGTGCACCGCTGTGTCGGCTGCGGCCTGTGTACGACCATCTGCCCTTCCGGCGCGTTGACGCTGCAACTGCGTCCCGAAGCCGACCGCCCGCAGGTCCCGGCGGACAACCGCGCCTGGATGGAACAACGCGCCGAGCAGCGCGGCATCGACTTTAACGAGGTGCTGTAGCGAAAAAACGAGCGAACCCTATGC
>DAOUEM010000600.1:0-9845 GCA_034430555.1 Anaerolineae bacterium | reverse complement strand
TGATTAGTAAAGGATTGAGAAAGGGGATGAGCAGAAGGTGCGTTGTGGTGGGCGGCTCAGTGAAGCCGAGGATTCAGGACGCCAGGTGTTGGCTACTTGACAAATCCCTCATCATAGAAGTTCGAATCCGAAAACAGGGGCCTTGGACCGTCAGGCTGGGCTTCCAAGGGTGACCTAGCGATTTGCGACTACTCGGAACCCAGCGACCAATAGTTTCAATGACCCTACACGCGGAGGGTAAACCTAGCAAGTGCAGTTGGTGTCCAGAATAGGATCACCCCCAACCTCACTTTCATTCATTTGTGTTGCGCTTCGTAGTTGAATCCTGGAATAAATTTCTATCGAGGATATAGATAAATAATAGGTACCGATTATCTCGTGACATGGCCTCTGATTGCTCTACTTACCGGTCACAAACCTAGCAAGCCACATTCTCAAAGGTGATTCAACTAGCCAATCAAGTACAATTGAACCCGGAGCTTCAAACGCTCGACTCGCTCGCTCCCCCCCTGGGCAGCTTTAAAACATAGGCATCCGGCCAACGCCGCAACGCTATCTCGAGCAACGAGGGACGAACGACAATGACCCCCGCCCTGTATTCAGCTCGATCGATCGAAAGGAGTGCGGCTTGCAAACCTTTGCCCTCCAACAACTCAAGTGGACCGATCTCATCCACGATGAGCAGGTCAACTTCGCCAAGTGAACCGAATAAATGGTTCCCCCAGTCAATGGCCTGCGGGTCAAACGCCCACTTTCGGGCTGGCGCTGGATATTCAGAGTCTGAGCGCCGGGTTGCCAAGCGTCGGGTTTCCTGGGAATGCAGATCTTCAAGGTCGATCGCAATCCGTCGACTGCCAGCATACACGCCGGGGGAAATCACCCCACCAAGTACGAGGTCGCTCGCGCGTGCCGCAGCCGCCAGTTCCTTGCACCACGAAGTCTTCCCATCACCGCGTTCGCCAGATAGTAGATACAGAATCGACCCGTCGAAAGTGCTTGAGGTGAGGTTCCGTAGAATTGCTTCAACCTTTGCTGGAGCCGATTCATCCATTACCTGCGTATCACTTTCTAATGGAGCGTTCGTCCTCACTCCATAAATCTGCTATCCAGGCATGCGGGAGCCGGGTTGATTCAGATCCGCTCTTGAATTTGTGCTAGATCGCACCACAAGCTTGCTTTCGATCAAGTCGGCAGCTCCTTCAAAGTCATCAATATCGAGAATCGGGACAGGCCAATCAAGCTCGAGCGGTTTGTCCGTCGCGATGGCGAACAGCTCATCCTCCCGGCAAACCAGCGAAAAACCGGCCGCTTCCCGTAAAATTTCGATCCTGTTCTCACCTTCGATACGGTATCCGTCTGTCAATACGATATCCATATGGTTGAACAGTTCCACGACCTTGGCAAGAGGCAATTCGTTGGATAGAGCCCTAAAGGTGACAATTTGATCCGGTGCGGCAACGATGACCTCGTCGGCTCCAGCCTGAGCATGTTCCCAACTGTCCTTGCCCTCCCGATCGAGGCTGATACCAGAATGAACATGGTGTTTTACCGTACCTACCCGGTAGCCGCGCGCCTTCAACACCCTGAGCAGCGCAACCAGGAAGGTCGTCTTTCCACTTCCCGAACGCCCGACGATCGACACCACCACCGGTCTCATCATCACTCCATCAGTCCCGGGAGGAGTTCTCCTCGCCGGGCAATAGAAAACCGGCTGGCGAGTGCGTAAGCAGCTGCGCTGCGTGGATCGAACCAGCGGCGAGGCAGTCGCAGCCCTCGGGAATCGACACGATGGCCTCGGCGCGGGCCATCATCTGCAGCCTGCTTTTCATATCGACTTTCTCGAAAACGAGCTGGCCGTCGTCCCGGCGCAACTTCCCGTACACGAACTGCGTCCAATCGATCTGCCCACGCAGTTCATGGATCACACGCACCGGGATCAACGGCAGCGAGGGATGGCTGTAACCGCTCATCTTGAGCAGGCCCGGAAGTGCCAGCTGCAGGAAGGCCATCTGGTTGGAAGGCGGGCCACCGGGCAGGCAGAAAACAGGCTTCTCATCCAGAACTCCAAATCCAATGGCCTTTCCCGGACCGATTCGCACACGGTGGTAAGCCTTTCTCCAGCCCATACGTTCAAGCACTTTGACGATCAGGTCGCGATCGCCCTTCCACGCACCACCGCTGGTCAGGACTGCGTCATGTGATGCAAAAAGCGCTTCCAGCGCAGATTGCAGTTGGCCCACATCATCCCGTGATACCGCCGTTGAGAACCGCATGCCGTACTGGCTGCACCATGCGGATAGGGTTACCAGATTGCTGGCATAGAGCTGGCCTGAACGCAGCGATTTACCTGGAATGACCACTTCGTCACCGGTAGCCAGGATACCAACTCGTACGCGTTCGACGACCGGGACCCGTTGAATACCTGCCGCCGCCAGCAGCCCGATGCGTTCCGGCTCCAGCACCTGTCCACTGCTGGCCAGCACCTGGCCGGTGAAGATATCTGCACCGCGCGGCATGATGTTGCGGCCGGGCTCTGCAACTGCCCGCGCCAGCACATGGTCTCCCTCAACAGCTGCAAACTCTTCGGCCAGCACGGCCGTCGCGCCCGATGGAACTGGCGCTCCAGTGAGAATGCGCACCGCGCTCCCCGGGACGACTTCTCCCGACCACGCTCCGCCGGCTGCTGCGCGCCCTAGCAGCTGCAGGCGCACGGGTTGCTCTTCGCTGGCCGAGGTCACATCACCGGAACGCAGCGCAAACCCGTCTTTGAGCGAGACAGCGAGTGAGGGCGAATCAATCGCCGCGCGAATATCCTCCGCCGCCACGCGACCGACCAACTCGGGGAGTGCGACCTCACATGGACCGAGCGGGCTGACGGCAGCCAGCGTACGTGTCAGAGCTTCAGTGTAGGAAATCACTCCGCATCCTCTGCTGCCCTTCCGCCAGGTTTCAGGAAGGTGCTCTCAAGCCAATCGGCCAGCGCTTCAATCTCACCCAGACCGAAAACCGGTACCGGTAAATCCAGTGGGAGGTCGGTGATGACAGCCGACAACTGGCCGGGGTTGCAGCGCAGCTCGCGGCTGCGGGCTGACCGGAGCACCTCGATTTTCGGCTTCGCCTCCCAGTGGTAGCCCTCAGCGAAAATCAAGTCGACATCGTCCATGCGCCCTGCCAGTTCATCCAGCGCCGGGTCGCCGTCGGTGCGTTCGACCGACCCGATCTTCCCCGGAGCAGCGATGATGACGTGCTCGCTGCCAGCATTGGCGTGGCGCCATGAATCCTTGCCGGGCACATCGAAATCAAAATCCGAGTGCGCATGGTGCTTAATCGTGCCGATGCGGTAGCCACGCGCTCGCAGGAGCGGAATCAGATTCTCGATCAGCGTCGTCTTTCCTGAGCGCGAACGGCCGACGACACAGATCAGCGGCGGCCCGCTGAGCGGGCTCTCGGTATTTGCCTGCATGAGCCTATTTTCAGCCCCTCATCGCTAACAGGGCAAGCGAGGCGACCGCACCCAGGCCAAGCAGTAAATCATAGCGGCCCTTCTTGAGCGGCATGCAGCGCGAGCACTCCGGCGAGAAAGCGCGCGCCTCGGCCACCAGCGTGATTTCATCCGCTCGCCGCAACGCATTGGCGAAGACAGTGATGAGCAGCAGGCGAACCGCCCGCAGCCTGAGGCGGCCGATGCCGCCCCGCATCTGCAGCGTGTGCCAGGCGTTGCGAAAGGACTGCTGCAGCGAGGGGAGCAAGTTAACGGCAACGCCCATCGAAAAGCCGAGACCTCTCAACCCGGCCCGCTCGAGCAACCCGGCCACCTCGGTGATGTCGACCGAAGCCGTGAACCACATGACAGCTGTGAGCATGATGCCCGCCCTCAGCGCCATCACCAACCCGGTTTGCAGCCCGGCGCCGGAGTACGCCACGCCTGCCAAATTCGAATCCACTTCACCATTCCACAGGGCACTCGGCAACACAAGCACGGCGAAGAACAACAGCCAGCGCCAGCGCAGCACGCGCCGCAGCGCGGGCCGGAAGGCGGCCATGCCGGCCAGCAGCAGTACGACCAGCATGACCGCCAGTCCGAGTACGCCCATCTGGATCAATGAGCCGATCAGGCCAATGAAGATGGCCAGCCGGCCAAGCGTGCCAACCTGCGGCTGCGCCTGCTCGTCCACAAAGGTCATTCGCGTTTCACCCGGCTTCACGGGTTGACATGCAGCTCAGCCAGCATGCGCACGTTCAGCTTGCCTTCCTGGTCAGGCAGCACCATGCGGAAGGTGCCGTCTTCGGTGCTGAGCGAGCCGCCTCCCGCCAGGGCATACGCCACCAGGGAGTTGTCCTGCAGGGCGAGCGCCCGGTCGTATTTCACGCTGTAGCCGTCCGTGGCTACCGCCTCGACCGCGCTGATCGCGGCCGAATCGTAGCCGGCCTGCTCAAGCAGGATTTTCAGCACGACCCCGGTATAGTCCGCCCCGTTGAACGAGGCCGTGGTCGCGGGCAGCGCTTGCAGCTGCGCGAGCGTGAACGTTTCTTCCGGCTGGTCACCAGTGATGACCAGCTTCGTGACCTCCGCCGCCGGGCTCGATGTGCAGGCGGCCAGCAGTAGGACAAGCAGCAGGAGAGTACGTTTCAACATGTTCACTTCGCCTCCTGATTCGGATTGGGTTCAGATGGGTGTTCCATCGGACTGCGGTTTAGGCGGCCTTTGAGTACGCCGGCGATCTCCCAGGCCAGCCAGCCTGCCACCAGGCCGGTCACCAGGTGCAGCAGGGCATAGAGGGCGACAATGACCCATGCCGTAGCCATCGACAGCCCGAATATCTGCAGGCCGCGCTCAACTAAAAGTTCCCAGACGAAGAGCACACCCTGGCCGGCCAGCAGGCCCTGGGAGAAGAAGGGATGGATGATGGTGTACATAACGCCCAGCGATCCGGCTACGAGAAAACTCATACGGCTGGGTTTGCGGAACAGAGACAGGACGATTTCCGCCACCAGCGCTTCCGTCAAGATGGCGATCATGGGCCAGATGACGATCCCGCCCAGACTCAGCATCTTCAGCAGCGCGGCCACCACCCCCAGGAAGAAAGTTGAGCCCATCCGGGGCACGTAGTAACGACCGACGAGTACAACCATCAGCCCGATCGCACTCAACAGCATACCGGTCATCGGAATATTGAGCGTGTGAAAGAGAGAGCCCAGGCTGATTTCGACCCCGCCCCAGAGCGCTCCGAAGATTCCGAGCAGCACCAGATCACGTGTTTTCAATCGCATCGACGCACCTCTTTGCCTATGCCTGTACGCCTTGCTTGGTCGGTTTTCGCAGGATGATTTGATAGGTCTGCCGCATCTCACTCCTTTCGCCGGACGTGAAAAACCGGCTGCCCTCGTATTCAGTCGAATAATCCGGAAACGCCGCCCGCATCTCACCCGCCTGGACGTAATGGCTGTCCTCCCCGGCGCTATCCGCCAACAAGCTCTCGAAGAAAAGCAGCCCTCCGGGCTTTAGTGCTGCACGGTAGCCTGGCAGCAGGCTGCGATCAAGATACATGGTGTTGACGATCACGACGAAGGTCTCCGGTGGGAGATAGAACCGGCTCAAATCCGCGACGACGGCGTGGAAGTCGAGGCCCTCCTGCCGGGCGGTCTTCATCGCCAGCTGCAAGCCGCTTTCCGCCAGGTCTACCGCCGTGACCGAGAGGCCGTGCCGGGCGAGGTAGAGACCGTTCAGTGCCAAGCCCGCGGCGGCGTCGAGCGCCCTGCCCAGGTCTGGCAGCAACGAGCTGTGGTCGGTCACCAGCGACCGCGGGCGGAGCGGCGGTCCTTCAGCAGCACGGCGCGCATGCCGCCGATTCCAATACTCCCGATCACGCATGGTATGCGTTCCCGTCATGCTCTCGCCTCCGCAGGCGGCCATCGATTTGTATAGCGCCGTGTTCCAGCAGGATGACCCGCTTGGCGTAGCGGTGAACGACTTTAAAGTCATGCGTGATGAGCAATACGGCTGTACCCTGCGAATTGAGCTGCTGCATGAATTCCATCAACTGCTCCATGTGAGCCCAATCCTGCCCAAGCGTCGGCTCGTCGAGGATGACCAGTTTCGGCCGCAGAGCGAGACATGCGGCGAGCGCTGTGCGCTGCTGTTGTCCGGCCGACAGTGTGCAAGGCTGGCGCTGGCGTAGCTCCAGCAGGTCCGTTTCGATCAGCGTCTGGTGGTGGAGCTGCTCCTGGAAAAGGCCGTAGTTTAGGGGGCCTAGCGCAACCTCGTCATCGACGCGGTCTGTCAGCAGCTGGTCCGCAGGGTTCTGGAAGAGCAGCGCCACGTCCAGCCCACCGCGCGGATTTCGGCCGCCGTTAAAGATCACGCTTCCTCCGCCGGGTTTCAACAGTCCGGCCGCCACGAGCGCTAGCGTGGACTTGCCGGCGCCGTTCTCGCCGACCAGGGCGACGAACTCGCCCCGGTACAGCTTTAGCGAGATATCCCGCAAAATTTCGCTGCCTTCATAGCCGGCATGAACGTTCTGGAGCGCGAGTAGCGGCGTTTCGCCGTCCGGTGCCGGCCCGTTCGGCTCAACCAGGTTTCCCCATCCAACCGGGAGCTCCTCGGTCGGCCGGCGCAGACCCAGCAGGCGCAGGATGCTGCGGTTGGTAAGCACGTCGGTGGGTAAGCCATCGGCGGCAATTTGGCCGCGATCCAGAATGATGACCCGGTCGACGAGTCGCTGCGCTTCCGCCAGCCGGTGTTCGATGAGCACGATCGTCAGGCCCCACTCCTTGCGAATCCGCTCCAGCGTAGAAATGAGCAGGCGGGTGCCGGGTACATCGAGCGAGGCGGTTGGCTCATCGAGAATGAGCACCGAAGGCTGCATCGCCAGCGCGCAGGCAATCGCCAGCCGCTGTTTCTGCCCGCCGGAGAGCGTGCTGGGTCTGTGGGCGGGCATGCCTGCCAACCCTACGGTCTCCAGCGCCCATGCCACCCGGCGGCGCACTTCCGGCTCAGGCAAGCCCAGGTTGCGCGGACCGAAGGCTACCTCGTCATCAACCCGCAGATGGAAGAGTTGGCTGCTCGGGTTCTGAAAGACGATGCCGATCCTGCACGCCAGTTGGGCGACCGTGCTGGTGATGGCATCCAAACCTTCGACCTGCACCTTCCCGCTGACCCGGGCCGGGATGGCATGCGGTATGAGCCCGGTGAGGACATGGGCAAGCGTGCTCTTCCCGCAGCCCGTCGGCCCGGTGACCAGTACGCACTGCCCGGAAGGGATTTCAAGATTAAGGTCCCGCAGCGCTTCGCCGCTGTCGAAGCGCACACTCAGGTTTTCAATTAGGATCATCGTTGTTCATCATCCCGGCGGCTTTGACCTTTCAGAAATACAAGCTCGCCAGCAGAGAGCCTGGCGAGCCGCTTGATGCGTCCAGTCTCTCCTTTCCAAGTCCACCCTGCCCGGCAGGGTTTCGGGAGGCCTGCCTGTTTCCAGGGCAGACCCTTTTCCAGTCCGGCAAACGGCGCCGGCCGGAAATCCTCCTCCAAGGGAGGCACGGTTACAGGAACCATCACCCGGGGGTTTTAGGATCCGTAACTCGGAGATTAGATTGTTTGCAGTTCAGATTTCCAGGTCTTTCTTTATCTCCTCGAGCTCATCCAGCAGATCGAGTTCCTCCTTCAATCCGCTCGACAACTCGGAAACATAGGCTTTTATTTCTTTAATCATCGTGCCCACCTTGCGGGCGGTTCGGGGGCTTCCTCCTGGTCTCCGCTTAGGACAGCCTTCTGGCCCTTCATCCCATTCCTGAATTCCCCTTCCCAGTTCACCGGCGATCTTACTCAACCTTCCCGGCCCAAACAGGACCAGGATTATCACCAGCAGAGCCAGGAACTCCAGCCCGGACAATCGGATCGGCATACCATCATCTCCTGGTGCAGGATGGGTTCGAAGGGAGTCCTGACCGGCGATCGCTGTGGATCATACTTGCAGACACCCGGCTACCCTGCCCATCCTGTACGCCGGATTACTCCTCGGTCACTACCTGCCCCGTAGCCGAAAGAACCGGCAGCCCCCACTCGTTTCCGGCAAAGTGGCAGCGGTCGCACAAGACCTGCCACTGGATGCTGTGCGAATAACTGTAGATTGTCGTCTGCTGTCCATCCCGCCCCACCGCGCTGACCACGGTCACGAAGACCCCGTTCTGATCCGCGTCGGGGCTCGGCCCGACCTCCATCCCGGAGGCGTCATGGCAGGCCGTGCACGAGACCTTGTCCAGCATCACTGCGTTGAGTCCCATCACGTGCGTTGTGGAAGCGGGGATGTCCTGGTGGCAATCCAGGCACTCCAGTGGTTCGGTCGAGTGCGGATCATGGCAGTCCGTGCAGTACTGCGGGCGATCGGCCTGCGGCCATTCACCGGCCCAGTTGGCGTGTGCGCTGCCGCGTGTATCGACAGCATGCGTGACACCCCGTCCGCCTGACGCTGAAACGCCGGCTGTGGTCAGGTGGCATTTCGTGCACAGCTCGTCCGATGTGTTCACAGCTTCATATTGGCCGGTGACTGTGTTCAACCAGGCGATTCCCGGGAGTGAAACGCCTCTCTCCATCTGGTGGCAGGTGGTACAGTCAATCCCGATCCAATCCTCCTCCGATACGAAATCCATCGTCGTGGCAATCCGGAGCTCGGGATCGGTGGCGAATTTACAGGTGACGCAGTTTGGCGGCAGGTCGACCGTCGAGGCGGGGTCCCAGTTCTGGGGCGAATGGCAGCGCGAGCAGTAGGTGTTCGGCCCCTTTCCAAGATCATAAGTTTGCGCGTGCGGCCCGGATTCCCAGGAGGTAAGAAAGGCCGTTTGATCCGGGAGCGGCGTGGGCGAGGGCACACGCGTGGGCAGGATGTTCGGACTTGGGTTGGTCGAAGGCTGGGGGGCTTGCCCGGTGCATCCGGTCAGGAGCAGAAACCCGGCGGCCAAGATTACGGCTCGGACGCCTCTTGAGATGGATATCCTGATTGAACCCGCGACATCGGTCGAGGTCATTGATGGCCTCCTGCGCTGCGCGCCCGTGAACGAACAGATCGCAGAACCCGCTGATCATTCCATATTCCGGGAGATAGTGGGCTTTTCGCCGCATTCGCCTCTCGGGAAGCACATCTTCAAACGTGTCAGGCGCCGCTAGTGCATCGTGTCGATCGCTCCAGTACGAATGGCGTCCTCGAGCGTCTTTACCTCCTGCTTCAGCTCATCCACCCAGGAGGCGACATCGGCCGAGCTCAAAGGCGCACGAACGGTGATCGGTGCCAGGTCGAGACCCTCGTTGGCAAGATCGCCGACCTGCGTCCCGCCCTGGAAATTTCCTTCAACCAGGGCGTTGATTACATCATAGACAAAGTCGTCGGCCCGGAACAGGATCGAGGTCAAGACAACATTGCCATAGGCGGGATCAAGCCGCGACCAATCCGTCACCATGCCGATTCCGTAAGACTGGCCGTTCTCACGGATGGGTTCCATCGCCGCGGGACCGGAAATTGGGAGAATGACGTTGGCGCTTTCGGCGAGCAATTGCGACACCATCGCCATGACATCGCTATCGCTTCCGCTGCCAGTGAAGTAGCCCTCTTCCGTGGCCGGGTCCCAGCCCAGCAGCGTCGTCGTCGCGCTATGGACTTCGTTGTAGTGCTGGATGCCACGGTAGTACGCGTTCATGATGGCGACCGTCTGCGCATCCTGGTTCACGCCGAATACGCCCATCTTGCCGGTCGAGGTGACGCCGGCAGCGGCGTAGCCGGCGATGAATGCGCCATCCTCGGCCTGGAACTGCTGCACGAGCACGTTACCCAGGTGAAGCTGGGCGGTCTGGCTGA
>DAOUEM010000599.1:0-14778 GCA_034430555.1 Anaerolineae bacterium | reverse complement strand
GCTGCTGGCCGGCAGAGACGAAGACGCGCTGCCGCTGTGGAGGGCGTTGTCCCAGGCGTACCCGGCCAATCCGCTGCTGATGGACGCCGTAGCCCAGACGTCGCGGCACCTGGGTCAGGCCGACGCGGCGGTCTCGCGGCTGCTGGCGGGCCTGCAGTCGCCGTACGTCGGGATACGGGTCAGGGCGGCCATGCTGCTGCTGACCGGCGATTTTATGTATGATATTAGTGAGGAAGCAGTCGGCCGCGTTCTCGAAACCACCCACCGCGACTTTGCGGCCTGGGACCTGCTGGCCGAGCGCCTTCCCGATGAGGTTCGCCGGCGCAGCGCGCTGCTGATGAGCCGGGGGTATTCCGCAGCGGCCGACGTGATGATGGCCCGCCTGCTGCCCTACGAGGTCAGCCCGTGCGATATTATGTTCCGGGTAGCTCTGCGCTTGGCGGGCGGGCAGCCGGAAGAAGCCCTGGCGCTGCTGGCCCCGTATCTCGATCCCGACACCTATGTGGCCGGTCGGTGGTGGCACCCTGACCGCTGGCAGGTGAATACGGTGGCCGGTCTGTACGACCTGCTGCAGGGGGAAATCGCCGCCGGGAGCGGCGAGTGGCGTGTGGCAGCCAGCCACTTTGAGCGGGCCATCGATCAGGGTTATGTGGTGGCCGGACACGTTTTTGCGGCCAGGGCGCTGCATCAACTGGGCGAGACCGCCGAGGCAGCAGCTTGGTTGGAGGCGCTGTCTGCCCGACCCGAGGATCAGGCGGCGCTGTGGGCGGCGGCGGCTTCCCTCGAACTGGCGCGGCTGGATCAGGACCAGGTCCGGGTGACCGCTGCCCTCGAGTCGTTGAATCGCGAGCGGGCGCGGCTGGACCTGCCCCCGGTGACCACAGCCGACGCACCGCGGCTGCGATCCTGGCTGGATATGCCGCCGCTGGGACAGGTCCTGGTATTGGAGACGCGGACCGAACTGGACGGCAGCGTGCACCTGCGCGGCTTGTTTGGCCCCAACCCGGGCCGGGCGTATCCGGTGGAAGCCTGGGAGGCGCGCCTGTTCGACCCGGCCACTTACCGGGTCTACGGCGAGACGCGTGTCGCCTCGATCCTGGTGCCCGGCGCTTTGACCGAGTGGTCCATCAGCCTCGATCCATCAGAAACGGCGCCGTATACGCCCGCCTTCCTGGCGCTGGAAGCCTGGTCCGGGGCGCTGGTGCATTTTCAACAGGCCCTCGCCGAGCTGACGTTGAATCCGGTCCCGGCGGACGAAGCCGCTATCGCCCGGGAAACCGACTATGTGTTTGACGGCCAGATTCGCCTGGTGGGTTACACCGGACCTGACCTTAATCCGGACTCGCTCACCCTGACCCTGTACTGGCAGACCGAACAGGCGCTGTCGGACGACTACCAGGTCCTGCTTCACGTGATCGACGAGGCGGGTCTCCTGGTCGGTCAGGGCGATGGTACCCCGGTGGGCGGGCGATATCCCACCTCGCGCTGGGCGCCCGGCCTGCTCATCGAAGACGCGCGCCGGGTGGATTTTGATCCCCCGCTGCCACCGGGTCACTACCAGGTGCGCATCGGCCTGTACCGCCTGGCGGACCTGCAGCGCCTGGCGCCGCAGCCGGTCGACGAACGGGTGCACGAGTCGGCTGTGCTGGTGGGAGAACCGTCGCTGGCCGAACCGTGATGGCCCGCCGTGTCTGGCCAGAAGCCTAGCGGACGGCGTCGCAGGCAGCCTCGTGCAGGCAGTAGACGGTCAGGGCGGGATCGTGCCAGGCACGCATGCTGCTCATGAACTGGTCCCGTCCGATCCACGCCGGCGAATCAAGCTGGGCGAGGCGTTGCAGGTCGTGGTCAAAGGTTTCCAGGTACGCCTGGACTTCCTGGCGATAGTCCGCCGGGATGACTTCCCAGGCCAGGCTGATGTCCTTGAACCATGTATCGGCCACCACCAGGTAGTCGGCCTCCAGCGCCCGGATATCGTCCAGCGGCAGGAGGTCCCCGCCATAGGTCTGCGTGGTCGGGAAGATCGACTCGTCCAGGGCAACGTTATAGGGGCCGGTGAGGTGCACGTGGCTGCCCGGCGGCAGGTGTTCATAAATCCAGGTCTCCATCACCGCGCGGGTATCCACCTGGGCGAACAACTGGACGGCCTGCACGGTGAATACCAGCGGCATGATCACCAGGATCACGATCAGGCCCGGTATCCGGGCGCGCGCCGGCAGCGTGAGCCGCTCCGACAGCCAGCAAACGCCCATCCCGGCGAAGGCGGCAAACACCGGGATCACCGGCAGCAGCATTTGTTCGGCGCTGCTGGGGCGCGGCGTCCGCAAAATCACGATACTGTAGGGGAGCACGTACAGCAGCAGCACCGTCGTGTAAAGCGCTGCCGAGTTGCGGCGCAGGATGCAGCGCAGGAAATCGGCCCGGGTCGGGCGGGTTCGCCACGCCGCGTACAGGCCGAGCAGCACGGCCATCGCCGCCGGGAGGCCGATCCCAAACAACACCAGATAGCGATATTCGAAGTACAGGCCATAGGCTGTCGAGAAGCTGATGCCCGTGCCCGCCGCGTACTGGCCGGTGATGTACCGGAAGTCGGCCATGAACTTTTCCGGGTCGCGCAGGAGATAGGGCGTCGTGAACAAAAACGACAGCGGGAACAGCGCCCATCCCACCCCCACGGTGCTTAACATCTGCCGCGTGCGGTGGCGGTACAGCAGGATCAGGCCTGCGACGCACACCACAATCGAGACAGCGGCGGCGTTGTAACGGTTGCCGGCCGCCAGCCCGGCCGCGAGGCCGGCCAGGGCGAACAACCCCCTGGTCAGCCGGGTCTGACCACCGTCGGCGCGCCGCATGGTGGCGAAAGCCGCCCAGATGCTCACGGCAGCGAAGCCGGCGGCCAGGCTGCTGGTCGTGGCGTAATGGGCATGTTGGACCATGGGCAGCGAGACCGTCACCAGCATGCCGGCGGCGGCGGCGGCATGCCGTCCGGCCATGAAGCGCGCGATGGCGTATGTGCCGGCTACCGCCAGCACACCTCCCAGCGCGGAAAGCGTCCGCACATAGGGATACAGGTGAAACGGCGCGTATTCCCGCGCGCCCACGCCTTCTCTATCGGCCAGCGTGATGCCATTGTCCGCGCCGGTCAGCCAGTAGGTCACGAAGTTCAGGTTGATCAGGAAGTTGGGATTTTCGAAAAAATGGGGGTGAAGCTGCCGTTTGACCAGCATTTGCAGCGGTTTAGAGACGAAGTGGAACTCGTCCGAGTGCAGGGCGGTATTGCTGTGAATCATCTGGCGGGGTGTGTAGCTGGGATAATAATCCGGGTTTGGCTGGCCGAACGTGTTCCCGATCAGGCGCAGCCCGGCGGCGAACACCAGCATCATCACCACAAAAAACAACTCGGCGCGGCCCATCCGTGTTTGAGAACCGGGGCGTCGTTTACTCATAGGTGTGTATTCTGTCCTGCTGAAGCCGCCGCTTCACGCCGGATTCACCAGCCGGATTTAAAAAGTGCCTCCGGAGAGACACCTGGTGATTATAAGACCGGGGGGATGTTTCGCCAACCATGCCCTGTCGCCAAAGATCGTCACTCGATTCAGGTGAGGGTTTATCCTTTTCAGCCGTTATGCGTCGGCTGTAGGCTTACGGAAGCTGCCGGACGCCTTCCGGGTCAGGGGGGAGTCCGGGGTGTGCAGCGGCAGCACAATGCGAAAGGTGCTGCCCTTGCCTAACGTACTCTCCACTTCAATGGTGCCCTGGTGGGCTTCGATCACCCGCTTGGCGATGGCCAGCCCCAGCCCGGCCCCGCGGCCTGTCCTGGCCCGATCTGCGCGGAAGAAGCGGTTAAAGATATGCGGCAGGTCCGCTTCGCCGATGCCGATGCCGGTGTCTGCCACTTCGACGACCACGGTATGGCCCATGGTGGAGGCGCGAACCGTTATCGTCCCGCCATCAGGCATGAACTGCACAGCGTTGCGGACGATGTGGCTGATGGCCTGGTGTAGTTCGTGCTCGTCACCGACCAGGGGTGGAATGTCGCCGTCCACCACAAAGGTGAGGATAATTTGTTTGTCGTCGGCCAGCGGGCTTATCCGCGTTTTTATCTCGGCGAGCAGCCCGGCCAGATCGAAGGGGCTGACGATTAACTTGTTGGTGCTGTCCAGCCGCGACATGGTCAGCATGGCTTCGACCAGCTCGTTAATGTATTGTGCCTGCGCTGTTAAGGCGTTCAGTTGTTCGGCATGCCGCTCCGGACTCGATGGTTTGCCCAGCAGGTACAGGCTGTTGTTGATGACGGACAGCGGCGTTCGGAATTCATGCGCGGCATCCCGGATAAAATCGGCCAGGATCGCCACCCGTTCGCGTTCCACGGCCAGCGCCAGGCGTTCCTCCAGCAGCGACAGGACTTGCAGCGCGCTGCTCACCAGTTGCCACAGTTCGGTATAGATCATCCCGTTTTTCGGCCCTGCTTCGAACAGCGCAAACCCGAATTGCTGCTGCCCAAAATAGAGGGGAACCACCACGCCGACGTACGGCTTGTCCTGCGGCAGCAGGCCGTCGGGGATCAGTTGGCGCGAGGAAAACCGCCGTCCACCTGGCCCCAGTTCTATCCGCCCATTCGCGTTGTAGGCGAGCATCAGCCTGGACCACTCGGGCGCGGCCTGGGGGTACTGGTAAACCTGGGGATTCTCATAGAGGGCGAGGTAACAGCTGGGAATACCCAGCCGGGGCAGCTCCAGGGCCAGCGCATCCATCAGTTCGGCGATGTCAAAGGTCGAGATCAGCCGCTTGCCCACCTCGCGCAGGGTTAAGGCCTGCCATACCGTATTGAGGTTATAGGCCAGGTCCAGCCGCTGAACCTCCTGCTGTACCATGACCCGGGCCTGCTGCCACAGCATCACGATCCGCAGTCGAGCGCGGTCATCGTCGGTCAGGTAAGGCCGGACCTGGCCATACAGCTCGGATAAAACCAGGTGCCACTGTTCGACCTCGCCGCCCGTTGAGGAAGTCGACTGTATGGCCGCCTCCAGGGCTGACAGGAAATGATGCGGTAATGCCGATTCGCAGGCCGGATCGGCCGGGAATTCTGTTATCAAGGCATCCAGCAGGTTGGCCGCGATTGTGTCTGCCTGCGCCGCCGGTACCAGCGGCGCCACCCCCCGCCGGATATCCGCCAGGAATTCCTCTCGCCTTGCTATCAGGACCGTACTGAACAGCGGCAGGGCTGCCTGTGCGTTGGCCCCTTCCGGCATGGAGGCAGGCGTGTGCTGTCCGATCTGCTGAATCTCGGGCGGCCAGCAGCCACACGACCGGCGAATCATCAGCCTGGCTGGTATTTGGACCAGTTCCGGTACCGGTTTGCCCTGGATCAGGTCGAGCAGCATCGCCACCGCCTGGTAGCCTGACTCGTAAAACGGTTTTCGCATGGCCGTTAGCGAGGGAATGGAGGCTCTGGCTTCCGGCAAATCGTTAAACCCGGCGGCGGCCACGTCACCCGGTACCTGAACACCGCGCGCCCGCAGCTCTTCCACCGCGCCCATTACATATGCCAGGTCCGTCGTCACCACCGCGTCGAAATCCAGGCCGGGGCGCAGCTGACGGTCATCCAGTAGCTGGCGCATCGCCTCAGCTCCGTATTCCATTCCCCACCCTGCTGCCGGCGGTCCGATCAGCGCCGGGTCGTAGGCCAGGTTATAGGCGGCCAGGGTGTCGACATAGGCCTGTAGCCTTTCTTCCGATTCAAAGTGACCCGCCGGCCCCCGCATCAAGGCGATCCGCCGGCAATGATGCCCTTCAATCAAATGGGCGACCACCTCGCGCATACCCTGGTAGGTATCGGTCAGAATGCAAGGAATGCCTTCGATGACCTTTTCATAGTTGACGATCGGCAGTGTCCGGTACCTCTGTAAGAAGGCCTCCATCTCTTCCTGGTTCAGGTGGATGCCGAGTCCGGCCCCGACCCCGGCCCAGGTCACCAGTCCGTCCAGGTTGTCTACATTTGCCAGGTCATAAAGCACCGCGGCACTCTCAACGCCCGACATCCCATAAAGCACGGTGGCCTTGAGCTGTTCAGTCATCACTGCGCCGCCTAAAAAGATGAACAGGTTGGCATCAAGCTCCTGGGCGGCTTCGGCAGCGCCCAGCCACAGTGACTGGTGGCGGTGCAGCGGGGACCCCAACAGGCCGATGGTCGGCCGATTATGCCACCTGCTGGTCTGGCGATGTGCGTTTGAATCCGTTGTCGGGTTGGTTTTCCTGTCGGCGTTCACGTCTCATTTCTTTCCCAAGCAGGATCGAATGGTAGGGTTGGCAGGTAATGGAGGGGAGCCTAAACCAGGTAGCGTTTACTCCAGGGCCTGGTCAAAAATACTCATAAGCCGGTAACATACGGAGACATTTAGATGCATCTTACCCTATATACGTATGACCATCAACCGTATAGTTCCGGCAGCAGGCTGCTCAAAAGTCCACACCCGGTTCATATAGTAAACGTGAGCGTAGGATTTTGGCAGGTCCGGGCGTGTTTGGCGGGGCCGGCGGCTGTCTTGCCGCTCGATCACAGGCTTTCGCCAGCCTGCCTATCCCTGATTTTTAGCGCCCAGTAAATGCTTGACAAGCCCCAGTTGCTTATGTTAGGCTGTGCATTATCACATTTCGTGTGCAAATACACGACTGTCGCGTGCTTCTCGGTGAGGCGATTCCCGGCATGAACAGACAGCTTCATGAACTGCTGGCGCAAGTAGCTGCCATGTATTACCTGCAAGATATGACCCAGGCCGCCATCGGCGATAAGCTGGGCCTTTCTCGCGTCAAGGTCTACCGCCTCATCAAGCAGGCCCGTGAAGCAGGCATCGTCCAGATATCGATCAACTGGCCGACCACCCGCAACCACGCGCTGGAAGTCGACCTTTGTGAAACCTTTGGCCTCAAGGAAGCCCTGGTGATGTTGGTGTCGCCCGTCGACCAGGCCGGCTTATTGGCTTCGCTGGGGCGGCTGGCCGCCGGGTACTTAGAGCAACTGCTCCATCAAGCCCCCACGTTGGCGGTCTGCCTGGGACGGGCCACCTACGAAACCATCAATGCCGTCAGCTCAGATATCCAGGCCAATGTACGGATTGCCCAGGCGGTCGGCAGCCTGCCCAACGCCCTGCGCGAGTACGACAGTGCCTCGCTGGTGCGCCAGCTCTCCGAAAAACTGGGTGGGGATGTGGTTTATCTGTCCTCGCCGCCGATGGCCGACTCCACCGAAGCCGCGGCGGTGATTCGCCGGCAGCGCCAGATCAAACACGCCCTGACGGCGGCCAGTACCGCCACCGTCGCCCTGGTCGGCATCGGCAACCTCGACCCGGCGACCGCGGGTTACGTGCAGTCGGGGTTAGTTGCTCCGCAGGAGCTGGAAGCGCTGGTCGCTGCCGGCGCGGTCGGTGACATCGCCTGGCAAATTTACAACCAGGATGGCGAGTTATTCCCCTGTGAGATCAACCAGCGCGTGATCGGGATCACCCTGGATGAACTGCGGCACATCCCGACCACGATCGCCGTCGCCCAGGGGGCCGAAAAAGTAAAGGCCATTCTGGGCGGACTTCGGACCGGCGTGATCGACGTTTTATGCACCGATGACCGGACGGCCGCCGGCGTCCTGAAACTGGCTCAGGCCGGGTCCTCCTGAGAACCGGGCGAACCCAGATCGACGAGGAAACCGCGTGAACATCCCGCCAACCCCATCTCTACTCGAAACCATGCATGTCCCGGTATTTAAAGGCGAGGGACGGCTGGTCTACGAAGATCGCCCCGTGCCGCCCCTTAATCACCCGGGTGACGTGCGTCTTCGGGTGGAAGCCTGCGGTATCTGTGGGACCGACCTCAACATCCTGGCGATGCCGCCCCGCCACCGGGCCACGCCGGACATCATCATCGGGCATGAAGGCGTGGGTATCGTGGAGGAGGTAGGCTTCGCCGTGACCGGTTTGTTGCCCGGCGATCGCGTGGTGGTCGCGCCGCGGCTGACCTGCGGCAGCTGCGCCTACTGCCGGCGCGGGCTGGATAACCAGTGCCTCGATTACCAGACGATCGGCACCACCATCGATGGCGCCTTCGCCCCCTATCTCTGCGCCCGGCAAAGCGCGCTGTTTAAGATCGACCAGGGCGTACCGCTGGATGATGCCGTGTTGTTCGAGCCGCTCTCTTGCGTGATCGGGTCGGTGGTGCGGGCGCCCATCCAGGCCGGCGACAATGTCATGATCATCGGCGCCGGGCCGATGGGCCTGCTGTTTGCCCTGGTCTACCGCGCGATGGGCGCGGGCCGCATCATCGTCTCCGATATCGTGCCGGAACGTCTCGCTTTTGCCAGGGTACTCGGCGTCGACGAGGTGTACAACCCGGATGAGGTCGATCTGCCGGCGGCGGTGCAGGCCAGCACCGGCCTGGGGGCCGACCTTGTCGTGGATGCCGTCGGTAATCAACTGGCGACCGCCGTCAAGCTGGCCCGGCGCGCCGGCCACGTGATTTTGTTTGGCCTGCGCCCCCATGATACAGCCGCCCTTTCACAGCACGCGATCACCCGCCACGACCTGACGATTCACGGCACCTTTGTCGGGAATAAACCCTTCGCGCAGACCATCAAACTGCTGGAGAGCGGCCGGCTGCAGCCGTCGGCCCTGGTTACGCACCGTCTGCCGCTGTCCGCGCTGGCGGAGGGAATCGACCTGATGCGCGGTGGGCAGTCGATGAAGGTCGTCATCACACCGCAGACCACAGTCCTGACAGCCAACCATCATACATAAAAGGCCATCACATCGTGAACAACACCATCGGGCAGGTCAGTCAGAAGGTCAGAATCGCCGCCGGCCTGTTTTGGGCCGATTACGCCGTCCTTGGCGCGCAGGTGCAGGAGCTAGAGGCCGCCGGGGTGGACTGGCTCCATATCGAAGTCCGCGACGGCCAGTACATGGACTTCGGCATGCCGCGCGGCGGCTTTGACGTCATCGAAGGCGTGCGTAAGAGCACGTCGCTGCCCATCGAGGCGCAATTGCAGATGGTCCGCCCCAGCTTTGATGTTTTTCGCCAGCTGGCGGACCTGGGCGTGAACCTGATCACCCTGCCGCTGGAAACGATGGGCGAGTTGACCATGCAGGCCGCCACCTTCATCAAGGACGCGCTCGACCTGAAGGTCGGCGTGTGGGCCTGGCAGGGCACGCCGGTTTCCGCCTTTGAACAGTACATATTGCCCTTTATCGACATCATCGAATATGAAAGCCGCGCTTTTTTCTGGGCCAGAGAAACGGGCAAAAGCCCCCATACCATGGACCCTATCATGATCGACAACATCCGGCGCATGCACGAGATGGTGACCGCCGCCGGTCTTGCCCATACCATCGAGATCATGGAGGATGGTGGCCTGAATGCCGGCAACGTCGCGGATTTCATCCAGGCCGGGATGACGGTGGGTGAATTCTCCTCGCCGCTACTCAAAGGGCCGCAGGGCAAACTGGCGCCCGGCACCGGCCAGATCACGGCGGCGGTGCAGAAGCTGCGGGCCGTCATGGACGACGCCAGCGATCGCTACCACGATGACAGCGGCCTCAAGCAGGCGGGATAAAGGATCAGGTCCGTGAAACCGTTAAATATCGCGCTGGTTGGTTATGGGGGGATCGGGCGGGTACACGCCATGGCCTACCGGGCTATCCCGTTTCACTATGGCTTGCCTGGCGACAGCGTCAATATCGTCGGCGTGGCAACCACCCGCCCGGAAAGCGCCCAACAGGCCGCCCGTGAGATCGGCTGCGCCGTGTGGACCGCCGACTATCACGACCTGTTGGCCCGCGATGACGTGGACATCATTGACTGCTGCGCACCTAACCACGCCCACGAAGCCATCGTGACTGCTGCCGCGCAGGCCGGCAAACACATCTACTGCGAAAAGCCGCTGGCGCGGGACGTGGCGGAAGGGCAGCGCATGCTCGCCGCCGTGCAGCAGGCCGGCGTGACAACACAGATGACCTTCAACTTTCGTTTTTTACCCGCCGTGATCCGGGCGCGGCAGTTGGTGGAAGCAGGCTTCCTGGGGGACATCTTTTCCTTCCGGGGGCGCTATCACCGGTCCAGCTACATCAGCTACGACAAGCCGCTCTCCTGGCGCTTGAACCGGGCCATCGCTGGCGGCGGGGCCTTGTTTGACCTCGGTTCGCACGTGCTGGACTTGATTTACTACCTGCTGGGCGAGGCTGATGCGGTGCAGGCCACGCTGGAGACGCTGATCAAGGAGCGGCCGGTGACTGCCGGCGCGGCGGAGAAAGGGCCGGTCGATGTCGATGACTTGGCGTTGATGCAGCTCCGCCTGGTCAGCGGCCCTCTGGGTGTAGTGGAGGTTTCGCGCATGGGGACCGGCGCGACCAACGATCTGGTCGTGGAAATCTTCGGGCACCTGGGCGCGATACGATTTAGCCTGGCCAATCCCGATTGGCTAGAGGTGTACGACGTGCGCGACGAAGGGCAGCCGCTAGGCGGCATGCGTGGCTTTCGCCGGCTGGAGACCGTGCAGCGTTACCCCGGCCAGCGGGCGCCGGACTGGTCGATGACGCCTGGTTTTGTGCGAGCCCATGCCGAGTGCCAGTACCAGTTCCTCCAGGCCGTCGCCGATGACCGGCCCGCCTCGCCCGACCTGGCGGACGGGTTACACGTACAGGCGATCATGGCGGCGGCCGTTCGCTCGTCAGCCGCTGGCGGCTGGGTCAAACTCTTCGAAGTGCGCTAACCCATCCGATAGGTGGCAGCCGAAGGCGTGGGGGCTGCTTCATATTGGTGACAGGGTGATGGTGATACAGGGTATATTATGTCGGAGGAAAAATAGCGGCGGCGGCCATGCTTTACCGGTGCCTGGGCGTGAAGGAGCCATCACATGAGGAACTGGGTCGTTGGCGTGGACCTCGGAGGGACGAAGGTCGGCCTTGGCCTGATCGATCCGGATAACAACATCGTAGCCCACTGTCGGATTCCGACGGATGCCGAAGACGGTCCGGCAGCGGTGGTGGATCGCATCGGCCAGTGCGTGGCAGACCTGCGTCACTCGCTGCCGGATGGCGAGCACGTCGCCGCGTTAGGGATTTGTACGCCGGGCCCGCTGGATCACATTGAGGGGCGGCTGCTCGATCCGCCCAATATACCGGCTCTCCACTATACGCCGCTGGGCCCAATGTTGTCGGAACGGCTTCAACTGCCCGTTTGCCTGGAGCATGATGCCAAAGCGGCCGCCCTGGGGGAATACCATTTCGGCGCCGGCAAGGATGAGTCGAGCCTGGTGTATATCGTGGTTGGCACGGGCGTCGGCAGCGCGATCATCCTGAACGGCGAGATCATGCGCGGCGTGAGTAATTCTGCCGGCGAGATGGGCCACATCACCATCGATCGGGATGGCGAACTCTGCCACTGCGGGACGCGCGGCTGTGTGGAAACCTTCATGAGTGGGCCGTACCTGGCCCTGCGCTACCGGCGCTCTCTGGAAGCCGGCGGGCAGGCAGCTGCTGACGACTCGATCTCCGGTGAGATGGTCGCCCGGCTGGCGCAGGATGGTGATCCGCTGGCCCAACAGGTCATGACGGAAGCCGGCGAAGCCCTGGGCATTGCCGTCGCCTCCCTGGCGATGATCCTGGATGTTGAACTGTATATCATTGGCGGCAGCGTGGCGAAATCCGGCGAAATCTTCCTGGCGCCGGCCCGCCAGACGGTGCCCCGCTATGCCTTCGCCTCGGTGAGTTCGCGCGTTCGCATCGTCGGCGCGGCGCTGGGCGATGACGGCCCGATTCTCGGCTGCGGGTGGCTGGCGCGCCAGCTCCTGGCCGAAGGGTGACCGGCATCGTTAGCCCAGCGTGATCGCTTGCCGGATCAGGCCCGCCCGATCGTGCCTGGCCGAGACGGTGACCGTCGTATGGGCCGGCGCGCGCACCACCCATTCATGCTTGGTGCGCGAATCCATGCTCATGGAAAACATCGTCCACGGCGTTGCCGCCGAGTGGTGATACGCCTTGCCCTCCAGCTGGCGGCCTTCTTCGCGTGTTTTGCCAACCTGCAGGGTAACTTCTGCCGGCAGGTCAATTTCGAAGATCACGCCGCGCGTGAGTTTTTTGTCCAGCGCCTTTTGCGTGATGTAAGTGGGCAGCCAGCCGGTGTTCTCCACCACCATCGTAATATGATACAGGTCCTCACCCAGCGGCTTCACGTCCAGCGCATAGAGGTCCAGCCGGGGCGAGATCAGCAGGTGCCACACCAGCCAATCTGCGAACGGCTTGATTTCGGCTTCCAGAAACTGGGGCGGGGGGTTGCGCCAGGAGTAGAGCGTATCCCAACCGCCAAGCTCAACTGAGCCCAACTGTGGGTGCTCGAACGCATACCAGTCGACATACCCCTTGCCGTCGAGGACCTCGTCGCTCCACTTGAGCATCCTCAGGTCGTCCTCCACTGGATGCTCCCGGTACCAGCCAATGTAATCATACTCCTCAATGCCGGCCTGCCGCTGCGGACTCCATATTTCGACGGTCCAGGCAAAGAGGCCGCGCTCCTCGTAACACCAGCCGTCAAAATCGCCGGTGATCACCTGTTTGGGATGGTATTTGAAGTCATGAAATACCGAAATGTTGGGATACCCGGAGATGGCCGTGCCTTTGTCGCCGATTTTTTGGAAGGTCCACAAATCCTCGGCGGGCATTTCATCGTCGGGCCGGGTGCTGTAAGGGCGCAGCAGCACGCCGCTCCAGGTATGAAAGGCGACCGCCCCGGTGATGTTCCGGTGCTCGGCGATGAACTGGACGAGGTTGTGCACTTCCGGCTCGGAAGTGGGGAACGGCCCTGCCCCACTCTGTTCGTGTTCTGGGCGCCACTCGTTGGGGAAGTTACGGTTCAGGTCCAGGCCCTGTTTTTTACGCGAGACGCTGAACAGGTAACCGTCATAGTCTTTGATCGTGCCTTCCGGGAACAGCCAGTAAAAGTCGCCGGTCAGGTCTGCCGGTTCGCGGCGCACCATCAACCGTGGTTCATCCGGATGCAGCTTCCAGGGGCCGTTTGGGTCTTTGATCCGCAGCCACAGGATGCGACCATCCCCGTCAATATCGCATTCTTCCAGCCCTTCAACCGGGTCTTCGTCAAACGGATAAGGGCGTGTGCTGGACCGTATCGCCCGTGGGTTATCCGCCAGCATCCATTCGGCGCCATCCGGATTGACGCGCGGGCAGATGTAAAAGGCGCGGGTATCGAGGCAGCCGGTGATGACCTCGTCTTCACCGTAGCGGGAGGTGAGCTGTTCGATCAGGTACAAACAGGCGCTGGAGGGCGATACCTCGGTCGCGTGAATATTACCGTCTACCCACATGGCCGGTTTCTCCTGGTCCGGTCCGGTCTCGAAATTGGTCACCGTGACCAGCCACACGTCCCTCCCTTCATAACTCTGGCCGATGCTTTCGACCCTGACCAGGTCCGGGAATTCTTCGGCGTAGGCGTGCAATAACCCGGTCAGTTCGTCGTAGCGATAGTAGCGATCAAAATGGACTTCTGGCATGGTTTAAGCCCTTTCAATGACCCGATTGCCGTCGTCACAATCGGCGAGTTCCACATGGTGCTGTATTCCATCAACCAATGGCTGTCAATCCCGGTCTAACATGTACCCGGCCAGCCGCAGCGCGCCCCAGGTGATAAGGAGCGGGAGTACCAGCGGCAAAACCATCTCCACCAGGAAACGCAGCGGCCACGAGAGCTGGATCAACCGTGCGAAGTTGATCAGCCCGAAGTAGGAAATCCCCAGCGTAAGGGCCCATACCCCGGCGGAGGCCCGCGTGCGCCAGATCGAGCCGGCCAGAATGCCGACGGCGCCGATCATCAACGGCTCCAGGATGATCCGGATGACGGGCACGATCAACCCGGCAATGATCATCAGGCGGGCGACCAGTTGCTCGCTGGCCGGCGGCCAGATCGTAATGTGCTGCAGGATGCTGGGGGGCAGGCTAAACAGCGCCGCTGCCGCAATGATCAGCCCAAGTTTGCTGGCTTGCTGCCACAAACTGGCCGCGATTTTACTCAGCAGAATGAAGCGCAGGGAAAACGGCGTGACCCGCAGCACCTCAAGGGCATAGTTTTGCCGCTCATCCAGGATCGATGCCGCGGCGGTCATGGCGATAAAAAACAACGCCTGGCCGTAAATCAGCAGGGCAAACGGCAGTACCAGAAAGGCAATCAGCCCCACGATAGCCACATATTCCAGGATGGCCGGAAACCAGATCGACCAGATAACCAGCGCGATCTGAACGGCCAGCAGCCGTGCCAGGGTTGGTATCTCTGGAAGCTCTACCTTCAGGAAGCCGCGTGAGTGCCGGCGGACAATGGGGTTAGAGCGCCGCACCCACTGGGGGAAGCGGCGATCGAGTTCATAAGGTTCATCCCACCGGTTCACCGCAGGCTTAGCGCGATCGCCCGGCTTGCCAGGTAGGGCCAGGAGGTGTTGTATCCGTGAGAATATCACGCCCCGTTATCATTTCTTGCTTTGCGGATCAAAGGCGTCGCGCAGGCCGTCGCCTTGATATTTGATACCCACAATCTTATCCTGCGCAGCTATGTCTGCGTTCCTGATTATAACAAAAGATTGTAGCTTTTTCATGGTGGCGTAATCTCTCAAGGCAAATGCGACTCAGCGAATTGAGCAGGCGTCATCATATCAAGCGAAAGATGAGGCCGCCGATGGTGATAGTAATCCAGAAACTCGTCGGCAGCTTGCTGGGCAAGAGCCAGTTGTTCAGCCCG
>DAOUEM010000598.1:0-23344 GCA_034430555.1 Anaerolineae bacterium | reverse complement strand
ATACGGCGACCTTTCTGACCTTCAGCGACTACATGAAGCCCGCGATCCGTCTGGGGGCGCTGATGAATCTACCGGTGGTTTACGTCTTCACCCACGACAGCGTGGCGCTTGGCGAGGATGGCCCGACGCACCAGCCGGTCGAGCACCTGGCCGCACTGCGGGCAATCCCAAACCTGACGGTGATCCGGCCTGCCGACGCCAACGAGACGGCCGAGGCCTGGCGCGCGGCCATGCAAAGCGAAGGCCCGGTCGCGCTGGCGCTGAGCCGCCAGAGTCTGCCCATCCTCGACCCGGCCAAGGTCGGCGACGTGAACAAAGGCGCTTACGTGCTGTTCGAGTCCGGGGAGACCGTGCCCGATATCATCCTGATCGCGACCGGCAGCGAAGTCCACATTACGATTGAGGCAGCCCAGCATCTCGCCAATGAGGGGGTGGCCGTGCGCGTGGTAAGCATGCCCAGCCAGGAATTATTCGCCCGGCAGCCGGCCGAGTACCAGGAACGCGTGCTGCCTGCTGCCGCCAGAAAACGCATCAGCATCGAGGCCGGCGTCAGCTTTGGCTGGGCACGCTGGATCGGCACAGAGGGTATCAGCATCGCCGTCGACAGATTTGGCGCTTCTGCACCCTTAAAGGTAATATTAGAGAAATTGGGCCTGACCGCAGAAGCCGTCGTCCAGGCGGCTCATGGTCTGTTGAACGTATAATATCGTGAAACGCAAGCGATCGGTGATGACGCCAGACGAGACAACACCACAGGAAGCAGCCGACATTCTGCTCTTTGAGTCGGAGTCGGCAAGCGGGTTCCTGTCACGCCTGGAAGCGGAGCGGGTGTTTGATACCGAAGGTTGGCAAGTCCTGTGGCAGGCGGTAGCCAGCCTGATCTCGCACAATAACGGCTCACTGGATACGTGGTCGTCGTATGACCTGTCGCGTATCGTGGAAACCGTTCAGAGCATCGGCCAGGACTTGATCGGGCGTCCCTACGAAGAACTCGATGAGTTTGACGAGCACATTCTCGCCGCCAATGCGTTTCTCAACGAGGTATTTAGCCCCTAGCAGGGCGGATAGTGGCCCAGCACGAGAGAGCTTTTTAGCGGCACAATCATCTGGAGCATAAACCGGGGGCAGCCTCTATTCATCCAGGAGCGCCGCCCCTGTTTTTTCAACACAGCGTCTTCAAAGTTGAGTAGAACTCGTGACAGTTACCGCCTGGGCCATCTCGGATATCCACCTCAGTTTTGCCAAACCCCGTGACCAGACTCGCTTCGGTGAAAAATGGCGCGATCACACCGATCGTATTGAAGCCGCCTGGCGGGCCCGGATCAAGCCTACCGATATCATCCTGCTGCCCGGCGACCTGAGCTGGGCGCACCATGCCCGCGATGTCCGACCAGACGTCGCCTGGCTGGAAGCGCTGCCGGGCCGGAAAGTGCTGGTCCGTGGCAATCACGATTACTGGTGGAAGCGCCTGCACCAGATCCGGCACGAAGTGCTGCCAGACGACATCCAGGCCGTGCAGGGTTCCTGCCTGACTATCGATGGCGTGCTGGTCTGCGGGACGATGGGACACCTCGCGCCGAACGACCCGTACTACCAGAGTCGCAAGCACAAGAGCTACCAGCGGGAACTCCACTGGCTCAAAAGCGCGCTGGCGCAGGCCCAAGCAAACCGCGCGCCCAACCAACCCGTGCTGCTAATGATGCACTACCCCCCGTTTACCTCAGATGGACAACCCAACAGCTTCACCGAAATCATCGAGCAGTACCGGCCAGAGGCCTGTGTTTACGGCCATCTGCACTTTGAGCATGAATGGCAGGTCGCCGTCAAGGAACGGCGCGGCCATACGACCTATCACCTGGTCACCTGTGATTACCTGGATATGGTGCCGCAGCGCATCTGGCCGCCGGAAGACCCTGCATGATTCGTTTTGTGGAGATAGCGCACTCCTGAGGAGAGACCATGTACAATACCGACTCGTTTGACACCTATATCGCCCAGCACAAAAAACGCTTCCTGGAGGAATTCGCCGGCTTCATCGCCGTGCCCAGCGTGGCGGCGCAGGGCCGCGGCATCCAGGCCATGGCCGATTTGCTGACCGAACGCTTCCGCCAACTGGGGGCCGAGGTCCGCCAATATCCGCAGCCCGAAAATGGCAGCCCGGTCGTCTACGCCGAACTCGGCGCCGGGCCGCGCACATTGATGATTTACAACCACTACGATGTCCAGCCGGAGGACCCGGTCGACCTGTGGGAGTCCGAGCCGTTCAGCCTAGATCGCCGGGCAGGCAAGCTCTTCGGGCGCGGGGTGGCCGACAACAAGGGGGAACTGCTGGCCCGCATTCAGACGGTGGAGACATGGTTGGCGACTCAAGGGGAACTACCGCTCAAGATCAAATGGGTGGTGGAAGGTGAAGAAGAGATCAGCAGCCTTCACCTGGAGGCCTGGGCGAAAGCACACGCCGATAGGCTGGCCGCCGATGGCATCCTGTGGGAAGGGGGAGGCTACGACGAAGCGGGGCGAATTACGATGGCAACCGGCTGCAAAGGGATCGCCTACTTTGAACTGCACGCCCACGGCCCGAACCAGGATATGCACTCCTCACAGGCACCGATTGTGCCCAATCCCGCCTGGCGGTTGGTGTGGGCGTTGAACACGCTCAAAAACGCCCAGGACGCGATCACTATCGACGGATACCAGGCGCATATAAGGCCGCTCACCCCTGCCGAAATCGCCACCATTGAGGCGTTGCCGTTTGAAGCGGCGGCGTTCAAAGAGATGTTCGGCCTGTCAGAGTTTCTCAACGGTATGGATGCCGCCGCGGCACTGCGCCGCCTGTACGAGATTCCGACGCTGACCATCTGTGGGCTGGACAGCGGGTACCAGGGCGAGGGCAGCAAAACCGTGCTGCCGGCCCTGGCGAAAGCCAAGCTGGACTTCCGGCTGGTTCCAGACCTGACGCCGGATATTGTCGAAGACCTGCTGCGCCGGCACCTGGACGCGCACGGCTTCGAAGACCTCACAATCGTGCGATTGGGCGGCGAAAACCCGGCCAAAAGCCCATCCGACTCGGCGATACGCGCCGCCGCAGAAGCGGCCAGCCGCGACACCTGGAACAAAACCCCGGTGCTCTTTCCCTGGTTTGCCGGCAGCGGTCCAATGTATCCGCTCAGCACCATGCTGGGAATTCCGGCCATCTCCGCCGGGGCGACCTGGCATCCACACGCGAAGGCGCACTCCCCGAATGAGAATATCTTCGAGCGGGATTACTTCCTGGCTTTCCATTTTACCGCCAGCCTGATCGCCCATTTTGCCAAAAGTTAACGCCTATCTTCCGCAGGAGCGCCCGCTCTGTGAGCGCTCCTGCTATGTCGTTTCTCTTGTGCATGTGCCTCTGACCTGTGCTACAATGACGCCTATCACTTCACGAAGTCAATAAATATCCAAAGTAGTAATTTTCGCGCAGGCATCGGGCAGGCTGTTTATGATCGGAACACGTTTAGGTCCCTACTTAATCGTTGAAGAAATCGGTCAGGGCGGGATGGCGACGGTATTTCGTGCCGTCCAGGAGCGCGTTGGGCGCGACGTGGCCATTAAAGTCATCCACCGCGCGATTGCCCTGGATGACACAGCCCTGGAGCGCTTTACGCGTGAGGCACAGTTGATCGCCCGGCTGGAGCACCCGCATATCCTCCCGGTTTATGACTACAACCCGACTTCCGACCCGCCCTATATCGTGATGCGGTACCTGCCCACCGGCACGTTAAAGGACGTACTGGAACGAGAGCAGTTGCCCCACGCGGAAGCGGTTTTCCTGTTCCGGCAGATGGCCTCGGCGTTGGATTATGCCCACCGCCAGGGCGTGGTTCACCGGGACATCAAACCCTCCAACATCCTGGTAGATGCCGAGGGCAACGTCTTCCTGACCGACTTCGGCATCGCACGCATGGTGGAAAGCACAGAGGGCTTGACCGCCAGCGGCGTGGCGGTGGGGACGCCAGGTTATATGGCCCCCGAGCAGGGTATGGGCATCGCCGTGGACGGGCGGTCGGATATCTATTCGTTGGGCGTGATGCTCTTCGAGATGCTGACCGGCAGTGCCCCCTTCTCCGCCGAAACGCCGATGGCCGTCATCCTCAAACACATCAATGACCCGGTGCCGTCGGCAACCAGCATCAACCCGGACCTGCCGGAAGAAGTCGACCGGATCATCGCCAAGGCCATGGCCAAAGACCCGGATTCCCGCTACCAGACCGTGACCGACATGGTCCGCGACCTGGCGGCAGCCATCGGTGAAGGTGCCGATGTCACCCCGGTTTTCCTGCGCAAAGCGGCCCAGCAAACCATTGCCGAACTGGAGGCCCGCCGTGCGGAAGCCGCCCTCGAGGAGGCGCCCACTTTCGTCGAAGACGCGGCATTCAGCCCGGAGACGTTCCAGCGCCAGCCAGGCGCACCGCCCGCACCACCCCCGGCGACACCTGTCCCCGAGTCAACCGGAGAAATCGGCGGCCGCCGTAGTCTGACATGGATCGTGGGGCTGGTTGGCGTGGCAGCGGTCATCATTATCGGCGCGCTACTTGCCATCAACAGCAATAACCAGGCAAACCAATCAGCCACGGCCACGGCTGAAGCGGCACAGTCGACCGCCATCGCGCAGGCAGCCATTGCGTCTGAAACCGCCCATGCCGAAGGGACCTCCCAGGCGCGTGCGGCGGCCACGCAGAGCATCCTCGAGACGCAGCAAGTGCTGGCGTTAACGGTCTCACCCACGCCGTCAGACACCCCTACCGAGACCGACACGCCCACGCCGACCCCTACGCCCTCTCATACACCGACCGACACGGCTACGTACACACCTTCACCGACGCCCACGCCCACGCCGACCGATACGGCGACCTTCACCTTCACGCCCAGCGATACACCGACCTTCACGCCCACAGCCACGGCGACTTTCACTTCAACGCCAACTGATACGCCCACCCACACGCCAACTGATACGCCGACAGCGACTCCAACCGAAACGGCGACCATCACGCCGACCGATACGCCCACGCCCACTTTCACCCACACGCCAACGGCGACGCCAACCGACACGCCCAGTCCGACGCCGACCAGCACCCCCACCGATACGCCTACGCCCACAGCAACGCCTACCGCGACGTTCACGCCGATACCCAGCCCCACGCGGATACCGTCGCCGACGCCGCTGCCGCCGGGCAGTATGCCCTACATCGCCGACATGGAAGCCGACAACTCGCTGAACGGTTGGGATTTCAACCCGGAGTTATGGCGGATCGTGACGGAAGGCGGCAACCGCCAGTTGCAGGGCCGGGCCGGATTGGGTAACCCGATCGAAGTGCTGGGCAATGAAGTCCCCCAATGGATCACCAACGACGGCGACCTGGCGATTTCCCTGCGGATCAACCTGATCGAAGCCAGCAGCGGTGGACGTATCCTGTTCTCGTTTTCGGACCAGGGTTACTATGCAGTGGAAATATTTTCCGGGCTGGTTGGCCTGCGGCGCGGCGCGCCAGGCCAGCACACCCAGCGCACCCCGGAACGGATCATCCGCACCGTCAACGCCCCCATTCAGAGCGGGCGCTGGTACGAGTTGATGATCTGGGTGGAAGGTACGCGCATCTTCGTTTACCTGGATAGCCAGCTGCTCATCCGGGCAGACGACAGTGCTGCCGGAGCCTTGAGTCCCGGCGCGATCCTGTTCCAGACCGTGGCCCAGCTTCAGGGCATCAATATCGACGACCTGAAGGTCGAGCAGCCAGTCCTGGCCAGCGAGCACTTCCAGGGAGCCGACTTCCCACCAACGTGGACCCGCAACAACTCTTTTAACGTGACGATGGGCGTTGAGGGTAATCAGAATCAGTATGTGCGGATGCAAGATGACGCGCAAATCCGGCCCAACCTGCCGCCGCTGGGTAATATACAAATGGGCGCTCGCATCCTGAGCATCCAGGGCGGGCTGCAAATCGTCGTCCGCGAGAGCGATCAGGGCGCCATAATGTTGGACCTGGACGGCGGCAACCTGACCACGCGCGTCCTCGGGCCAAACCGGCAACTGCTGCAAGAAACTGTCGTCGCCAACTTTTACGGACGCAGCGACTGGTTTGACCTGTTCGTGCGGCTCGTAGGGGACCGGCTGTTTGTCTACCGCAATGGCCAGTTGTACCTTGAAGAAAGTTACGCCGATGCACCCAACAGCGGCGGCATAGCGTTTATTTCGGAAGGCGTGGATATCTTCCAGGTGGACGACGTGCTCATCACCGAGATCGCGCGCTCCAGGACTGAGGACGCGCGTTTTGCCTTCGAGATACTGGACCAGCTACAAACCCGGCCGATTCGCGACATGCTCAATGAATGGTACGAATTCTTCGACGATGCGCTACGCACCGACTGGTGGTGGGAAGGTGGGCAGCCTGGTCCTGGCCAGTATGTCAACGATCCGGCGCAGGCCACCAACCAGACATACTACAGCATGTCCTACCTGGGCCGCCCGACATGGCGTTTGATCCGCGAGGCCATCTCCGACGATCGCACCATCTTTAACCAGGGCCACGACGGCGTGACGTTTAACGACTCCAGCGATTTTTCCGCGCGCGTGCTGGTGCGTTTACCCGGCACCCAGCCCGGTACGGCCTGGCTGGGCGGCCGCTCTCGACCGACGACGACGGGCGCAAACCTGGACCAGTACCGCCTGGACCTGTTCCGCGACGCCAGCGGCGGCTACCAGGTCCGCGCCAGCTTCTTAGGCCCCAGCGAGCAACGAGTGCTGGCCGAAATGGAAGCGCCGCGCGATGATACGGGCGGCTGGCCGGAGTGGATCGAGCTGATCATCCTGGCCCTCGATGACCGGATCGCCTTCTTCGCTAATGGCCGGCTGGTCGCAGTCGACGTGGACACGACCTGGTTGGGCGGCACAGTCGCCATCGGCGTGGAAGAAGGCACGACGGCTCACTTTGACGACCTGTTCATCCGCGATACCAGCCCGCGTCCCTTCTAACGGCTCCAACCACCATCAACAGACGAGCGCCCGCGTCGTCATTCGATAACGGGCGCTCGTTTTCGTTGTCCGGTGAAAAATACCGCTAGCGCACGAGGCGCATCTCGTAGGCGCGCTCGATAACCTGGAAACCGAGGTTTCCCAGCAATCGAGCGGCACGACTGTTGTCCGGTTCTTCCGGCAGGGCCAGCATCATGTCGCTGCCGTAGACATCACTGGCGGCGTACAGCAGCGCATTCACATCCTCGGTCACGGCTTCCGGGTCCAGGCCGATATGGACGATATCCACCTGCCGCGTGAAATAGGGCGACAACCGGGTGAGTAAAAATCCACGCGAATTTTCAAAAGCGCGCACATTCGCCATGCCCAACAATGATGGCAGGTCGCGCTCCCAGTGCGGCCGGGCGGATTTACCGCCGCCAAACCAGGCCATGATGGCGGCACCGTGACCGTCTGTTAATTCCTGGGCGCCGCCCGGCGCGTAAGCGGCCACCTTGCCCCGCAGCGTCACCAGGCTACGGACCTGTCGAAATCCCGCTTTCTGATAGATGCGAATGGCCGGTTCGTTATCTGCGTTGACGTCCAGGGTGACTTCGCGCAGGTCCGCCCGGACAATTTCCGCTACCAACGCCTCAAATAGGCGCTGCCCTATCCCCTGGCCACGGCAATGCGGCGCAACGCCAAAATCCAGCACAAATCCACGGTCACCCCGCCGGCACAATATGCCAATCCCTGCCAACTGGCCGTACGGTAAAAAACCGATCACCGAATGCGCCAGGTCCGCCTGATGAATGCGGCAGTGCTCAGCATAGACCGCCGGCGTGTCTTTGTCGGTTTCCCACACCAGGCAGATCGCTTCCGCAATAGTCGCCAACGTCTCCCGCATAGTGGTAGTGATGGTCAGGTCCGGCATATGGATTCCGACCGCTTTCTTTATCGCCCCAGTAATGACGGACAGTGTACTTGAGCAACCCGGGACTTTCAAACACGATCTCAGTGGGCAAGCCCTCCCCGACTCTGCTACAATAGTCCTGAACACCAGCCGCCCACTCAGCTAACCGCGGGAAGGTTAGAAGATGCCAGAAGCAGACATCCCTGAACAACATCATACGCCGGATCACGAACCGGAAACCCCTGAACTGGCGGAGTTGTTCGGAAAACCGCCGACCGACGAAGATGCGTTGGCCGAGACGGTATCTCTGGGCAGGACAGCGCCGATTGAGGCGATGGACGCAGCCAGCATGGCACCGGAAACGAGTGACCAGATGATTCCCGCAGCCAGGGAATCGATAGACGAGCTGTTTCCGCAGGCGGCCATCAACGCAGCCCAGGTGACAGACGCTCCGCCGGCACAGCCGCCAGCCCCTCCTGATGATGTAGAAATGGCTGCCGTCGAAGAAAAGGTCGACGGCGAACCGGCTCTACCGCCTACCGGTCCTGAACCGACAAGTATGCCCGAACACCCGCCGCGCTTCCGCCTGCCATCTCTGGCCGTAGGTGGCCTGCTGATCGCCCTGGGTGTGATCTTCGTGTGGCCGGTGTTTTCCGGCGGTTACATCCTGGTACCGGGGGCGATTCTGGCCATTATGGCCCTGGGAGTCGCGCTGAGTCTGCTGGCCCACTGGCTGTACTCGGGAAGACGGGCGCGGGGTACGCTCTTCCTGGCGCTGGTCGGCCTGTCCTGGGGTATGCTGACCGGCGTCTACTTCCTGGACCCAGTCTCCGGCGACATCGGCAGCACCTGGCCGCTGTACGGTGTGGCGCTGGGATTCGCCACCCTGCTGACCTTCCTGGGAGATCGCCGGCGCGACCGCCGCTTGATCACCCCGGGTTTCGTATTGACTGTGGCAGGGCTGACCGCGCTGCTGGCCACGACCAGCCAGGTGCCAGATTCTCTACTCAGCCTGGCCCGCCAGGGTTGGCCCATCATCCTGGGTGGGCTGGCCCTGGGCCTGCTGCCGGTAGCGATCCGGCGGGTGCCGACCGGCGAATAGCGGCACTTGCCGATCGACGACCGCTCCTTGCCAACACAGGCAGCGTTGTATCCCCTGCCGCAAAACCTGATATCAGGGCGACCGAAAACAGAATAACCCGTATTTTTCTCTGCCCATTTAAGGAGCTATGTATGGAATACCGTCAGTTAGGCCGCACAGACATGCAGGTGTCCACGATCAGCTTCGGCGCCTGGGCAATTGGCGGCACCTGGGGGCCGGTGACCGAGGACGAAGCACTCGGAGCATTAAACACGGCTATCGACCTGGGCGTTAACCTCATCGACACGGCAGACGTTTATGGTGACGGGCGCAGCGAACGCCTGATCGCGCAGGCCCTCAAAAAGCGGGGCGAAACCGTCTACGTGGCGACCAAAGCTGGCCGGCGCCTGAACCCACACACCGCGGAAGGTTATAACTACGAGAACCTGTCCAGTTACGTGGAGCGCAGCCTGCGTTACCTGGAGACAGAGTCGATTGACCTGTTGCAGCTCCACTGCCCACCTACCCCGGTCTATTCGCAAGACGAGACGTTTGACGCGCTGGAACGGCTGGTGCAAGCCGGCAAAATCCGTTACTACGGCATCAGCGTGGAAAAGGTAGACGAGGCCATGACGGCCATCGAACGCTACCCGAACATCCAGAGCGTGCAAATCATCTTTAATATGTTCCGCTTAAAACCATCCGAAGTTTTTTTCCCGGCGGCTAGGGCAAAGCAAGTGGGTATCCTGGCGCGGGTGCCGCTGGCCAGCGGGTTACTGACCGGCAAGATGACCCCACAGACCACCTTCACGGCAGACGATCATCGTAATTTCAACCGGCACGGGGAACACTTCGACGTGGGCGAGACTTTCTCCGGCGTCCCTTATGACATCGGTCTGCAGGCAGTCAGCGCACTAAAAGCCGCACTACCGCCTGGCTATACGATGGTCGAGGCCGCGCTGCGCTGGATCATTATGTTTGAGGCCGTGACCTGCGCCATCCCCGGCGCCAAACGTCCGGCACAGGCCAAGCAAAACGTCGGTGCGGCCAACCTGGCCCCGCTGCCGGAGCTGTTCCTGGAGACGGTCAAGAACGTCTACGATGAAACTATTCGCGAACACGTACACCCCCGCTGGTAGAAGCGACGGCGGCAGATGAGCGGCAGTAACGGCGATCGGCGGCAAACTCCGATCGCCGTCGTTTTTGGGCAGTAGCGGGCCAGCGCCCATCAAACTCATTGACGGCAGTAAATGAGGTGCTCCGGTAACCAGCAAGTGTTTTACTTGATGCCCCATCGCCGCTTCATCAAAGTCAAACACCCAATTGATTGACAGATGGGCTGATAATGGCTATGCTGGAACCATATTCGGTATGCCATGGAGTATGGCAGTCATGAATCTGGCCCGTTTTGCTTCTTCCCGCAGTTCGCTCAACAGCCGCCTGAGCGGCTATTTTGCGTTCTATTTTTATTACTGGGGGAACATAGCGCAAAGCGGGCGTTAGCGAACGACGTGACTTAAGACCGGATACACTGGTCAGGTACGGAAAGCGCAGGGATAACGCCCCAGCGCTTTTTTTGTTACGCAGCCCACACAGAAGAGGAGTGCATGATGCCCGATGTCCCCTGGTCCTGCCGAGGTGTACGCGGCGCCGTCCTGGCCGCAGCGGATACGCCCGAGGCCATCCACGAGGCCACACGCGAATTACTACTGGAGATGATCGAGGCCAACGGTATCGAGGAGCAAGATGTGGCCAGCATCCTCTTCACCGTCACGCCGGACCTGACGGCCGCTTACCCGGCGACCGCGGCCCGCCAGCTTGGCTGGTTTGACACGGCCCTGCTGACCAACATCGAGATGCAACCGCCCAAGACGCCAGACCGGTGTGTACGGGTGCTCATTCACTGGAATACGACGCTGTCCCAGAAAGAGATTCAGCACATCTATATTCGCGGCGCGGAGAGCCTCCGGCCAGACCGCGCGATGCACAACGTCAGTTGACAGGCAACGGCCAACCCGCCGTTTACAGGGAGCGAAATAATGATGATTGTCGTGATGAAGGTCGGGGTAACAACCAAAGAGATTTCAAACGTGATCACGCGGGTGAAGACACTGGGTTATGAAGCACACCTCAGCGAAGGTGAACAGCGCACGATCATCGGCGTGGTCGGCGACGGCGACATCCGCCAGTACCGTGAGCAGTTCGAGTTGATGGAAGGCGTAGAACGCACCGTGCCCGTCAGCCACCCCTACAAGCTGGCCAGCCGTGAATTCCGACCGAGCAATTCGCTGGTGCCGCTCAACGGTACCAAGGTCGGCGAGAAAAAGATCGTGGTGATCGCCGGCCCCTGTTCCGTGGAAAGTCGCGAGCAAATCATCGAAACCGCCCACGCCGTCAAGGAAGCCGGGGCGACGGCCCTGCGCGGCGGCGCGTTCAAGCCCCGTACGTCCCCCTACTCCTTCCAGGGCCTGGGTGAAGAGGGCCTCAAGTACCTGGCGGAAGCGCGCGAACAGACCGGGCTGCCGATCGTCACCGAAGTCATGGAACCGGCGATGGTGTCGCTGGTGTGCGACTATGCCGACGTGTTGCAGATCGGGGCACGGAATATGCAAAACTATGCACTGCTGCACGCCGTCGGCAAGGCGCAGCACACCGTGCTGCTGAAACGCGGCATGAGCAGCACCATCGAAGAACTGCTGATGGCCGCCGAATACATCCTGAGCCACGGCAATACGCGCGTCATGCTATGCGAGCGCGGCATCCGGACCTTCGAACCTTACACGCGCAACACCTTCGACATCAACGCCGTACCCGTGCTCAAACAGCGCACCCACCTGCCCGTCGTCGCCGATCCCAGCCATGCCACCGGGCACTGGGAATACGTCGAGGCAGCGGCACGGGCCGCCGTCGCCGCCGGCGCCGATGGTCTGATTATCGAGGTGCATCCTAAGCCGGAAGAAGCGGTGTCCGATGGCAAGCAGTCTCTGACGCCGGAACGATTTGCCAACCTAATGAAGGCGATCAAACGCGTCGCAGAGGCAGTGGATAGGACGGCATGACGACGCTACAGCAGCAGGAGGTCGCCATCGTAGGGCTGGGGCTGATGGGCGGCTCGATGGCCCTGGCGCTGCGCGGCCAGGTGGGAAGCCTGACTGGGGTCGATCCCAATGAAGACACGCTGGCCTACGCCATCGACCGCGGCATCATCGACCGGGGCACCAGCCGCCTGCAGGAGGGCGTGAAAGACGCCGGGACCGTGATCCTGGCCGCACCGGTGCAAATCATCCTGGAAATGCTCAGGAACCGCATCGGCAGTTACCTGCGCTCCAATACGCTGCTGCTGGACCTGGGCAGTACCAAGGCCGAGATTTGCGCCGCCATGGGCAATCTGCCGATCGGCGTGCTGGCGATGGGCGGGCATCCTATGTGCGGCAAGGAACAGAGCGGCATTGAAGTGGCCGACGCCACACTCTACCAAGGCCGGCCTTTCGTCCTGTGTCCGCCGCGCCGGACCACACCGGCCGCACGACTGCGCGCGCTGGAACTGGTGCAGGCGGTGCGGGGGGAGCCAATCGAGATGGACCCGGTCCGCCACGATCGCCAGGTGGCCGGGATCAGCCACCTGCCCTACCTGCTCAGCGCGGCATTGGTCCGCACCATTGCCGGCGAGGCCGAAGCCGACTCCACCGTGTGGGACCTGGCGGCAGGCGGATTCCGCGATACGTCGCGCCTGGCGGCCAGCGATGTCCGTATGATGAGCGACATCATCCGCACCAACACGACCGCCATCGCCCGGCTGCTGGCCCTGTATCGCGTCCAGCTTGCCACTCTGGAAGCCGCACTAATCGCCCATGATGACCGCCAACTCGAGACCATGCTGCAAGCCGCCCATGAAGCCCGGTTAAGCTGGGCTGTCCGGCACCAGATATGACAGGCGTACAGGAGACGACCACGTGAAACCGGTAGACGAACAGGTTGCCCTGCTGATGCACGGCGCAGAATTCGGCGACCCGCAACTTAAAGCGCGCATGAGCAAGGCGCTGCATGAACGCCTGGTAACCGCACAGCGAGAAGGCCGCCCCCTACGAGTCTACTGCGGTTACGACGCCACCGGTCCGCATCTCCATCTAGGCCATACAGTAACTTTACGCCGGCTGCGGCTGTTCCAGGAGCTGGGGCATGATGTCACCGTCCTGATCGGCACGTTTACCGCCAGCATCGGCGACGCCAGCGACCGCGAGTCGGCCCGGACGCCGCCCTCGGAAGCAGCTATCCGGGCGCACGCCCAGGGATACATCGAGCAGGTCAACCTGCTGCTGGACCCCGAACGCACCACCTACCGCTACAATGCCGACTGGCTGGACCAGCTATCCTTCCGTGACATGATCGCCTTTGGATCGTTATTCACCGCCCAGCAGTTACTGTCACGGGATAACTTCAGCAAGCGCTACAAAAGCGGCGATCCGGTCTGGCTGCGCGAACTGCTGTACCCACTGGCCCAGGGGTATGATGCCGTAGCCCTGAAAGCCGACGTGCAGATCGGCGCGACCGAGCAGTTATTCAACTTGATGGCCGGACGCAAACTCCAGGAACATTTCGGGCAGCAGCCGCAGGTCGTGATCACCTACCCGATCCTGGTCGGCACCGATGGTACTCTGCGGATGTCCAAAAGCACGGGCAATTACATCGGGATATCCGAGCCGCCGGAAGTACAGTACGGCAAGGTGATGAGCCTGCCGGATTCGGCCATGGATGCTTACATCGACCTGGTCACGGGTTGGTCGCTTGACCGAATCCGGCAGGTCAAAGCCGCTGTCAAGTCGGGCAAGCTGCACCCGATGGAAGCCAAACAGGCGCTGGCCTGGGATGTCGTGGCCGGCTTCCACGGCGCACAGCAGGCCAATGCCGCCGCCGCCCACTTCGCCCAGGTGCACCAGCGGCGCGAGACGCCCGATCAGATGCCAGAATTTCCGCTGTCCAGCCCGGCAACCATCGTGGACGTGCTCTGCGACTGCGGTTTAGCACAGAGCCGGGGTGAGGCCAAACGCCTGGTCCGCCAGGCAGGCGTCAGGCTCAACGACACCCCCATCACCGATGTCAACGCTGTCGTGCCGGAAAGCGCCGTTCTCCAGGTTGGCAAACGGCGCTTTGTGCGCCTCATCGGCGCGGATGATTAAGGACTATGCCGTGACCGCACAAATCGATGAAAGCGAATTACGTACCGAACCTGGCTCCCGGCTGGTGGGTCAAACAACCGTGCCGGGTGACAAGAGCATCAGCCACCGGGTGGTGATGCTCGGCGCGTTGGCCAAAGGCACAACCCGGGTGCATGGCTGGCTGCCGGCTGGCGATACGCTGGCAACCTTAAACGCCGTACGCGCCCTGGGCATCCCGGTCGATCACCCTGAGCCGCATACCCTGCTAGTGCACGGCGGTCCGCTGCGGGCACCGACTGCACCGCTGAATCTGGCTAACGCCGGCACCGGGCTGCGTCTGCTGGCCGGCATGCTGGCGGGGCAGCCATTTGCCAGCACCCTCGACGGCTCCGAGCAACTGCGCCGCCGCCCCATGCGCCGCATCACGGACCCGCTGCGCCTGATGGGAGCCGACATCACCACCACCGACAACCGCCCTCCCCTGCACATCAAACCCGCGCGTTTATCGGGCATCTGCTACGAGATGCCGATCCCCAGCGGCCAGGTGAAAAGCGCGCTGCTGCTGGCCGGACTCTTTGCGGAAGGCCCGACCACCGTCATCGAACCCGGCCCGGCTCGCGATCACACCGAGCGCCTGCTGCGGGCGATGGGCGCCGCCGTCTCGATCGATAGCCCGGCCATCACGCTGACACCCGGTTATCCCCTGCAGGCCGTCGAGGTGACGGTGCCCGGCGATTTCTCTTCGGCGGCGTTTTTGCTGGTGGCGGCCAGCATCCTGCCAGGCAGCCGCGTCAGGCTGGACAACATCAGTCTGAATCCTACCCGCACCGGCCTGCTGGACGTCTTACAGCAGATGGGCGCGGCGCTCACCGTCACGCCGGTGGGTGAATCGGGTGGCGACCCGGTAGGGCGGATCGTGGTACAATCGACGGCGTTGGGGAATGTTTCCATTGGCGGCGACACCGTCGTCCGCATGATCGACGAATTCCCGATCCTCATGGTGGCAGCCCTCTGCGCCCAGGGCCGGACCAAAGTCCGTGACGCCCGCGAACTGCGCATCAAAGAAAGCGACCGGATCGCAGTCATGGCCGCCGAACTCCGTAAAATGGGCGCGGTCATCGAGGAATACGACGATGGCTTTGCCATCAAAGGTCCGCAGCCTTTGAAAGGCGCGGTCCTGGAAACCCACGACGATCACCGGATCGGCATGAGCCTGGCCGTGGCCGGGTTGGTCGCCGACGGCGCTACTGTTATCCAGGATGCCGGCTGTATCGCCGATTCGTTCCCCGGCTTTGCCCCGATTCTTCGTGCACTAGGAGCAAAGATGCGGTGAGTGCCCAAAACAATCCGCAACGGGTCGGCGTCATTGGCTGGCCGGTCGAACACAGCCTCAGCCCGGTGATGATCAACGCGGCTTTCGCGGCGCTGGAGATGAACTGGCGTTATGAGGCGCTACCCGTCGAACCGCAGAATCTGAGGCGGGTTGTCCACAGCCTGCAAGCACGCGGCTTTCGCGGAGTCAACGTCACCGTACCCCACAAAAACGCCGTGGTGGATCTACTGGAGGTTGTGCCGCCGGAAATCAAGGCCCTGGGGGCGGTGAACACCATCTCCGTGATGCAGGACGGCACCAACCGCTTACAGGGCGCCAATACCGACATTATGGGTTTCTACCACGACCTGACCAAATATGTCAGCGCCACGCCAGACCAGTCGCGCGCCCTGATCCTGGGGGCTGGGGGAGCCGCCCGGGCTGCCGCGTTCGTGCTGGCCCGCCTGGGTTACAAGCTGCACATTGCCTCACGGAATCCCGCCCGCGGCCTGGAAGTGATCCGGGACGTGCAGGCCGGCCTGTCGATCGTGAGCGCGGCGCAAAGCACGCCGATCGAATCCACCCAGTGGCGGATGCAGATGCTGACCGTGCCGTGGCAGCGCCTCCCGACCATCTCGGCGCAAATCGACCTGATCGTGAACTGCACCCCGGTCGGCATGTGGCCCAACGTCGACGAATCACCCTGGCCGGCTGAGGCCCTCATTCCCAAAACGGCGACGGTGTACGACCTGATCTACCGACCGCAGCAATCTCAACTACTCAAGCAGGCCGCAGCAGCCGGCGCACAGGCCGTGTCCGGACTGGGCATGCTGGTCCAACAGGGGGCCGAGTCATTCCGCCTGTGGACCGGGCAGAGTGCGCCCATCGACGTCATGACCGCAGCCGCCCAACGAGCGCTAAACCCATGACCGCATCACGACTACGCTTCCTCACTGCCGGCGAATCACACGGACCACTGCTCAGCGGCATCCTGGAGGGAATGCCCGCCGGACTGCCGCTCGACCCGACCGAAGTCAGCCGCGACCTGGCGCGCCGCCAGCAGGGCTACGGCAGCGGCGGCCGGATGCAGATCGAGTCCGACCGGGTGCAATTTACCGGCGGCGTCATGGGCGGGAAAACGACCGGCGGCCCGATCGGACTGGTGATTCACAACCGTGACTGGAAAAACTGGGCAGAGAAAGACATCGCCCCGCTAACCACCCCTCGTCCCGGCCACGCCGATCTCACCGGCACCATCAAGTACGCCTATGACGATCTGCGACTGTCACTGGAACGGGCCAGCGCCCGCGAAACGGCCGTCAGGGCGGCCATCGGCGCGATCGGCAAGGCGCTGCTGGCTGCCTTCGGGATTCAGGTCGGCGGCTACGTGGTGCAAATCGCGGAGGTAACCGCCACTCTGGCTGCCGACATGCCCTACGAAGAGCGGTTCCAGGCCGCCGAAGCCAACGAGGTCCGCTGCCCGGATGCAGCCAGCGCGGAAGCCATGCGCGCTGCCATCCGGCAGGCCAAAATCGACAAGGATACCCTGGGCGGTATCTTCGAGATCGTGGCGCTGGGCCTGCCGCCGGGACTGGGCAGCCACGTCCACTACGACCGCCGCCTGACCGGCCGTTTGCTGGGGGCGATGGGCAGCATCCAGTCGATCAAAGGCGCGGAGATCGGCCCGGCCTTTGCCAATACGACGCGGCCCGGCACCCAGGTACACGACGCCATCGAACTGCAAGACGGCATCCTGCGCCGCCGCACCAACCGCGCCGGGGGACTGGAAGGCGGCGTCACCACCGGTGAACCGCTGATCGTGCGGGCGGCCATGAAACCGATCAGCACCACGCTGACGCCGCTGGATACGGTCGATCTCGCGACAGGCGACGCCAGTCCGACCGTCTATGAGCGGTCCGACTTCTGCGCGGTGCCGCGCGCGGTGGTCGTGGGGGAAGCGATGGTCGCCTTTGTGTTGGCCGATGCCCTGCTGGAAAAACTGGGCGGCGATCACATGGGGGAGCTGCATGAGCGCTTCCAGCAGTTGCGCCAGGGACGCCTGGATGAGTTCAATATGCACAACACGCCCTGGCGGTTTGGCTACGACTGGCCGACCAGTCAGGATAGCTGAGGTGTGATGATCGCCTACACGGATTCGCTGGACCATATCACTGCCGAAAAGCTGCAGGGCTTTTTTGTCGGCTGGCCGAATCCACCGTCGCCGGAGACCCACCTGGAGATTCTGCGAGGCAGCAGCCACGTCTGGCTGGCGGTTGCTACGCAGGCGGACACCGTCGTCGGCTTCGTCAATGCCATCAGCGACGGCGTGCTGTCAACCTTCATCCCGCTGCTGGAAGTGCTGCCCACTTACCAGGGCCAAGGCATCGGCTCAGAACTCGTCCGGCGGATGATCGTCTCGCTCCGGCAGTATTATGCGGTAGACCTCATCTGTGATGAAGAGATGCAGCCGTACTACCCACGCTTCGGCATGAGACCACTACTGGGCATGGGGTACCGCAACTATGCCCGGCAGTCTGGCCAATAACCGCCAGGACACCAACCGCCATGACCGATCAGGCACACAATCTGGTGTTGACAGGCTTCATGGGCACCGGCAAGAGCACCATCGGGCGCCTGGTCGCAGCCCGGCTGGCCCGCCCCTTTGTGGACATGGACGAGGTCATCGTGCAGCGCGCCGGATGGACGATCCCGGAGATATTTGCCTCGGCAGGTGAGGAAGCCTTTCGCCAGTTGGAGGGGGAAGTGTGCCGGGACCTGGCTCGCCAGCAGGAGCTGGTGATTGCCACCGGCGGCGGCGCGTTGATCGACCCGGAAAACCGGCAGGCGATGACCGGCAGCGGCCTGGTGATCTGCCTGATGGCCACACCGGCAGCCATCGTCGACCGTTTACGCGGCATCTCGGACCGCCCTTTGCTGCACGCGCCAGACCCGGCATCGCGCATCCGCGAGCTGCTGGTTGCCCGCGCAGCCGCTTACGAGGCGCTCCCGCATCAACTGGACACGACAACCCTTTCACCTGAAGCAGCTGCGGAGGCGGTACTGGCCTTATGGTACCAACAACAATGCACGTAAGCACGCCGGACGGCGGCGGCTACGCTATCCACTTTGAGCCGGGTGCGCTGAATCGCCTGGACGCCATCCTGGCTGAGCGCGGGCTGGTGGGCCGGATGATCGTCGGCACCAACGAAACGGTCGGGCCTCTCTATGGCCGCGCCCTGGCCGAGCGCCTTCCCAACGCAGTGACCATCACCCTACCCGATGGCGAACAGTACAAAAGCCTGGATACGGCGGCAGCCGTCTACAGCGGCGCCGTCAAACTGGGCATGGATCGCAAAGGCCTGTTTATCGCCGTGGGCGGCGGTGTGATCGGGGATACGATCGGCTACATCGCGGCCACTTACATGCGCGGGGTGCGGCTGGTACAGGTACCCACCAGCCTGCTGGCCATGGTCGATTCCAGCGTCGGCGGCAAAACCGGGCTGGACCTGCCGGAAGGTAAAAACCTGGTCGGCGCGTTTAAGCAGCCAGAACTGGTCGTGATCGATACCGATGTGCTGGCGACCTTACCCGACGTGGAATGGCGCTGCGGGCTGGCCGAAGTCGTCAAACACGGCCTGCTCTCCGACCCGGCCCTGCTGGACATCGACCTGCTGCGCCGCGAGAGGGCGGCTGAATTCGTGCCGCGCGCCGTGCAGGTCAAGGTCCAGGTCGTGGAGGAAGACCCTTTTGAGCAGGGTATTCGCGCCTTCCTCAACCTGGGTCACACCTTCGGGCATGCCCTGGAACAGGTCAGCGGCTATACCTGGAAGCATGGCGAAGCAGTGGCGGTCGGCCTGGCCGCCGCCGCACGCCTCTCAGCGCGCCTGGGATTGTGCGAAGGTGATCTGCCCGGGCAGGTGGAACACCTCCTGCTAACCCTGGGCCTGCCGACGCGAATCGGTCGCTACAACCCCGACGGATTGTGGCAGGCGATGGCGACCGACAAGAAGTGGCAGAATGGCAAGAACCGGTTTGTCCTCTTGAAGGGGATCGGAAAACCGCTTATCATTGAAAACGTACCACCAGACGACGTGCGAGCAGTTCTACTTGAATTGAGCGGCGCATGACCACAGAATTCCTGATTCTGCATGGCCCCAACCTGAACCTGCTGGGGAAACGGGAGCCTGATATCTATGGCACGTACACCCTGGACGAGATCAATGAGCGGATCAAAAATTACGCTATACGCCAGGGCATCGACGTCCGCATCCAGCAGTCCAATCATGAAGGCGTGTTGATCGATTCGCTGCACATCGCCCGCAACTGGGCGGCGGGCGTCGTCATCAATCCCGGCGCGTACACCCACACCTCCGTCGCGCTGCGTGACGCTATCGCTAGCATTGACCTGCCCGTCGTGGAAGTACACCTGAGCAACATTCACGCAAGGGAGGACTTCCGGCACAAGTCGCTGCTGGCACCGGTATGCCTGGGACAAATCTGCGGCTTCGGTTGGCAAAGTTACCTGCTTGGCCTGGAGGCGCTGCTGGGTCAGCCCGGCTTATTGCGCCGTTAAAAGCACCCAAGCGAGGACATATGTTCCGACGACGCCGGCCACAGACTTCCGATCCCCCGCAACCCACCATGATCACCATCCCGGCCGGTCCATTTTGGATGGGCACCGCGCCCCAGGAGATCCGCGAAGTCCACCGCCTGGCGCGTGGCAACCGCCTGGAGTGGTTTAAGCGTGAGTTGCCTGCCCATCAAGTAGCGCTGCCCGACTTCCAGCTTGGCCGTTACCCGGTCACGGTTAAGGAATTCTCGGTGTTTGTGGAAGCCGGTGGTTATGCCCAGGAATCCCTGTGGAGCACCGCCGGTTGGCAGTGGCGCACTCGAAGTCAAGTGACACATCCGGAATACTGGGGACACGCAAAATGGTCCGGACGTCCTGATTTCCCGGTGGTTGGCGTGAGTTGGTATGCGGCCGCTGCTTACTGCATGTGGCTGCAATCCCAAACCGGCCTGCCCTATCGACTGCCTTCCGAAGCCGAATGGGAAAAAGCAGCGCGCGGTCCGGCAGGTTGCCGCTATCCCTGGGGCAATCACTGGGAGCCCACTTACTGCAACACCGCCCACGAAACTGACGAGACCTGGGACTCGTGGGACAGCCCTGCACCGGCCAGACAGGATCAACTGCTGCCGGTTGGCGGGTTCTCGCCCCAGGGGGACAGCCCTTACGGCTGCGCGGACATGGCCGGCAACATCTGGGAATGGTGTTACTCGACCTTGCAGCGTTATCCACTGCCGGCGCAGGCACTGGCCCTCTTACCCGACAACAGTGAGCCCCGCGTCGTCCGGGGCGGTTCGTGGTACCACGGACCGGATGATGCTCGCTGCGCGGCACGATACTGTTATTACCCCCACGGGCGGGATAATGTGGTTGGCTTCAGGCTGGCGCTGTCTCGATAGGGTGCGAGAAGTCACTCGCGCACCGACCACTGCGTTTCAGCTTCACCGGCCTTCAGGTTTACCCAGCGGGCCAGCGTAAACAACAAATCAGAGAGGCGATTGAGATAAACGAGAGTCGTGGGATTAACGGGCTGTTCGTCGCCCAGGGCGACGGTTATGCGCTCCGCCCGTCGACAGACGGTGCGGGCAACATGCAGGGTAGCGGCAGCGGGGACACCACCCGGAAGGATAAAGTTTTGCAGGGGAGTCAACTCAGTTTCCATCGTATCAATGGCCTGTTCCAGCGCGGTGACGGCCGCCGCCTCGATACGAACCACCCACGCTGCCCTGGTTTCCAACGGAGTCGCCAGGTCAGCGCCCAGATGAAAGAGCGTATTCTGAATGTCCTCCAGCCACCGGGATGCCAGGTCGGGTAAGGGGTAGGTGCGCACCAGGCCCAGCAGCGAGTTCAACTCGTCCACGGTGCCATACGCTTCGACGCGCCCATCATGTTTGCGCACGCGTCCGCCGCCAAACAGCCCGGTATCGCCAGAATCGCCGGTTCTGGTATAGATTTTCATAGAATACCCTTTCACGCGACTAACTAACCTAGACAATACATCTACAATGAGTATACCTGATAACCAGCCCAGAAGCGATAGTCGAGCCGGACACAGGCACAAAGCTACAGTGCTGATGCTGGTGCTCAACGACGTAAGCCACGACAGCCGGGTCAGACGAGAAGCGGCCGCACTGGCGGCAGCCGGGTTCCAGGTGTGTGTGATCGGCACGCACGATGCCGGCAGCCCGCTGCCTGACCGGGCAATCATCGGGAAATGGTTGTTGCAGCGCTATCGCTACAATCATACCATGCACACTCTACGGCGGATCGGCCGGTTGTCGCCGGTGCGCCATCTATGGCAGGGCGCTGGCCTGGTATTGTTCTTAAGACGGCAGCAAGCCGCCATCTGGCATGCCCACGACTTCCCGGCGCTGGTGCTGATCTGGCTGGCCCGGCTGGCCCAACGCGAGCCGGGCAAACTCGTCTACGATACCCATGAGCTGTATTTCTACCGTCGCGAAAAGCCGTCAGCGCTGTGGGGCCGCCTGCGGCTGTGGTTGAGCCGGGCGGCCGACCGGTGGCTGGCCCAACGCGCCGACCTGGTTTTCACCACCAGCCCGTATTTTGCCCGGTTTATGGCACAACACTGGCCCATCACCGAACCAATCGCGATCCTGAACGGGGCCATCCCCCCCGCCGACGTCCAACCGCTGTCCCGCCCGGAGAACGCCGGCCTGTGGCTCATCCACACCGGCACCATGATGGCTCGAGGTCGCAAATTGCAGGCAGTTCTGGCCGGTCTGCTTGATACACCAGCCGATGTGCACCTGACCTTCATCGGGGACGGCCCGCTGCAAGCCGATCTGATGGACCGGGCCGATACTACGGGTCTCCGGGATCGCGTGCATTTTGTGCCGCCTTTACCACCGGAAGCGGTTAGCGCCGCCATCCGGTCGGCCGACGCGGCCATCGTCGCGTTTGACGGAAGCCTACCCGGTTATGCCCTCACCCTGCCCAACAAGCTGTTCGAAGCCATCGCCGCCGAACTACCGGTGCTGGGCGCCAGGACGCCGGCATTGGAAGGTTTTTTCGCCGACTACCCGGTTGGTCCGCTGTGGGAAGCGGCCGATCCAACGAGCCTGGCACAGGCCATCACCCTGCTGCGTATCCCAGAGAACCGGCGCGCCTGGCGCGAGGCCTGTCAGTGCGCCCAGGCAGAACTCGGCTGGACGACCCAGGCAGCTCGACTGACGGCGGCTTACCGGCAGTTAACACCCCGCGATGAGGCATAACACTTACCCGCAGATTTACGGAAACCACACAACTCTGTAACAAAAACGTATGAACTAACTCTTGCCCTATAGACCTAAAACACCTGATAATGATATTTAGACCGAATATGCACTTTGACGGTGACGCAGACCTTCACAATCATCATTCCATGTTGAGTGGGATGTTCTCAAACCTACCCAGGCTGATGAGTGATCTTAGGGGGAAGCAATGTTAAAGAAATACTCGCGAGTGGCGCTGATTTTATTGTATGTCGTATCGCTGATGGTCAGTAATGCAGGACTCCTCTCGCCCCAATCGCTTCCGCAGGCGCAGGCTGCGCCGGTTGAACCTGTTCACGATGATCCAGTACCGGAAGGTAACCCCAGCACCCTCGGAGCGCCGGGCGTATGCCCGAATGACCCGGACCCCGGCGGACATATCGGCGTTGGGGTGGTCTCACTCTACTCCACGAGGAGTGGTACAGTACTCGCCACGGACCCGCCCCCCATCCCCCCCGGTTCCGTGGTGGAGGCGGTGCCCGGAGAGGTCGTCACCTTCACGGTTGCCCTGACAAATACCGATGCGGCTTTAACGGCCACCGGCATCACGGGC
>DAOUEM010000597.1:0-19669 GCA_034430555.1 Anaerolineae bacterium | reverse complement strand
GGAATCAGAATCAAAGGAGACTTCGGAATCCAACGAAGGGTAACGGCCTCGTCGTTGCCTCTCGTCCTGGTCGTCCGAGATGAGTGTTGCTGTTGGCCGAGTTCGCCGTCTGCCCACGGTAGACGCGTCTGCCCACGGTAGACGAGGCGAAGCCAGAAAAAAGCCCGGCTGAGGTACAGGCCGGGCTGTAGTGATTATTTGCGCCTGCTGCGCGGGAGCGTGGTCACTCCCCACGGGCAAATTCCGCCAGTGTGTGACGCGCCAGGGTGTAGATAAGGCCGGCCAGGGCCAGCGCCATGAGATACCAGAGTACGACCAGGTCGATCAAGAGATGGGTGCTCCGCTACCAGCTATTGCAAATCATTTGCATTTGCCCTTATGATAGGGGTGATGATCGCCTCAGATCAACAGTCTGTGTTAAGGTCAGCGTTAACAACGGTTAAATTGATGATGAGTCAACGTCAAGGTCGGCCCCATTTGCGGATCAGTCTGGTTATGCGCGAGTACCTCGCGGAGATTTTCCGCGTGGCCAGTTACCAGCCGGAGAAAGAATGGGTGACGACTTCCGCCCTGGCCGAGCGGAAGGATGTCTCCCCTCCGGCGGTGGCGCGCATGGTGGGACGGCTGAAAGAGCGAGGCTTGCTGGAACATGAGCCGTACCGCGGGATGCGTCTGACCCCGGCCGGCCAACGCCAGGCCCTGTTAAGCCTGCGCCAGCATCGCCTGACCGAGATTTTCCTGGTGAAGGTGATGGGTTTTGGCTGGCATGAGGTGCACGACGAAGCCGATGCGCTGGGCTCTTCCGTCAGCGAGCATGTGGCCGCCCGCATGAGCGAACTGACCAGCCATCCCCGGCGCTGCCCCCACGGCGAACCGATTCCTACGGCTGAGGGCCTGATGCCCATCGTGGACGACGATGTGCTGACCGCCTATACGCCGCCCCACTCCCTGGTGGTCAGCCGCGTCAATACCGATGACCCGGACAAGCTGGTATACCTGGAATCGCTGGGCCTGGTCCCCGGCCAGCCGTTTGAGCTGGTCAGCCGCGCCCCGTTTGACGGGCCGCTGCACCTGGAAGTCGATGGGCGCGAGCAGGTTATCGGCGTGGAACTGGCGGGCAAGCTGCGGGTATGTTCCCCGGAGGCCTTTGCCGTGGTTGCCTATGAGCCGGTGTGGGAATCAGAGCCGATCGACGAATCGACCGCCTCCTGACCGTTTGTGATCAGACGAGGCTCTGCCCCGGGGCTTTTCATCATCCTCTCCCGCCCGGAATACTAACTCTCCCCACAGAATTATGTCACAGGCCAATCACCTGTGTTACACTCGCGGCGCGGAGCGAAATGGAGTGACTCTCTATGTCCGATCTGTCATGTGAGGTGCTGGTGATCGGCGGCGGCGCGACCGGCGTGTGCGCCGCTTACGACCTGGCGCGGCGTGGCTTACAGGTGATCCTGGCCGACAAAAACGACCTGTCGACCGGCACGTCGGGGCGGTTTCATGGCCTGCTGCATTCGGGGGGACGCTACGCCGTCCACGATCCCGAATCGGCCCGCGAGTGCATCGACGAGAACCGCATCTTACGGCGGATTGTCCCGCACATTGTGGAGGATACCGGCGGTCTATTTGTCGCGGCGGCCCACGACCCCGCCGATTATATTCCGGCTTGGGTGGCCGGGTGTGCGGCCGCCGGTATCGACATTGAGGCGATCGACGTGGCCGCGGCCCTGAGGCAGGAGCCGGCCCTGCGGCCCGATATCACCCGTGCCTTTCGCGTGCCGGATGGCGCCGTCGATGGCTTCGACCTGGGTCATGCCTTTATCCGCGCGGCGGAAAGCTACGGGGCGCGAACCCTGATCTACCACCAGTTGACGGCGCTGGCGGAGTCGAGCGGGGAAATGCGGGCGACCCTCTCCGACCAGCGGTTGGGCGAGGCTAAAACCGTCACGGCGCGCTGGGTGCTCAACGCCGCCGGGCCGTGGTCGGGGCAGGTGGCAGGTCTGGCCGGCTATGATCTCGACATGCGCTGGAGCCGGGGCGTGATGATCGCCATGAATACGCGCTGGGTCAACACTATCGTCAACCGGCTGCGCCCCCCCGACGACGGCGACATCCTGGTGCCGGTGGGCACGGTCAGCGTGATCGGCACGACCTCGGTCAGCGTGGACAGCCCGGACGACAATACGATTGAGGCCTGGGAAGTCAGCAGGATGCTGGACGAGGGCGAAGCGATCATAGCGGGGTTTCGGCAGGCGCGGGCGCTGCGCGCCTGGGCTGGCGTCCGCCCACTCTACGAGCCGCCGGGCGACAATGCCGGGATTGAGGGGCGCGGCGTCAAACGGACCTTTTCCGTGTTGCGGCACGGGACGGGATTGACGTCGGTGGTGGGCGGTAAGCTGACCACCGCCCGCCTGATGGCCGAAAACGCCGCCGACGACGTGTGCGCCGGCCTGGGCCTGGAGGTTGCCGGCACGACGGCAGACGAGCCGCTGCCCACAGAATCTACCCGCCGCTATTATACGCTGGGCGGCCGGTTGGAGCGGCTGGAGCATGGCCAGATGCCCGGCCCGTTGATCTGTGAATGCGAGATGATTAGCCAGGGCGAGCTGGAAGCGGCTATCGACTCCTACGCCGCCACCCCTTCGCTGGATGACCTGCGCCGCGACCTGCGGCTGGGCATGGGGCCGTGCCAGGGCGGGTTCTGCGCGGTGCGGGCGGCAGGGATTCTAAGGCACGTCCGGCAGTTGGAGGCTCCGGCAGCCGTCGCCGCCTTACGCGCCTTCATCGACGAGCGGTTCAAGGGGGTGCGGCTGTTACTGTGGGGCCAACACCTGCGCCAGTTCCTGTTGGATGAGATGATCTACCGCCGGACGCTCGGCCTGGACGTTTCGCCGGACTCGCCGCCAGCCAATCCCCATCCGCTGCCGGCCTGGGCGGCGGAGACCGGGACTCAGCCAGAAGCGCTGGCGGGATTTCGTGTAGTCGTGATCGGCGCCGGGCTGGCCGGGCTGGCCGCCGCCGTTTTTGCCGCACAGGCGGGCGCACAGGTGCGCGTGCTGGCCGCCGGCATTGGCCGCCTGATCCTGACGCCGGGCGGGTGGCAGTTAGGCCCCTACCGTGATCACCCAGGGGTAACCGCCTTCCGCGGCTGGTGTGAAGCCTTTCAAGCCCTTCGCTGGCACGGCCCGCATGACCAACCGCTGCCGCTGCCGTCCACGCTGGGACTTACCCGGCACGTTGACGCCGCTCCGGCGGGTCTGGCGGGCGGTTTGCTGCCGGGAGAAGGCCGGACTCTCATCGTCGGCTTTGCCGGCTGGCGCGACTTCGATCCCATGCTGTGCGCTGGAATCCTGGCCGACCATGGGGTGGCAGCCAGGCCCATCCACGTGGCGCTGCCGGGCCGCCACGACGCCTGGGACCTCAGCCCCACCGAGTTGGCCTGCCGTTTTGACGAGGCCCACTTCCGCGAGGAAGTCGCCCGGCTGATTCGGGGCCGTCTGCGCGGTGAGGATCGCGTGGGCATGCCGGCCGTTCTGGGATTGCGTCAGGCGGGCGCGCTGGACGAGATGGCGCGGCACATTGGGCTGCCGGTCTTTGAGATACCGACTCTGCCGCCTTCCGTGCCGGGGACCCGGCTCTACAACACGCTGAAAGCCTGGCTGATGCAGCAGGGCGCCCAGGTGCAGGTGGGGCACCCGGTGATTCGGGCGTTAACCGAAGGCGGCCGGGTGACCGGCGTGGCGGTGGCCTCGGCGGGCCGGGAGACGGTCTTCCGGGCCGACGCCTTCATCCTGGCGACCGGCGGCCTGTATGGCGGCGGCCTGTTGAGCGACGACCGGGGCCGCGTATGGGAGCCGATCTTTGACCTGCCGGTGGCAGCGCCGGTGGCGGCGCCGGTGGCGGCACCGGTGGCGGCGGATGAAGGTCGCACGAGGTGGTTCCGGCCCGATCTGCTGGACCCGGCCGGGCACCCGGTGCATGGCTTTGGCCTGACCGTGGACGACCGCCTGCGCCCGCTGGAAGCTAAGGGGCAACCGGCATATGCCAACCTGTTCGCCGCCGGGCACATCCTCGCTGGCGAGAAGACCTCCGGGTTGGCCCCCGTGGAAGGTCTCGATCTGGCCTCGGCTTATGCGGCGGTGGCAGCAGCACTGTCAGCGGCGCTGGTTACTCGATGCAAAAAGGCAGGATGGTGAACCATGGTCGAAGAGGAACCGATTCACGCGGATTTACAAGCTGCGCTGGCCGAGGCACAGCAGCGCATCACCGACCTGGAGGCCGCGCTGGCCGAGCGGCAGTTGGGCCAGCCGGGCTTGCTGCGCACCGTCATCGACAACCTGCCGGTGAGCATTTACGTCCGCGACCGCGAAGGACGTTTTATGCTGGCCAACGCCAGCGCCCTGGACATCATGGGCGTCGACGAGTCGCAGCTGGTCGTGGGTAAGAAGGTCTCGGACTTGATGCCGGCGGACATTGCCGCCCGGTGGGAGGCCGAGGATCGGCAGGTGCTGGAAACCGGCCGGTCCCTCGAAAAAGAAGGCGAGATGGTCACTCATCCGGTCACCGGCGAAACGGTCTGGTACGACACCACCAAGGTCCCGCTGGTCGATGAAGCCGGGCAGGTGATCGGCATCATCGGCATCAGCCGCGATACCTCCCTCTCGCGGGCCGTCGAGCAGCGCGAGGTCGAGCTGACCATGGCGCGCGAGCGGGTGGAGATGCTCCGCCGGTTCATCGACGATGCCTCTCATGACCTGCGCACGCCGCTGACGTCGATGAGTCTGAGCCTGGCTGTACTACAGCGCAACCCGGACCCGGCCACGCAGCAGCGCCACCGCGCGATTCTGCAAAGCCAGATGGAACATCTCCTGCAACTGCTGGACGACCTGCTGAGCACCTCCCGGCTGGACCGCCGCATGACGATCGAACTGAGGCAGGTTGACGTGCGGGTGATGCTGCAAGGCATCCTGCTGGAATTACGCACCCTGGCCGAGCGTAAAGGCCACGCCGTGCTGTTCGAAGCGGCGGGCGAACCGGCCCTGGTGCTGGCCGACGAGGCACACCTGCGCCGGGCGTTGATGGCCATCGTGACCAACGCTCTGAATTACACCCCGAATGGCGGTACGATCACGATCCGCGTGACGCCGACGCCGGGGCAGGTGACCATCGCCGTGACGGATACGGGCATCGGCATCAGCCCGGCGGAACAGGTGCACATTTTCGAGCGCTTCTACCGGGCCGACCGGGCGCGTAATACCGAGCGCGGGGGCCTGGGCCTGGGACTGGCGATTGCCCACGAGGTCATCGAGGTGCACAGCGGCCGGATCGAAGTGGAAAGCGAACCGGGCCAGGGAAGCACCTTCACCGTGTTTTTGCCTCGCGTGAATAAAACCGCCTGATTGCCTATGCTGTTACGGCGCGCTGTAGAAAAAGCGGAAGAAGCCTGAGCCAATAAGGGAGCCTACCCCCGATGTCGGAGTTGTTGCAGTTATTGGAAAATGCGCCTTTTACCTCAGATATGTGCGTCAAGTGCAATATTTGTACGGCGCACTGTACCGTCGCCCCTTTCACCGATTTGTTCCCCGGCCCCAAGACCGTCGGCCCGCAGGCCCAGCGGATGCGCGACCCGAATGCGCCCTCGGTCGATCACAGCGTCGATTACTGCTCCGGCTGCGGCATCTGCACGCTGGTCTGCCCGCACGGCGTCAAGGTGATGGAAATCAACATCCAGGCCAAGGCCGCCATGGTCCAGACTTACGGTATCAGCCTGCGCAACTGGTTCCTGGGCCGCAACGAGGTCTGGGGGCGGCTGGGCACGCCGGTCGCGCCGCTGCTCAACTTCGTGATGGGCAACCGTGCCCTGCGCTGGATCGCCGAAAAGACGGTCGGGGTCTCGGCGCGCGGGCCAATGCCCAGGTGGGCGGGCTACACCTTCCGCGGCTGGTGGCAGCAGCGCCAGCGCCAACAGGGGGTGAACGGCGCGGTGAAAACCCTCGATCCGGCGCGCGCGGTGGTTTACTTCCACGGCTGCGCGACCAACGCCTACGAGCCGCACGTCGGGCGGCTGGCCGTCGCCATCCTGGAGCACCTGGGCTTCCAGGTGATCGTGCCGCCGCTGCAATGCTGCGGGCTGCCCATGCAGTCCAACGGCGATTTTGACGCGGCGCGCGCTTACGCCCGGCGCAACGTGGCCTGGCTGGAGCCGTATGCGCGCCAGGGCATCCCCGTGGTGGGCACCTCGGCCAGCTGCATGATGGCCCTCAAGGGCGACTACGAGCACGTCCTGGGCATGGACGACGAGGCCACGCGGACGGTCGCGGCGGGCGTGTGGGACTTCATGGAGTTCCTGCGTCACCTGCACGAAGAAGGGCGGTTGGATACAGACTTCCGGCCCATCGAGCGGCGGCTGCCGTACCATACACCCTGCCAGCTCAAGGCGCACGGGATGGGCCGCCCGGCGCTTGACGTGCTGAGTTTGATCCCCGGCCTGCGCCTGGAAGAGATCGACGCCGATTGCTGCGGCATCTGCGGCACCTACGGCTACAAAGCCGAGAAGCGCGCCATCGCCGAGGCGGTCGGGCAGCCGATTGTCGATCACGTGCGGGCCGGCGGCTACGACCAGGTGGTGTGCGATACCGAGACCTGCCGCTGGCAGATCACGTCGCTGACCGGCGCGGAGACCTTCCATCCGATCAAGCTGCTGGCGGAAGCCTACGGCCTGAAAATGGCGGAAATCGATGACCCGGCGCTCACTCCGTAACTTCGACCAGCACCGGCGAATTGCCGTCGGTACAGGGTATGGCCGTAAGCCTGGAAGGGCGTCAGGCCGGCCTCGAACACGGCGTTGTAGAAGGCGGCTGGCCCGGTCACGTGAGGCGCTCCTCTGTATCCTGAACGAAACCAGATCGAACAGGCGTTCGATCTGGCTGAGATTATACGTGATATAAAGGAAACGTCTACTCCTCAACCCAGCCGCGCGCCCGCTCGACGGCCCGGTGCCAGCCGGCATACAGCGCCTCGCGCTGGTCGACGCTCATCTGCGGCGTGAATTCTTTGTCCAGGCGCCACTGGCCCTCGACCTCGTCCGTCGAAGCCCAGACGCCGGTCGCCAACCCGGCCAGGTAGGCCGCGCCGAGGGCGGTCGTTTCGGTGATGGCGGGGCGCTGCACGGTCACGCCCAGGATGTCGGCTTGCATCTGCATCAGCACGTCGTTGACCACCGCGCCGCCGTCTACGCGCAGCACATCCACCTTGATCCCGGCGTCGGTGACCATATTCTGCACCAGGTCGCGGCTCTGGAAGCAGATGGCTTCCAGGGTGGCGCGGACGATGTGCGCGCGCCCGGTACCGCGCGTCAGCCCGACGATGGTGCCGCGGGCATATGGGTCCCAGTAGGGCGCGCCCAACCCGACGAAGGCCGGTACCAGGTACACGCCGCCGGAATCGGGCACGCTGGCCGCCAGCTCGGCGCTTTCCGCCACGTTCGAGATCAGGCCCAGGCCGTCGCGCAGCCACTGGATGGCCGCCCCGGAGATGAACACGCTGCCTTCCAGCGCATACACGACCGGGCCGGTCTCGCCGACCTGCCAGGCGATGGTGGTCAGCAGGCCGCCGCGCGAGATGATCGCCTGCGGGCCGGTGTTCATCAGCAGGAAGTTGCCGGTGCCGTAGGTGTTTTTACTCTGGCCGGGGGTGTAACAGGCCTGGCCGAAGGTGGCCGCCTGCTGGTCGCCCGCGATCCCGGCGATGGGGATGGCCGCCCCGAACAGGTCCGCCGTCGTTTCGCCGTAGACGGCGCTCGACGGTTTGACCTCGGGCAGAAGGTTGTGTGGGATGTTCAGGCGGGCCAGGATGTCGGGGTCCCACCGGCGCTGGTGGATGTTGTAGAGCATGGTGCGGCTGGCGTTGCTCACGTCGGTGATGTGCAGCGCGCCCCCGCTCAACTGCCAGATCAGCCACGTGTCGATCGTGCCGAAGGCCAGCTCGCCGTTTTCCGCCCGCTGGCGGACGCCGGGCACGTGATCCAGCAGCCAGGTCACCTTGGTGCCAGAGAAATAAGCGTCGGTGACCAGGCCGGTGCGTTCGTGGATGGTCCTGTCGAAGCCTTCCGCCTTGAGCTGGTCGCAAAAGGCGGCGGTGCGGCGGCACTGCCACACGATGGCGTTGTAGACCGGCTCCCCGGTGGCGCGATCCCAGATGACGGTGGTCTCGCGCTGGTTGGTCACGCCAATGGCGGCGATGTCCCCGGCGGTGATCCCCAGTTGGGCGATGGCCGCGCGGGCGACGTCGATCTGCGTTTGCCAGATATCCCGCGGATCATGTTCCACCCAGCCGGGCTGCGGATAATGCTGCGGGAACTCCAGTTGCGCGCTGGCAAGGGGCGCGCCGCTCTCGTCGAAGATGATGGCGCGGGAACTGGTGGTGCCCTGGTCCAGGGCGAGGATATAACGAGTCATAGGTTCGGCACTCTTTCCGTAAAAATAGAACCCGGGTCAAGGCGGCCAAATGGCCGGCGGCTGGACGGCACAAGTTGGGGCCGCCGTGAATTGACTGTAAAGCGAACGGCCATGGCTGTCAACAGCGGCGCTAAGGCGGCGCGTACCAATGAGAAGCAAACGGTTCAACCAGGCGCTTATCGTTAGAAAATGGCAACTGGTCAAAGATTGCGCTTTAGCCGATAATAAGGTTCTATAAGCAGTAACCGGCCGGTCTGGCGGGCAGCGAAGCCATGGCCGGCGTACACCAGTATCACCTTTTGTTACCTGGGTTGAGAGCGACTCGTGAGTACGACGACCTTTTCACTACCACGCCTGTATCACCGTCCGGGCAGCACGGATGGCCCGGCTTCCGGTTCCGGCGAGATGCTGGCCGCGTCTCCCGGCCTGACGCGCGTCCATTGGGACGAGTCGCGGCGGCTGGCTCCTTTGTTCCCGCCGCCGCCGGACGATCACCCGCAGGGCGCGATCGGGCTGTACCGCGGGCAAACGGTGGACTTCATCCTGGCGCATGCCCGGCTGGACGCAGATGGCCAGCCGATCGTGCAGTACGTCATGTTGACGTCCGACCTGCTGCGCAAGGTCGCCGGGCGGGTGGATATGCTGGCTCACCTCACCGGGTCGGAGCCGCCCCGGGTGGGGGCAGATGCGCTGCCGGCTGCCCAACTGCCGGCGCCCGCGGCGCCCACCGTCGAGGAGCAGGTGGATGACCTGCTGACTTTCATGCTGTCCGTGCAGGATAACGCCCAGGTGATCGAGGGACTGCTGTCCGGGTTGATCCAGGCGGTGCCGCTGGCGATTATCGGCGGCCCCCGCGACCTGGATCGGCAGCTGGCGTTTGTCAAAGGGTTGCTGACGCTGCTGCCGCCCCCGGCGCGCTTCGGCGTGACGTTTGCCACTTTCGTGCGGCGGCTGGAAATCACGCCCGTGCAGATTGCCTTCCTGGCCAATGACGTGCTGCCGGATGGCGCCCTCGGTTACGATTGGGACGCCAATAAGCTGCTCGGCGATCCGCCGGAAGACCCGTACAGCCGCTATATCATGCAGCAGCTTCGCCTGGATGTGACGCTGGCCGTCCGGCAGATGGTCGACCTGACGCGCACCGCCGCCTGGCGCCTGACGCGTCACGAGCCGCTGGCGCAGGCGCTCGGGTGGGCGGCCAGGCGGGTCGCGCTGGATGCCGCCGTCACCGAGGGCCAGCCCGCCGATTCCGAGATGGTCGCCGCCGTTCTACGCGAAGACCCGACGCTGTCGGACGAGTTACGCTCGCGTTATGCCCGGCATCTGCTGGCTTTTACCCTGGCCCTGGAGGACCCCGAACCGGCTGAGATCATCGCCGTCCAGGTGCGGCAGCATGCCAGCATCTCCGGGGATATCCTGGCGATGCTGGACGACGCCATAACCGAGGGCAAAGGCCGGCTGGTCTACACGCTGGTGAGCCGCTGGCTGGCCAACCCTGCCGGGCCGGAAGGCTCAAGCTGGCAGCAGCGCGCCGCGGCGGCGGCTTCGTCGCACTTGCAGGACCTGGTGGCTGCTCGCAACGTGCCGGCAGCGATCGCCTTCCTGGAGGACGTGCAGCGCGCTGGTGATACGCTGATGCTCAGTCGCTCCGCCTCCGACCTGCTGGAAGTGGCGCTGCCGCTGGCCTCCGGCTCGACGGAACTGACGCGCCAATTGTTTTTGCTGGCGGCGGAGTACCTGCCGCCGGCCCAATTCCAGCGTTTGGCCCGCATGAATAACATCCTGGCCGAGCTTCCCGGCACTTTTAGAGATGCCCTGGGGCACTTCCAGCCCGGCCAATCCACGACCGCCCCGGTGGGACTGCTGGCCGCGGTCGCCGCCGAGTTTGGCGAGGAATACGAACTGGTGGTGCTGGCGCGGCTGGTCGAGTGGGTGATCGGCCTGGAACGGCCCGACCTGGTGGATACGCCGACGCTGCGCCAGTTGGTCCGGCTGGCCCAGTCGCCGCTCAAATCGCGTTTTGCGAAACTGTTGGCCCTGGTGGTGCAGGACGTGGGGCGGGGCAGTATGTTGCTGCTGCTGGACGCCCCCGGCCCGCGTCTTCTGGTCGAGCTCCTGCTGTTACTGGGCGAATACCGCGACGTGGTCGCCTTGCTGGAGCGGATCTCCAAGACGATTTTCCGGGGCGACGCCCAGGCCGATTATGGGCCGTGGGTCAGTGAGCTGTTCGAGTATACGGGACTGGGCATCAAAGACCTGTTGACGGCCATGGGCACGCTGGAACAACTGGAAATGAAGCCCGTGCCGCTGGCCATGGCCTGCCGGGGCGCGCTGATCAACAAATCGTTCGACCCGGAACTGGAGCCCCTGATCACCCGGCTGACCAATGCCATCGCCGGGGACCCGCTGCTGGTGCCGGTCGTGGGGTATCCGGAAGCGCTGCAGTTGCTCCAGTTTCACGCCAGGCGTCAGAATGTCGACGAGGCGGTCTCGCTGGCGGCCGTGATCACCAACAGCCTGGGTGGCGCGGAAGAAGGCCTCGGCATCGTGGCGCGCATCTGGACGCTGCTCAACTGGAATAAAGATGTGCGCGAGGCAGCGCTGGAACTGCTGCGCCGCTATGTGCGGCACGTCCCGCACGAGCGCGCCGTTACCATACCGGCCCGTGTGGGCAAAAAGCTGGGCGCCAAAGTGGGCGACATGCTCCAGGCGACGGTGGTGGTCTGCGTGATGACCGGTGACGGCGGCTTCGAGGCCTTTACCGAGGACGTGCGGATCGCCACGGCGCTGCTGAGCGATACCGTGGCGGTCTACGAGGATAAGCCGGTCCCCCTCAAACGCCTGCGCGGCGACCTGGACGGCCTGTCTGGCGGCGTTTCCGAGGCTGAGCGTCAGCAGATCGGCGACGACCTGCTGACGCTCGCCCGGCTGGCCTACCGGCTGGGCGAGCAGCGCGGGCGCGGTCGAGGCCGCGACCGGGTGGAGCAGAAACTGCTCGCCAATGAGCAGGTGCCCATGTCCGGCCTGGATGCCCTGCTGTACATCGGCGGTCGATTCTCCGGTGGGGAAGTCATTCCCCCGGATATCCAGCGCGAGGCCATGGCCCACGTGCTGGGCCGCCGGTCGGTGGTGATGTTGATGAAAGAAGCCGCCGTTACTCGTCACCTGTTGGAGCGGCTGCTGGAGGCATTCCCGCCGGGCAAAACTCCGCAGTTGACGGCCCCCGCCTTCGAAGCGGAGATTGACAGCCTGTGGAAGGGCATGCGCCTCTATGACCAGCGGCGCCTGAAGGATGAGTTTGCCGCCAATACCCAGGGCCTGGCCGCCGTCCTGGGCATTGTGGCCGAGAAGGGCGATGAAAAAGCGCTGGACGACTCCGGCCTGGGCCGGAGCCTGGAAACGGCCAAACGTGAACCCAAATCGGCCCTCGAAGTGTTGCGCCTGCTCAGTGGTTACTTCCAGCGGAAATTTACCCTGTAGCCGTTTCAAAACCTGTCCGGTATCCGGTAAAGCGATAGCCCGCCCGGCGGTGGCCGCCTGATGGTGGGCTATAACTCTGCCGGCTCGGTGCTGAGGTCCGCCAGAGGCAGTGACTGCATCTGGCGCTCGGCGACGGCATGCAGGCGGGCCGCGGTCAGCCCTTCCGCGCCCTCGATCGGGTCATCCGGCGACAACCGCGCGGTCAGCACCAGCACGTTGCGTAGTTCGCGGCGGGCGCCGTCCGGTTGCCCGATCTGGCGTAGGATGCTGGCCAGCGTGAAGTGCGGCAGCGGCCAGTTGCGCTCCAGGTAGATCGTGTGGCGCAGCGATCCCATGGCCTGCTCATCCAGGCCCAGACTCTGGTAGATCAGGGCCAGCGTGAAGTGCGCCTGGGTGAAGGTGGGGGCCAGCTCGACCGCTTGCTGGCAGTTGAGCAGCGCTTCTTCCCAGTGCTGGCGGTTGGCGTGCCATAGACCCAACCGGTACTTGGTCATGGCATCGCTGTCTTCCTGGATGCGTGGGGCCTGGGTGGGGATTGATTCCGGCTCGACGTCCACCTCGACCGGGACCGGCTCCGGTTGGGGAGCCAGCGCACCCTTGAACGGCCGCTGGTGGAAGGTCGCGCCGTGGAACGAATGCGTATCAAAGGCGGCGAAGTTCGGCGGCGGCGGATCGGCATGACCGACCAGCAGCCATCCCCCCGGGACCAGCGCCCGGTGCAGTAGCTGGTATATCCACTGGCGGGCGTGGGTGCCGAAGTAAAGGATGACGTTGCGGCACAGGATCAGGTCCAGGTAAGACGTCTGGTTCTGCATGGTGAGGCAGTTCTCCAGCAGGTTGCACGTCTCAAAATGGACCATCTCGCGCACGTCTTCGTGCAGCCCGTACTCGGCGTCTCTTTTGTCGAAGTACAGGTCGCGCCAGTGGAAGGCCGATGCCTCGCGGAATGACCAGTCGCGGTAGATGCCGCGCCGGGCCTGGCTCACCGCCCGCCCGTTGATGTCGGTTCCCAGGATATCCAGCCGCCACTCTTTCCAATCAGGCAGCATTTCCCGCAGCAAAATCGCCAGCGAATACGCTTCCTCGCCGCTGGCGCAGCCCGCGCTCCACAGTCGCAGCGACAGCTTGCCTTCGCTGCGCTGCCGCGCGATCAAATCGGGCAGCACCTGCTCGCGCAGCGCCTCGAATTGGGGTGTATTGCGGAAGAAGTGCGTCTCACAGATGGTCAGGGCATCTACCAGCACATCCCAGATGAAGGCGTCCCTGGCGATCAGCGTCTCGTACAACGTGCCGAGGTCCACCGGCAGCGCGGTGCCGGCCGGGATGCGGTGCGGTTGGTAACGCTGGATGTCATGCAGCTGGGACAGGGTGCGGGTCAACCCGCTGCCCAAATCCTGGCGGCGCGGGAAGGGAAAATCAAGGCCGGTGCGGCTGACGATGAGATTGCGGAAACGGACATAATCCGCGTCGGCGAGCGGTTGCATGCCCAGCTATCCCTGTTGACGGTAACGATTGGGTTTATTGTACCATAGCGACACACGCCGCATATGCGATGATGGTCCCTTTTCCGGTGGTATGGGCCGGAATTTAGAACTTTTTTACATGATTCTAATGTGAGCCGGCGAAACGAAATCCACAGTCACCGCGTCTAATCAATAAAACCGGTGAACACCCATCGGGATGGAGAGCCTTGTATGCCTGTCTATGATACCCCCTTACATACCAACGATCAGAGCCTTGATCGCGTCGTGAATGCCGGGTTGCCCGTCGCCCTGGTCCTGTGGGACGGCGGCAGCGCGCTGTCCCCGGCGCTGGAAGAAACCCTCAAGCAGACGGCCAAACAGGAGGCCGGCGGTTTGCTGGTGGCTCGCCTGGACGTGGCCGATAATCCGGAAGCGGCGGCGCGCTGGAGCGGCTCGACGCCGGCGCTGGTGGCCTATAACCAGGGCACGGCCCTGACCGATGCCGTCGCCCCGCTGACGCCCGACTTGTTCCAGGGCTACGCCGCTTATTTGCTGGGCCGCGGTCCGCAGCCGGTGCCGCCTGCCGCGCCTGCCCGTCCGGTGATGGCGGGGAACGGCGCTTCTCCCGCCAGCGGCCAGGACCTGACCCGCCCGGTCACGGTGAGCGACGCGACCTTCCAGCAGGAAGTGCTGTCCAGCCAGGTGCCGGTCGTGGTCGACTTCTGGGCGCCCTGGTGCGGACCCTGCCGCATGATCGGCCCGGCATTGGAGAACATCGCGTTGGAGATGGGCGGGCGCGTCAAGATCGCCAAGGTCAACGTCGACGACAATCCGCAGTGGGCCGGCCAGTATGGCGTGCAGGGCATCCCAACGCTGCTGCTGGTCCGCGACGGCCAGATCGCCGACCGGATCGTGGGGGCGCTGCCGGAGCCGTACCTGCGTCAGAAGATCGAAGTCTTTGCCCGCTAAGGCGATTTCCCGATCCAGCCCGCATTCTACCAAAATCACAGCGCCAGGTGTTTACCTGCCATATACCTGGCGCTTTGTATTTTGATGGCACGACTGTTTCAACCGGCTAAGGCGTCTGGGTGGGGAAGGCGAAGACCGGCGTCGGGATGGCGGGCAGGGCGAAGGTCGGGGTGGGCACCGGAGTCGGGGCCGGACCTGCGCCGAGCGACCCGCGCCATTCGGCTTCCAGCGCGGCGAAGCTCCGGCCGGTCACCGTCTCGATGGCCGGGATGACGCCGGTATTTTGCGCGATCAGCGCCGTGATCTGGCCGTGCGCCTCGTAGCCCCCGTAATTATCACGCAAGAATTGCATAAAGGTCGCGCCGACATCGTAGGGCAGGTGGGTGCAGCCGTCCGGGCCGAGCGTGCCTGCGCTGCCGCTCACCGAATCGCCATAGGCCAGCGAGGGCAGGGCGTCCAGCGCCACCAGCCCGTCGACGCGGGCAGCCGAATCGTAGGGTTGGACGGGGTCTTCAAAGAAGGTGGCCTGGCCTTCCACCCACCAGATCGGCCCATACGTCGCCCCGATGGCCTGCTGGTGGAAGTGCGTTAACTCGTGTACCACGGTGGAACGCGCCAACGCCCGCACCACGTAATCGTAGTCGTTTTGCAGGTCCAGACCGCCGCATTCCCGGTCCAGGCGCGCCTGGTCGGGGACGCGCTGCACGGTGCCGTTCCATTCTTCGCGCAGCGTGCCCACGAAGCGGATGCTCTCGCTGCCGGCTTCACCGCGCCACTCCAGGAAGGAGTCGAGGTCCGGGTAGATCACGACCAGCGGGCGCGAGGTCAGCTCCACCCCGGGGAAGCCCAGCCGCCAGCGTTCGCGGGCCTGGTCCACCGCGTCGAGCGCTTCCTCGCCCACCCAGTCCGGCAGCCCGAACCAGTAGATGCGCACCAGGTCGTTTTCGGCATGCTGCCACTGGCGGGTATGGTCGGCGTAAACGCCCGTCTGCGGCCCGACCTCGATGGCATTGCCGGCGGCGTCGGTCAGCCGCCAGGTGTAATTGACCGTCAGCCAGGGAATCAGGCCGCCCGCCTGGTAGCGGAACAGCGTGCCGGTGATCAGGCCGTTGTCATTGTCGATGGTGTCGGCCTGCAGGCGGCCGGTGATGGGCGAGCCAAAATCATAAAAGACGGTGGCCCGCGTGATGGGGCCGGCGGCGCTGCTCGCCTCGATGGTGAAGGTCATGCCCTCCGGGTAAGCGGAGACGTAGCCGACCGCGCCGATGGTGAAGGCCTCGGGGTTGCTGGTCTGTCCCTGGGCGGAGACCGGCTGTGTCAAGGCGCCGCCCCAACAGGCCAGTCCCAACAGAACCAGCGCGCCTGCGGCCAGCAAGGGGTATTTCCGGCGGTTCATGGTTGCTCCTCTAGCACAGGTATCGGTGTCTCCCGCCGATTGTAACCGATGCGAGACACTGCCGTCAGCACCCCCGGACAGTTCTTATCGCTTCTTCATGTTGCGGGGCACAGTTTCGGTTCTTCTAAAAACACGTATACTATCTAGTGAGAGTGGTTGCAGCGTGAGGATGAACAGGTAGCAGTCCCATGCAAGTTGGCGATCAGATCGGGCATTACACTATTGTCGAGCACATTGGCCGCGGCGGTATGGCCGATGTATGGTCGGCGCGCGACGAGCGCCTGCATCGTACGGTGGCCGTCAAGACGATCATGGCGGACCTGACCGATGAGCATACCCGGACCCAGTTCGAGCAGGAAGCGCGCACCATCGCCGCGCTGGAACACTCCAACATCCTGCCGATTTACGATTTTGGCGAATTCCAGCGGCAGCTTTACATCGTGATGCGTTTCGTGGCCGGCGGCTCGCTGCTGGACCGTATCATCGACGTGGGCTTCATGCCGGACGCCCTGGTGGTGGACATCGGGGGAGCCATTGCCCGTGCCCTGGAACGCGCCCATGCCGAGAATATCGTGCACCGCGATCTCAAGCCGGCCAACGTGCTGCTGGATCGCTTTGGCACGCCCTACCTGGCGGACTTCGGCCTGGCGGCGATGGCCGGCACCGGCGACGACGATACCGGCAGTTCTGGCACGCTGATTTATATGCCGCCGGAGCAGGTGATGGGCAGGCCGGTCGATCGCCGGGCGGATATCTACTCGTTTGCCGTCATGCTATTCCAGATGATCACGGGCGAGTTTCCGTTTGATGGGCAGGCGGCGCTCTGTTTGCGCCAGGTTCAACATGGCGATGACCTGCCCGACCCGCGCGAGTACCGGCCAGAGCTGCCGCAGCACCTCACCACCGTGCTCCGCGTGGCGACGGCTGCCGATGTCAACATGCGGTACACCAGCGCCGGCGTGCTCATGGACGAAGTCACCCTGACCCTGACCGGGCGCTCGGTGGTGTCCGCGGAGGCGGCGCGCAGTGGAGCCATGCCTCCCCAGGAGCCGGCGCCTTACGCCGCCGAAACCGACGTCGGCCTTGGCGTGGACGAGGACATGATCCACACGCTGCAAAGCCCGGTCGACGAAGAACTGCTGACCACGATGCGCATTGATGCCACCGACGCCGCGCCTGAGCGCCCGGTGCCGCTCCAGGCGGACAGCGAAGAAGACCTGCTGGAGCGGGTGCTGGAACAGGAAGTCGTCCGCGGTGAAGAATCCGGCTTGCGCGAGGTGCGGGAGCTGTTCCAGCGTATGGTGCGGGCCTGGGCGCGCGGCCAGGGGCGCTTCCTGACCGGTGCGACTCACTTCGCGACCGTCCACGACTATTTCAGCCGGCCTGCCGAGTACGGCCTGGTCATCGACGATTCGGGGCGCGAGGCCATGCTGCGCGGCGCGATCGAGCACAACTACGAGCTGGGCTACTGGTTATCGCAGGTAACAGACGTCGACCGGCGGCGGCTCATCTTCGTGCATGCCCTGCGCAGCGACCTGGCTACCGCGCGCGCGCTGGCGGTCGAATTGTTGTGCGACATACCGGACAACGATATGACCAACATCGCCCTGATCGTCAGTCGCCTGCTGCACAGCGAGACCAGCGTCCCGGTGCGGCGCGCCATTGTCAATCTGCTCAATTACCGGGGCGAACGTGTCGCCGAGTGGCGCGAGTACGCTTTCAACCGCGACACCGACCTGCTGCTGGCCGAGCAGGCCGTCCGCGACGATGCGCCAGACATCGCCGAGCTGGCGGCGCGCACCATTGGCCGCCTGCGCTCGCGGGCAGCCGTTTTGCATCTGGTTTCCCTGGATGCGCTGGCCGTCCCCAGCATCCAGACGACGCTGATGTGGGTTCGCGACGAGGCGGATAGTTTACCCGAAGCCGTGCCGCTGCGCTTCCGGGCGCGGGCTTTTTGGCGGCTGACGGCGCGGTACCTGTCGGCGGATATTGGCCGCCTGGGGCTGCGCTATTTTCTGGCGCTGCTGGGAGCGGGTATCGGGATGGGTACCTACATCCACGTGATGTTCCCGTCCAGTTCCATCTTACAACTGAACCATTTATACCGCGTCATTGCCAACGCGCAGACCTTCGGCCTGGTGGCCGGCCTGGGCCTGACGCTAGCGGCCGCCCTACCGCTGCGGCTGGCAGGCAGCATTGCGCATCGTTCTGACGGCGCTACGCTCTGGCGACCGTGGGCGCGGCTTTTCGTCGGCGTCAACCTGGGCGGCATCGTCGGCACTATCGCGTTCATTAACTTCCAGATGGTCAGCCTCCAGTTTAGCGACTTCAAACTGCCGGTGGTGGCTTTTGGCGGCCTGGGGATATCGCTGTTCGCGGCAGTAGCGGCCGCTTACCGCTGGCCGCTCTGGGCGCGCTTGTTGACGACGGGGGTATCGGTCTTTGCCCCGCTGGCGCTCGCCTGGGCCTGGCGCGAGAACGCGGTCCATGACTTCGTGGAGGTGCTGCACGCGGACGAGCGCACGGCCATCCTGGCGGTGGCGGTGGTCTTGGGGATGGCTGCGGCTTGGCTGCTGCGCTCGCCGGCCTGGGCGCGCCTGGCGACCATGGTGGTGGCGGTGCTGGGTGTCGTGCTGGTCGGCGTGGACTGGGCGCTGGAAGGTATTGTCGAGCCGATCATCTTCCTGCGCAGCGACGACCAGCTGTGGATCTTCGCGCTGATGGGCGTGCTGATGGCCATCGGGACCTTCGGGCCGGAAATCCTCGCCTGGCTGACCGCGCTGGTCCGCCGGGGGGCATTGGAAGTCGAGAAGGTCAAACCGCCGGTCGAACCGGAGCCGGAAGCGCTCTAAATCAACCAGACGGTGATCGTAAAACGGGGCGACCTGTCAGGCGCACAGGCCGCCCCGTTTTGATTCGAGGGTCTGGTCTTACTCGCTGTAGAACGCGCCGACCCATTCCGGGCGCGGCGGCAGGTCGCCGCTTGCCACCAGGGCGCGCCATTCGTCGTCGGTCATGCGCCGGTCGATTGGCCCGTAGAATTCGTAGGTGCTGAAGACACCGCCGCGCACAATTTGTAGTTCGCCGTCCGGGGTGGATGTCACCACGTAGATCAGGTCGACGTTGCCCACGCCTTCCTGTAAAACGGTCGACACGCCGTCGTTGGCGACGTCGGTCACCAGGGCGACCGGGTCGGGTTCGTCGGGGCCGCTGGACAGCATCCACAGCACTTGTTGCAGGTAACTGCCGTAGTACACGATCGACCAGTATTGATCCTCGGTGAGCGGCTGTCCGGCCAGTTCGCGTTGGGCGATGTCGGCCATGATTGCTGCCTGGAAGGACAGCTGGCCTAGCTGATTGATTTCCGTCCTCACGGCATAGGCAGCTTCTTCCGCGCGGAGGGTGTCAAGGACCATCGTGCGTGGTGCCAGACCCTGGGCCAATGTGCCGGCCACGATGGCGATGCGGGCGAAGACGAGTGGGTTGGGTTCCACGTACCCGAAGCTGGTCTCCGGAGGGGGCGCGCCGCCGCCGCCCAGGCCGCCCGCCTGTTTGGCGTAAAGCACGGTATCGTGTTTGAGTTCGGTCCAACTGGCCAGCCCGGTTTGCAGGTCGCGCCGCAGCCAGGCGTCGGTGTTCATCAGCGGCGGGTAAACAGCGGGGTCGCGGCCCCATAGGGGCTGCAAGGCCCACAGCCAACTGCTGTAGACGTTCTCCTGCCAGGTATCTTCATCCAGCCCGGCCAGTTCCTGGCGCAGCGCGGCCAGCTGCGAGTCGTAGTTGGCGTAGGCGGTGGCACCGGCTGCTTCGGCCAGAGAATAAGCCGTATCGGAACCGAGGGCGGCGGCCACGTCCAGCCCCAACGGCAGGATGCGCGGCTGCTCGCGCGTGCCGACGAACGGGTACAT
>DAOUEM010000596.1:0-9261 GCA_034430555.1 Anaerolineae bacterium | reverse complement strand
CGAAGCGAAAGAAAGTGGTGCAAACACTCCGGCAGGACGCCAGGCGTTCGTCTGAGGTCTACCTGGCGACGGACCCCGATCGGGAAGGTGAGGCCATCGCCTGGCACCTGATGGCTGCCGCAGACATTGAAGAGAAACGGGCCCGGCGCGTCGTTTTCCACGAAATCACGGAAGAAGCGATTGCGGATGCCTTCTCACACCCGCGCGAGATCAACTTGGAACTGGTCAATGCCCAGCAAGCCCGGCGCATCCTGGATCGGCTGGTTGGCTACAACATCACCGAACTGCTGTGGCAAAAGGTCCGCAACCGTCTGTCGGCTGGACGCGTGCAGAGCGTTGCTCTGCGGCTGGTAGTGGACCGCGAGCGTAAGATCGAGGCCTTCGTACCGGAGGAATACTGGTCGCTGAGCGCGGAACTGGCGAAACAGGTCACCAATGGCGCTAAAGAGCGGGCGAGTTTTACCGCCAAGCTCATTAAGATCGATGATAAAAACGTCGCGCTAAAAGTCGAAGGGGACGTTACGCCGCATGTGAAAGTGCTGGAAAAAAGCGCCTACACGGTGAAAGAGGTCAAGCGCGGCACGCGGCAGCGCCGTCCCGCTGCGCCTTTCACCACCAGCACGATGCAGCAGGAAGCCTCGCGCGCCCTCAACTATAACGCGCGCCGTACCATGCGGACTGCCCAGCAGCTTTATGAAGGCATCGATGTCGGTGAGGGCCAGGTAGGTCTGATTACGTACATGCGTACCGACAGCACAGCCATCGCCAAAGAAGCACAGGCCAGAGCGCGCGCATACATCCTCGAACAGTATGGCGAGGAATATGCGCCGGAGAAGCCGCCGACCTACAAGACCAAAGCCAAGGGCGCACAGGAGGCACACGAAGCCATCCGCCCGACCAGCATCATCCGCACACCGGAGAGCCTGAAGGACATGCTCTCGCGTGACCAGTATCGCCTGTATACGCTGATCTGGCAGCGGTTCCTGGCCAGCCAGATGTCAAACGCCATCTACACCACGCAGCGCGTGGATGTCCTGGCAGGGCCGGCGGAAGCCTCGCACAAACCATACCTGTTCCGGGTGACCGGCAGCCTGGTCAAGTTCCCCGGTTTCCTCAAAGTCTACGAGGAATCACGCGACGAGGACGACGAACCGGATGAAGATGCCGGGCGCGAGCTGCCCGAACTGAGCAAGGACGATCTGCTGGACCTGTTGAAGCTCTTGCCCAGGCAGCATTTCACCCAACCGCCGCCCCGTTATACGGAGGCGACGCTGGTCCGGGCACTGGAAGAGCGTGGGATCGGTCGACCCAGCACTTACGCGCCGACCGTTGCCGTGATTCAGAATCGGGATTATGTTTCACGCGATGGCCGCCACCTGGTGCCCTCGGAAACCGGGCTGCTGGTCAACGATTTGCTGGTGCAGTACTTCCCAGATGTGCTGAACTTCAACTTCACGGCCAACCTGGAATCGCAGTTGGACGAGATCGCAGCAGGCGACCAGGCGTGGGTGCCCTTCCTGGGGGCGTTTTATGCGCCGTTCGAAAACCAGCTCGAACACGCCCGGACACACATGCCGGTTCAGCGCCAGGAAGAAGAGGTCGGCCGGAACTGCCCGGACTGCGGCAGTCCGCTGGTCGTGCGTTATGGGCGATACGGGAAGTTTATCGGCTGTTCCACCTACCCGGAGTGCCGTTATACCGAACCATGGCTGGAGAAGATCGGTGTCACCTGCCCCGATTGCGGCGGCGACCTGGTCGAAAAGAAAACGCGCCGGCAGCAGACTTTCTACGGGTGCGCCAACTACCCGGCGTGTGAATTCACCAGTTGGAAGCGCCCCATACCCCAGCCCTGCCCGAACTGCGGCGGCCTGCTGGTGGACCACAACAAACGGCATGCCCAGTGCACGCAGTGCGAAGAACGCTACCTGCGGGATGAGCTCCCGGAGTCTCCGCCCGTGGAACAGACTGTGCCGCAAAAACCGAACAGCAGCAGTTAGTGCTGAGACGCCCGGCTTGACCGTGAAAGAGGGGTTCTGCTCATGAGATGCAGGCTCCTCTTTTTTTTGCTGCTTGCATGGATAAACATTTGGTATATATTTTGAAGCATCACCAACAGCCATTTGTGCCCGGCTTAACACTTTTGTAGAATAAGTGAAGTCACGCATGGGATATCCCTGGCGCACTTGCCAGACTGTAGCTGCACAGCGCTACCAGCCGAGAAAGGTCTAGGTATATGTTATCTACCGAACAATGGAGAGTGACGCTTATTAAAGTTCGGCCTCGCCTGATCGGGTTAGTTGTATTCACCGTGGGGCTGATTATCGGCCTGGCCTGGGCCTACGGAGCTGCCCCGACCATCTGGCAGAACGCAGGCCCAGTCAACCTCAGCGACAGCTACCAGGCGGAATGGGTCAAGCTGGTGGCGCTCCAATTCACTGAAACCAATGACGCCAACTATGCTCGCCAGATGCTGGGCCAGATTGGCGATCCCGGGCCTATCATCCAAGCCCTCAGGGAACAGAATCCGAACGATCGCGAGCTAGACGGACGGCTCAACGCCATCCAGGGTCTTGCACAGCCGGATCCGACTGTGCTGGCCCAGGTCGAATACGGCGGCCTGCAAACCATGAGTCCGATTGTCCTGGTCGTTCTCATCTTGCTGGTGGGTGCCATCGCCATCATCTTCTGGGGTATGTACGGCATGATGCTGACTTTCATCGTCAGAGGCCTGCTGCCCACCCGCCGTCGTGGCGCAAAAACAGAGGCTGAAGCCGGTGCCAGCCAGGAGGCCAGCGCCCGCGAGCAGGAACGCCGCCGCGCCGCGGAAGAAGCCGTCAAACAGCGCGAGGCGGAAGTTGCCGCCCAGGCCCAGGCCGGTTTACCGCCGCCCATCGCGCAGTTCATGTCGGCCTACATCATGGGCGATGATTACTTTGACGACTCCTTCAGCATAGAGGATGCCTCCGGCGGCTTCCTGGGCGAAACCGGCGCTGGTATCTCAGAGACGGTAGGCGTGGGCGCGCCCAAGAAGGTCAGCGCCATCGAGGTGTGGCTGTTCGATAAAAATGACATCCGCACGGTGACCAAGGTGCTCATGAGCGAGCACGCCTACAACGATGAAGCGATGCGGGCCAAGCTGGCGCCGAAGGGTGACGCCGTGCTGGCACGTCCTGGCATCCCGGTCGAGCTGGAAACGCAGACGCTGCGTATCATCGCCACGGTGCGGGACATGGCCTATGGCACAGGAGCGCAGCCACCCAACAGCTTCTATGACCGTCTGACGATTGACATTGCCGCTTACGCTAAGGAAGGCGCTACCTCCGCACCCGGCACAGCGATTGGCGACATGTACGGCGGCACGATGCCGATCCAGTAAGCCGGAAGCGCTGCACCCCAAACGAAAAAAGCCTCCCGTGATGGGGGGCTTTTGGGTGTGCATGATTGGAGACGATGGGCTATTCGATAGCCTTTATTTTGAAGGTGAGATTACCGGCTGGCGCTGCAACGGAGACCTTATCGCCCACCGCCAGGCCGAGCAGCGCCGCTCCCAGCGGGCTTTCGTTGGAGATGCGACCCTCGATTGGATTTGCTTCGGCTGCACCGACGATGGTGTAGGTCTCCGGTGACTCGCCCTTTTGTTCGATCGTAACGGTGCACCCCACTCGCACCTGATCGATGGGGCCAGTACTATCTTCGATGATTTTGGCAGACCGCAGCACATTTTCCAGGTACCGGATACGCCCCTCCAAAAAAGCCTGCTGCTCCTTGGCATCGGTGTAATCGGCATTTTCAGAGAGATCACCCTGGGAGATTGCCTCTTTGAGTTTCTGCGAAAGGGCTGGCCGTTTGACGTTAATGGCCTCGTCCAGTTCGCGCCGCAGTTCCTCGGCCCCCTCACTGGTCAAATATACTTCCTCTGCCATTATCACTTTCCTCTTTTACTGGCTAGTAATTATGTTAGGGTACATCGAAACGCCGGGCAGGTCAAATTGTATGAGAATCTGACGGCAATCGCATTTCCAGCACCGTCAAGCCCGCACAGACACGGTATAATGAGGCATTCATCACGGTTATCAGGGGGTGCCGGCAGCCATGCCCAAAAGTTATAAAGATTACCTGGAAGAAATCCTGATTGACGAACAAACGCTTCAGGCGCGCATCAGGGAACTCGGCGAGAAAATCTCGGTAGACTACGCCGATGCCAGCGATCTATTGTTGATCTGTGTCCTTAAGGGCGGCATGCTGTTCCTGGCGGACTTGATGCGCCACATCTCGGTCCCTCATCACATCGACTTCATGAGCGTGTCCAGCTATGGCGCGCAGGCGCGGCAATCCAGCGGGGCGGTGCGCATCGAAATGGACCTCCACAGCGACATCGCCGGTCGCAACCTGCTGATCGTCGAAGACATCATCGACAGTGGTTACACGCTGGATTACATTTTACGTATTCTCATGGCAAGACAGCCGGCATCCGTCAAAATCTGCACGCTGCTGAGCAAACCCGAACGGCGCAAAGTGCCGATCGATGTCAACTACATCGGTTTCGAGATTCCCAACAAGTTTGTGTTTGGTTACGGCCTGGACCTGGACGAATTCTACCGCAACCTGCCGTTTGTCGGGGTGGTGCGGGCCGGCGCCTACGCCATCCCAGAAGAGTCATGAGCGAGCTACTGCTCCCCCGCTCTTCACCAAGACCGCTGAACTGGCCACCTTTCGTTGAGCGGCTTCAAGCGCTGCTCAGCGGCGGCGACCAGATGGTCTACCTGGTGGGCGGCGTGGTCAGAGACGCCTTCTGGGGTTATCCGGCCCATGACATCGACCTGGTTGTCGCCCAGGACGCCTTCCAGGTTGCCCGACAGATCGCCAATGCCCTGGATGGTGCGTTTTACAAGCTCGATCCAGCCCGCGAGACCGGACGCGCCATCATCGACCATGCCGGCGAACGTATTATCGTCGATGTGGCCAATTTTCGCAGCGGCGATCTTTACACCGACCTGCAAGGCCGTGACTTCACCATCAATGCGGTCGCCGCACCGCTGACGGGCGACCTGGACACCATCGTCGATCCGCTCAACGGTCTGCAAGATGCCCAAGGCCGTATATTGCGACGCTGCAGCGATCAAGCCCTCGCCAGCGACCCGATCCGGGCGCTGCGCGCCGTGCGGATGAGCATACGCTTCAAGCTACGTATCGAGCCGGTTACCCTGGCCGATGTGCGCAAGTACGGCCCGCGCCTGGTCGACACTTCACCAGAGCGGGTTCGAGACGAGTTCATCAGCCTGCTGGCCGGGTCGCGCCCGGCAGCCGCCCTTCGCACATTGGATACGCTGGGCCTGCTGCGGCTGATCGTGCCGGAGATCGAAACCATGCGCGCCGTCGAGCAGGGGCCGCCGCACCAGTTCGACGTCTGGCAGCATACTCTGAACACTGTCGAGCAACTCCAGAATGTATTGTACACCATCAGCCCGCAGCGCACCGACAACAGTGCCGCCCAGGCCGGGTTGGGGATGGTCGTCTACCATTTGGATCGCTTCCGCCCTCAACTACAGGCCCACCTGGCTCACCGCTGGCCCAACCAGCGGCCGCATAATGCCCTCCTGCTGCTGGCCGCCCTGCTCCATGACAGCGGCAAACCGGCCACCCGGCAGCGTGACGGGGATCGCATTCGTTTTCTCAATCACGAAACGGCCGGCGCGATGATCGCACAGACGCGGGGGACAGCCCTGATCCTGAGCAACCCGGAAGTCGAGCGTCTGACAACCATCATCCGGCATCATATGCGCCCGCACCTGCTTGGCCAGCAGGACACTGTTTCACGCCGGGCTATGTACCGCTTCTGGCGGGACTGTGGCGCGGCAGGCGTGGACGTGTGTCTGCTGGCGCTGGCCGACTACCTGGCAACGGTCGGCCCCACCTTATCGCCGGATAAGTGGGGCCGGTATTTAGACACCATCCGCAGTCTGCTGACCGGGTACTTCGAAGACGGCAACGCGAATGTCACCGCCCTGCCGCCGCTGGTCACGGGCACCGACCTCATCGAAGCCCTCGCCCTCACGCCAGGACCGCAGATCGGCGAGCTATTGGAACATATCCGTGAAGCACAGGCCGTCGGCGAGATTTCCACCGCCGAGGAGGCCCTGGCCCTGGCCCGCACGATGTTGGAATAATCTGGCTACTCCCCAGGCCGCTCAAAAAACCACAGCAGTGTCCGGCCATATTTGCGCTCGTCATAGGCCTCCAGGGTGTGCAAGGTAACCGCTTCCTGTTCTTTGGGATCGATCTGCACGACGACGATCGCATCCGGGTTCAGCCAATCTGGCCGTTCATCCAACCGGAGAAGCGCATCCTTCCACAGCCCGAGATACTGCGGTGGGGCGAGATACACCACGTCAAACCGGCGTGATGGCGGCCGACCAAGGTAGTCGAAGGCGTCGGCCCGGACCACGCGCGCCTCCGCCGCCAACCCGGTAATGGCCAGGTTCTCGTGAATTGTCTTGACCGCCAGGCGCGCATTATCGATAAACACGACATGGGCTGCGCCGCGGCTGAGCGCCTCGATGCCGACGCTGCCGGTACCGGCAAACACATCCAGCCAGGATGAACCAGTCACGACCGGCGACAGGATGTTAAACAACGCTTCCTTCACCCGGTCGGTTACAGGGCGCGTGCCGTCACCGGGAACCTGCTTCAGTTTACGGCCTTTGGCCTTGCCCGCAATCACTCGAATAGACACGCTCGATCTGACACCTTACTCCACACGGCCGCGGACAAAACACGCTAAGCAAATTGATCGACCGCTTCCCGCACGGTCCGGATGTTGGACAGCGGCGACGTAATCATCAACACACAGCCGGTCGACAGGATAAAGCGCCGCTTCCCGGTCTGCTCGATGGCATCGCGGGCCTGGTCACGCACCGCCGATGGCGTGCCGCTGTGGACGGGGTCCCAACGGGATAACCCGCCACACACCGCCCCGGCGAACTTGCTTTTAGCGGCGGCCAGATCGGGAGTCGTCTCACGGTCGTGCCAGTTAATCGCCTGTACGGGATAATCCGCGAACAGGTCGAACATTGGGGCATCGCCGTGCACGTGCAGCATGTTGAACCACCATTTGCTGTTTAAGGCCTGCAAAATCCGTATATCGTAGGGATGTCCGAAGGTCTGGTATTCTTGTTCGCTCAGGACGGCATAACTGCCATGCTGTACGGCGTAAAAAACACCATCAACGCCGGTGCGCCCCAATTCATCGATAAACCGCAGTGTACTCTCCGTAATGGTATTCAGGCCGGTATGAACCCGTTCAGGATTGGTACGCAGGTGCTCAATCAACTGCTCATTGCCGGCGATATTTTTAGCCTGTGCCAGCGGGCTGAAGATGGTTTGAATGGCCGGGGTATCGCCGCCCAGGCCTTCCACGATCAAACGAACCGCCTCCAACTGCCGCCCTAACCCACCCCGCCGGGGATCAAGCACGCGCAGGTCTGTCCAATCCAACGACCGGCTGACGGCGCGCTTGGTATATTCGCGCGTTCCCTCCAACGATCCCACCCAGCGATCCTGCACCCCATAATCGGTGACGCAAAAACTGCTGGCCGGGCTTATTTTCACAAAGTCAAAGTCGTAGCGCCGCTGAAACTCGAGGGTCGACAGCGCCAAATCTGCCGCGCGCTGATCGTCACCCGGCCAATGCCGCCATAAAGCCACCGGCACACGGTCGGTCGCTTCCCCGGCAATGGTTTTTTCAAGGCGCTCGCGCTTTGACGTCATTTATTCGCCCCTTCCACGAAGCTGATCTGCTGCTGGACCATGCGTGTCAGCATTGCGACCCGGTCATCAGCGGTGTCCCCTTCCACTTCGCTGGCGTGGATCAACTCCAGCACACGCTTGAAATTCGCCAGCGCCTCATCACGCTGCCCGGCCCCTTTCTGGGACAGCGCCAAACCATAGAGTACATCCATATCATCCGGTGATTCGTCCGCGATCTTCTTAAACTCGTTAACGGCCGCATCATCACGCCCAACGGCATGTGAGCGCCAGGCCTGCCCCAGAGGACTGTGTTCTTTGCTGCTCACTGGCATTCCTCCTTTAGATCAAGCATACGCATTGGTTAACACCATGGCATTATAGCGTGCCGGTGAACAGGAAAGCAACGGCCCTATCCCGGCAGAACCGTCACCAGCACCGGCAGCACCAGGCTTTCTCCGAGAGAAACACCCCTATCCCCAAAAAACTCGACGCGATGTTCCGGCTGGCAGCCCGATAGCGTGGCTGCCGGACACTGCCACAGGTCCACGCTGAGCAGGTATTGGCCCGGCGCCAGATCACTCGGCAGTTCCAGGGAGTGCCAGTCGCGCACATAGCGGTTGCGGGGCCACCGCGTCGTCGGGTAATCGCCCACGTGGCGTTTGTAGGACTGCGCCACGCGCCTTCCGCCCCCGGCCTCTGTCAGGCTCACCGTGACCTGGTAATTATCGGAGGTGGGACGGACGGTCCGCCAATACAGGGTGACTGCGAGTCGATCGCCCGGTTGGTAAACAGTGCCGGGCACGTCGTAAGCCAGGATATCCAGCCCGGCCTGCGTATAACGCCGCAATGGCTCGCCGCGATCGAGCACGACTCCGCGGGGTGAGCGCTGCCAAAAAAGCCCCGGCTGGGCCACCAGCAGCAGCATTGCCGCCAAGAGCACGCCCAGGGTAACCGCCGCAGCCTGCGCCTCAGGGCGTGACAGGTTCTCAAGAACCGGGCTATGATCGATGGCACGCGGTCGCCCGGCCAGCGTCCCGATCACTACCAACAACACGATAGCCGACAGCACACTGAGACCCAGACCCAGGGTACGGATCGGCGTATCACCGTAAACAACCAGCAGTTCATGCTCGCCGCTCGGGATGGAGACTTGCAGCAACCCGGCCGCATTCACCTCATGAGCCACCTCCTGCCCATCGATATAAGCGCGCCAACCTTCAGCAGCGCTGATATAAAACGACACATCGATCGGACTTGGCGCACGCACCAGCAGGCGTTCCGATACGGCTGTATGCTCCACCAGGTCCACGCGGCCGGACACCAGTGCAGGCCGGTTGACCTTATCCAGCAGACCGACAAAATACGTCTCCAACAGTGGCCGAGAAATCCCAGGCACGGCGGGAAAAGGTGAAGGGATCATCTCCCCTGCGGGTACCGTAGCCAGGCTGTACTCGTCCAACTCCAACTGGAGACGGGCAACAGCGCCTGTTTCGCCAAAATCGGCAGACCAATCAG
>DAOUEM010000595.1:0-11065 GCA_034430555.1 Anaerolineae bacterium | reverse complement strand
GCTCAGCGTTTTTTGTCAAAGGGGGTACAGGTGGGCGCAATCAGCCGGCGGCCGGGTGGAATGCGAGGCTTTTTGTGGGTCTGGGTGGGGCAGTTGGTATCGCTGCTGGGCACAGCCATGACCACCTTTGGCGTTACGATCTGGGCGTATGAGAAAACCGGTCGCGCCACCGATCTGGCCTTGATCGGCGTGTTTTACCTGGTGCCACAGCTGATGATGAGTCCCCTGGCCGGCGTGCTGGTGGACCGCTACAGTCGTAAGCTGATGATGATCCTGAGCGATCTCATGTCCGGCATCGTGACGATTGCCGTGCTGATCCTGTTCGCCGCCGGGCAGTTGGAAATCTGGCACCTGTTTATTATGGCCGCCGTGCAAGGCGCGTTCCAATCGGTGCAATGGCCGGCGACATCCGCCGCCATCGCCACCATGTTAGATAAGGAGCAGTACACCCGCGCCAACGGCATGATGCAAATGGCAGACCCATCCTCGCGCATCATCACGCCGCTGCTGGCAGGCGCGCTGCTGGGCCTGGTGGGTCTTCAACAGGGGCTGCTGCTGATCCTGCTGGTCGATATCGTGACCTTTGTGTTCGCCATCGGCACCCTGCTGGTGGTCTATATCCCTGCCCCCCGCCAGTCGGCAGACGCTGGCCGCGGCAACCCGTGGCAGGAACTCAGCTTTGGCTTTCGGTACATCCTGCAGCGGCCCAGCCTGTTGGCGCTGCAAATGATGTTCTTTTTCGGCAACTTCCTGTTCAGCATGGCATTCGCCCTGCTGGCTCCGATGATCCTGGCACGCTCGGGCAACAACGAGCTGCTGCTGGGCAGTGTGCAGACTGTCGGCGCTATTGGCGGCCTTAGTGGGGCGATCATCATCAGCATCTGGGGGGGCTTCCGGCGGCGCGTGCATGGAGTCTTGTTGGGATGGGCGGGCGCGTTGGCGGCGACGATCATTATCGGCCTGGGGCGCGCCGAGCCGGCATGGGCCGGACTGCCGGTGTGGGGACTGGGCATGTTCCTCAGCGCATCCGCCGCGGCGCTGCTGAACAGCTCTAACCAGGCGATCTGGCAGGCTAAAGTAGCGCCTGACGTGCAGGGGCGTGTCTTTGCCATCCGCTCGTTTATCGCCACCGCCGTGATCCCCCTGGCCGGGCTGATCGTCGGGCCGCTGGCGGACCAGGTGATGGAGCCGGCCATGCAGGAAGGCGGCGCGCTGACCGGCAACTTCGCCTGGCTGGTCGGCACCGGCCCCGGCGCGGGCATGGCGCTGATATTTGTCTTCACCGGGCTGATCGGAGCGAGCATGGCTTTAAGCGGCTACCTGATACCGGGGATACGCAGCGTCGAGGATATCCTGCCGGACCATGACATGACCGGCACAATCCTGCAAAAAACGCCGCAGCCAGAGCCATCCGACTGAGACGCAAAAACAGGCGGGCCGGATATCGACACGCCTGGATGTCTTGTCAGGACAGCCCTTTCTGGGACTGAGATTCTCGGACGACCTGGCGCCTGTTCGGAAGCGGCGTCAGCAGGGGGGGTATCTGGCCGGTTTTTTTACGTCACCCGTGTGTTCTGTCACACCAACGCAGTGGGCGATCCCATGCCTGAGATCGCCCACTGATGTGCACAGAGCGGTGTTTTAGGCCTGCACGGTTTCCGGTGCGACCGTCTGGAAGACCAGACCGTCCCCGGACGGATCGGCATCGACGTACACGTGGTCACCTGCCCTGATCTGGCCTTCCAGCATGTAGAGGGCCAGCGGGTCCTGTAGTTCGCGCTGAATGCAGCGCTTGAGCGGACGCGCGCCATACACCGGGTCGTAGCCGCACTCGGCCAGCCGCTGGCGGGCGGCATCGCTCAGACTCAGCGTCAGGCCGCGCTCGGCCAGCAGCTTGTGCAGGCGCTCCATCTGAATGGTGATGATGCGCAAAATGTGCTCCGGGCGCAGGCTGTGGAAGAAGATGATCTCATCCAGCCGGTTGAGGAATTCCGGGCGGAAGTCGCGGTCCAGTTCGGCCATCACCGCTTCACGCACGTGGGCCTCGTCCGTCCCACTAAGCTCTTTGAGCAGGTGGCTGCCGGTATTGCTGGTCATGATGATCACGGTATTGGTGAAGTCCACCGTGCGGCCCTGCCCGTCAGTCAGGCGGCCCTCATCCAGCACCTGCAGGAAAATGTTGAAGACTTCCGGGTGCGCCTTTTCGATCTCGTCAAAAAGCACCACCGCATACGGGCGGCGGCGGACGGCTTCGGTCAACTGGCCGCCTTCGTCGTAGCCGACATAACCGGGCGGCGCGCCGATCAGGCGGGCCACGCTGTGCCGCTCCCCATATTCGCTCATGTCGATGCGTACCATCGAATCCTCGGAGTCGAAGAGGAATTCGGCCAAGGCCCGGGCCAGCTCGGTTTTGCCGACGCCGGTCGGCCCCAGGAACATGAAGGTGCCCATCGGACGGTGGGGGTCTTGCAGACCGGCCCGGCTGCGGCGCACGGCGTTGCTCACGGCGCGGATGGCTTCATCCTGCCCAACCACGCGGGCATGCAGCCGGTCTTCCATCTTAAGCAGCTTCTCGACTTCACCCTCCAGCAGCCGGCTGACGGGCACACCCGTCCAGCGAGAAACCACGCCAGCCACTTCGTCCGCGTCAACTTCTTCTTTGAGCATGCCGCCGTTTTTTTGTAAATCGTGCAGGCGTGCCTCCTCGGCAGCCAGGCGCTTATCCAGGTCCGGGATGATACCGTACTGAATCCGCGAGGCCTGTTCGAAGTCGGTCACCCGCTGCGCCCGTTCCAGCTCGATGCGCGCCTGGTCGATCTCGGTCTTGACGGTGCCGATGGCCTGGATGGCGTCTTTTTCGGTCTGCCAGCGGGCCGTAAGCGCCTGCGATTCCTCGCGCCGGTCGGCCAGCTCCACTTCCAACTTCTTCAGCCGCTCCTTGGACGCCTTATCGCGTTCCTTTTTGAGGGCTTCACGCTCGATCTCAAGCTGCATGATGGCGCGGTCGACTTCGTCCAGCAGCTGCGGCTTGGAATCGATCTCAGTGCGCAAGCGAGAGGCTGCTTCGTCGATCAGGTCAATGGCTTTGTCCGGCAGCTGGCGGTCGCTGATGTAACGGTGACTGAGCGTGGCGGCAGCGATCACGGCGCTGTCCTGTATGCGCACACCGTGATGCACCTCGTAGCGCTCCTTCAGGCCACGCAGGATGCTGATCGTATCTTCGACCGTCGGCTCGGTGACCAATACCGGCTGGAAGCGCCGCTCCAGCGCCGAGTCCTTCTCTATGTGCTTCCGGTACTCGTCGAGGGTGGTCGCGCCGATGGCATGTAGTTCGCCGCGCGCCAGCATCGGCTTGAGCATATTGCCGGCGTCGAGCGCGCCCTCGGCGGCGCCGGCCCCGACGATCGTATGTAGCTCATCCAAAAACATGATGACGCGGCCAGCCGAATCGGCCACTTCTTTGAGCACGGCTTTGAGGCGCTCCTCGAACTCGCCGCGGAACTTGGCCCCGGCCAGCATACTGCCCATATCCAGCGCCACGATGCGTTTGTCCTTGAGGCCTTCCGGCACGTCACCGTTGACGATACGCTGGCTGAGTCCTTCCACGATAGCCGTCTTGCCGACGCCGGCCTCGCCGATCAGCACCGGGTTGTTTTTGGTGCGGCGACTGAGAACCTGGATCACGCGCCGGATTTCTTCGTCACGCCCGATCACCGGGTCGAGGCCGCCCTGGCGGGCCAGCTTGGTGATGTCGGTCCCGTACTTCTCCAGGCTCTGGAAGGTGGCTTCGGGGTCCTGGCTGGTGACTCGCTGCCCGCCGCGAATGCTGGCGAGCGCCTGGAGCACGCTGTTCTGCTCCACCCCGTGCCGGGCCAATAAACCGTCCACCGACGAGTCCAACGTCAGCGCCAGCAAGATGTGCTCTGTGCTGATGTATTCGTCGCGCATCTGTTTGGCCTGCTGCTCCGCCCCGCTGAGCACGTTCACCCCGGCGCGAGACAGCCCCACCTGCTTCCCTTCACCGGAAAAGTGCGGCAGGCTGTCGAGCATAGCCCGCACTTCAGCGGCCAGCGCTTCCGGGCGGCCGCCGATCTTGGCCACGACTTCCGGCACGACGCCCTGCGATTGGATGAGCAGGGCCAGCAGGAGATGGGCCGGTTCGACGGCAGTATGGCGGGCTTCCCCGGCCAACCGCTGCGCCGACAGCACGGCCTCCTGGGCGCGGTTTGTAAATCGATTGAGTTCCATAACCTGCTAAACTCCTTAACAAGGGTTTCCCCTGGGATTATCGGTTCCCCGATACCTTATCATATACCCAGCGTATATGAGGCCTGTCAGAGCGGTATAAGAGCCATGTATGAGGGCAGTCACCTTCAGTATACACAAAAACTGCCCGGGATTAGCGCCCTACCCGTCAAGCTCGGCAGTGGCTTCCGGAGACGGCAAGTCAGGGGCAGCGTCCGGTTCTTCAGTGACGACTGGCCCCAGCGTCGCGGGTTGGACTTCTTCCGTGGCAGCAGGGGCATTGATACCGGGGTCGGCAGGGCCGGTCGGCAGTGCGTTCACCGGTGCGACATACCACACGATGTAAGTGAAAACGCCCAAAGCTGCCGTCACCAACCACAGGGACAGGGTGAGGCGCATCGTGCGTTTGATGTTTTTGACCAGGAGAAAGGCAGGCAGGACATTCTCCAACCACATGCGGATCACCAGATAGGTCGCCAGACCCTGGGCCGCCACCCCAAACAACAAATGCACGGTCGGCGAGAGAATCGGCAGTTGACTGAGGCCCTGCGGCACTTCCGGCGCGACCCCTTGACCGTATGAAACAACCATCAGGTAGAGGATCAGGACCCAGTTGACGAGTGTGATAGCGGTCATGAGCAGTATATGATGCGGCACGAACATTCGTCGGCGAGCCAATACGAAGCCGGCGAGCATGCCCGGTACGATCAACAGCAGGTAGGCCAGCAGCGTCAGGTCAGCCAGCAGGCTGGCCCCAGTCCCCCAAAAACCAGTTTACAGGCGTGGATCCATTTTTAAACTCCATATGTGACAGGTTAAGTCAAATATTGCCATCGTATCACGGGTAGAGGTTCACGGCCAGCCCCAACACCTGACAAGTTGGTTATGCCGGAATACGTGGGATATTGTGGGTTATGCGGGATAATGCGGGTTTGTGTGGGATTTTGTGGGAATCCGTGGGTTAAGTGGGATAACGTGGGAAAGTGGGATTCTGTGGGAAACCCTCAGCGACCAGGCGGTTTTCCCACAGCGCAGCGCAACGATACGCAACGTTCAATCGCGCTTCAGGTCCATCACCGTGCCGCCCGTGATCTGCTGGAGCTGGGCATACGTGACCGGAAAAATGGCATTAGGTGCGCCAGCGGCGGCATAGACCTGCTCAAAACGGCTCAACGACTGCTCGATAAAAACGGGCAGGTCTGGTGTGCGGTGGGCGAGCGGTGGGACGCTGCCCGGCGGATAGCCGAAGATGGATACGCATTCGTCCGGTTTAGCGGTTTTGACCTTCTTGCGCGAAACACTGTAGTGAGCGGCCAGCTTGCGGTCGTCAATGCGCTGGTCGCCAGCGGCCAGCACGACCACCGGCTGACCATTGACCATAAAACACAGGCTCTTGACGATACTGCCCAGCGTCGTCCCGATGGCGTCGGCGGCCTCCTGGGAAGTCGCAGTCGATTCCGCAAAAAACTGTATCCGCAATCCCAGGTCAAATTCATCGAGCGCCGCCTGGACATCTTGCGGTGACTTAGCCCCCATCTTTCCCCCTCTCCGATCATGTGCAGGGCGTTCCACCGTGCCTATTGCAGCAGCGTCAGCCCCATCGCTTTTGGTCCGGTAATGGCGCCGACCGTGGCCGAGGCCAGCACCTTCATGATAAAGGCCGGCTGGAAACGCTCGACCAGCTCGGCTTCGTAAGCATTGGCATCTTCGATCGAATTGCCGTGCAGGATGGTGACATACAGTGGTTTGGCCGGGTCGATCCAGCCGGTAAACAATTCCATCATGCGCCGTAAGGAGCGCTGCCGGCCACGCGCCGTCGCCAGCGGCACGATGCTCCCCTCCACCACGTGCAGAATGGGCTTGATCTGGAGCGCCGACCCGATCCAGCGCCGGGCACCGCTGACTCGCCCGCTGCGGTGCAAGTATTCCAGGGTATCGACAGTAAGCGCCGCACGCGTCCGGGTGACGAAGCCGCTGGCCGCCTGGGTGATCGCTGCCACCGATTCGTTGCGATCGCGCAAGTCGGCGATCGCCAGCACATGGAGACCCAGCGCGCCGGAAGCCGTCCGCGAATCGATCAGGGTGACCGGAAAATCCACCATCCTGGCGGCCTGTTCCGCGGAGGAATAGGTGCCGCTCAGCGCGGACGAAAGGGTGACGGTGATGACCGCTTCCGCGTTTGTCGCGTCGCGGGCGCGTTGGAGCACATCCGCAAACTCGCCTGGCGCAGGTTGGGAGGTCGTCGGCAGTTCCGGTTCGACCACCAGCCGTTCGTAAAACTCCTGACGGCTGATGTCGACGCCGTCCCGCAGCGTCTCTTGGCCCCACATGATGTGCAGCGGAACAACGTGAATCTGGCGTTCCTCTGCCATCTCCGGCGGGATATCCGATGTGCTGTCGGTGACGATGGCAAGGGGTGAAGGCATGTCATAAACTCTTTTCACGTAAGAAAATGGGCACTATAGTAAGTGCGGTCATAGCAACCATGGTGCGCAAACCGCCGGGATTGTACATATATTGAAGTGTTATCGCAAGGGTTTTGTCCAGTAACGCTGGCCGATCTCAAGAGACCAGGCTCGAACGGTCCCTTACTGCAAAACGGCGAACCCCAGTGATCCCGGGCCGGTATGAACGCCCACCGGCGCGCACACGGTATTTTCCACCAACAGCGCCGGTGAAAACCGCGCCTTGATTGCCCCGACCAGCGTCTCCATGTCTTCCCTGGCGACACCATGCAGCACCCCGACCCGCAGCGGTTTGGAACGGTCTACCACGTCCTCAAAAATCTCCAGCAGGCGGCTGATCATACGCTGGCGCGTGCGCACCTGCTCCAGCAATTCGATTCCCCCGTTTTTGACGTGCAGCACGGGCTTGATCTGGAGCGCCGTGCCGATCAGCCATTTAAGCTGGCTGATCCGTCCGCTGCGGTACAGGAATTCCAGCGTATCCAGGGCGAAGATCATCTTCGTACTGGCCGCGGTTTCGTCGGCAAAAGCGACCGCTTCGCGCGGCGACAGGCCCTCGTCGCGGACATCGGCCAGCGCCAGGGCGGTCAGCCCGTGGGCCATGGACCCGGTGCGCGTATCGATCACATGAACCGGGAAGTCGGCCATTCGGGCCGCTTGCAGCCCGGCGTTATAAGCCCCGCTGAGCTGCGCGGAGATGGTCAGCAGCAGGACCTCGTCGGCGCCGGTTTCCTCGCGGGCCTGCCGGAAAACCTGCACAAAATCATAAAGCGGCGGGTGTGAGGTCGTGGGCAGTTCGCGGGCAGTCACCAGGCGGCGGTAGAACTCCTCGGAAGTCATGTCGACGCTGTCCCGGTAGGTCTCTTGGCCCCAGATGATCTGCATTGGAATGGTGTAAATCTGCCGCGTCCTGGCCAGAGCAGCGGGAATGTCAGCCGTGCTGTCCGTCACGATGGCGAAACGTGCTCCCAAAGAAGGGCCTCCTTTTCACCTGCCAACACACGCCAGGAACGCAGGTGACCCTACTGCAAAAAGGCGAATCCTATGGCGCCCGGTCCGGTATGGACGGAGATGGTCGGGCCAATCTCGGTTATGAGCAATGAGGCCGGCTCATGGCGGGCGATCAAAGCATCCAGCAGGGACTGGGCCTCGTCCGGGCATTGGCTGTGCAAGCAGCCGAGGTGCACTGGTTGGGTAGTATCGAGCATCTGCTCGTATAAGTCGACCAGCCGACCAAGGGCCTTTTTACGCGTGCGCACGCTCTCCAGTGCTTCAACTTTACCAGCTTCGACGTGCAGCACCGGTTTGATGTTGAGGGCGGTGCCCAGCAGCCGACGCGCGCCGCCAATGCGGCCGCCTTTGTGCAGGTATTCCAGTGTATCCACCGAGAACAAGAGGCGCGTGCGCGTCTGCATGGACTGGGCAAGCTGCTCGGCTTCGTCCAGCGTCGCCCCGGAATCGCGCGCATCGGCCACCTGCAGCACGGCCAACCCGGTCGCGATTGACGCCGTGCGGATATCAACCACGCGGACCGGGAAATCAACCATCTTGATCGCCTGCTGGGCCGACGAATACGTCCCACTCAGGTCGGCGGAGATGGTCATCACCAGGATCGCCTCGGCGCCGGTTTCCTGACGGGCCTGCCGGTAGAGGTCGGCAAAGGCCTGGGGTGTCGGCTGCGAGGTCGTCGGCAGGTCGGGGTCGGATGCCAGCCGTTGATGAAACTGCACCACGGAAATGTCGATGCCCTCTTTGAAGTTGTCCTGCCCCCACAGCACGTGCAGCGGCGCAATGTAGAGCTGCCGTTCCTGGATCAAACTGGCGGGGATGTCTGACGTACTATCGGTGATCAGCGCGAATGAAACTGCCATTGACTGCCTCCTGTTTTGATGGGCCTGCGTATATCGCTCTTTTGATCTAACACCGAAACAGCGAACCTGATGCTCGTCAGGCGATCAATTCCTGGCCCATTCCGGCGTGGCAGGCAAAAACAGCCGCTCCCCGCCGAAAGTGGCGTTACATCAGTGAAACGATCGATTGAGGCGCCTTACTGGACCAGCATCACGCCGATCACACCTGGCCCGGCGTGCACGCCGATGGAAGGGCTAACCCATCCCTGGAGGAGTAGTTCTGGCTGCCAGCGCTGCTCGATTTGTCCCGCCAGCTGCTGCGCTTCCTCCGGAGCGCTGCCATGCACCACGCCGATATACAGCGGTTTAGCCGGGTCACGGCTCTCTTCCACCAGTTCGAGCAGGCGGTTCAAGGCCCGCTTCCGTGTGCGGATGTTTTCCAAGGCTTCCACCCGGCCATCCACCAGGTGCAGGATCGGCTTGATGCTGAGGGCCGTCCCGATCAGGTGCTGCGCGCCTCCGATTCGCCCTCCCCGATGGAGAAACTCTAAGGTGCCCGGTGAAAACAGAGCCCGGCTGTCACCGGCCAGCTGCCTGGCCAGCGTGATGGCGGCCTCGGGTTCGAGGCCTTCATCGCGGGCGTCGGCCGTCCGTAAAACGGTAAGGCCCAGGGCCAGCGAGATCGTCCGGGTATCGAGCACGTGCACGGGGAAATCCACCATCTTGACGGCTTCCTGACAGGACGAAATGGTACCGCTGACTTCGGCAGACACCGACAGCATGACAACCGATTCGGCGCCGGTCTCATCGCGGGCGCGCTGCCACAAAGCAGCCAAGTCTGTAGGCGCCGGGCGGGAGGTGGTGGGCATTTCTTTGGCGGTGGCCAGGCGCTCGTAAAACGCCGGAGATGTGATGTCGATGCCATCGCGCAGCGTTTCGCGACCCCATACGATCACCTGCGGGATCATGTATATCTGGCGTTCTTCCGCCAGTGCGGGGGGAATATCGGCGGTGGTATCGGTTACCAGAGCAAAACGCGCGGTCATCTTAGCTCTCCTCTACTGATGATGGTGGCACCCAGGCCACAACACTCGTGCCGGGGAGAACGACTCCCCTTACCCCGGCAAAAACCACCCATCCTCTCGACGCATGAGGCTGTCCCTGGCGGGCGACTGCTTACCCCACCGGTTCGAGTTCTGCTCTGATCTGTTTGTACAGAGTTCGGACATTTGCCATGTGCAAGTCCTGCACGGCGCCATTGAGTGGAATACGGCTTTTACCACACGATTCAATCGAAATACGCCCCAGCGCGCGCTCCTGGTTCTTGCGAGTCAGGGCACGTTCCACATATTTCCGCAGTAGATGCAGGTATTCGAGGTCAGCCTCCAGCTTACTCTCGACCTCGCCCCGGAGCACGACTTCGCCGTGCCCCTGCACGACAGTCTCGTAGCCGTGCCCACGCAGCGCTTCCAGCGACGCGATAAAAGCATCGTAATCGCCGTCGACGAAATAGGGCACCGGCATCAGGGTATCGGCCGCGAACAGGACACGGTCTTCCTTCACCAGGCAGGTGATCGAATCCATGCTGTGGCCGGGAGAATGACGCAGTTCAATCGTTTTGTTGCCGACATGGATGGTCAGGGTGCCACTGCGAAAGACCATTGAGGGCAGCACCACGTGCACCTGGGCGAATTCGTTGGCGCTGCGCTGCGCCTCTTCGATGCTTTTACGCCCGCGGGTGTCCAGGTACTCCCGGCACAGGGCATGTCCGGCCACCAGGGCATTGCTGAAGAGATAGGTCCCATAGGTATGATCGGCATGATAGTGCGTATTAATCACGACGCGTACGGGGCAGGCCATCCGCTGTTCGAGGAAAGACTTGATCTGCAGAGTTTCTTCCGGGAAAGCCAGGGTATCAATGAGGATAGCGCCATCAGAGGTGACGACAGCGCCCGCGGTTACCTGCGCATATAAGCTGCTGGTAAAGACAAAAATGTCATCGGCAACACGTTCTCGTTGCATAGTTCCAATTCGTAGACTACAGAGGTAACAATTCAGATAATGATGGCGGGGTACAATCCATGTTTGTGGGGCAGAGTATAGACCGAGTAAACACTCATGTCAAGCTTTGTGAAATCTATCACAATTTGAACAACCAGCAATAATCACAGCCGGCACCGATCGGTAAGGTTCAGGCGAGCGGCTGCCGGCTGCGGCGTGCTGACAAACGGCTGGAATGGTTCCGGGCTAGAGCACGAAAGACAACACGATCAGCAGCGCAAACAGGGCGGCGGCCAGCAACCCCATGTTGCGCAAATCGGTAACCACGTAGGCATATTCGTTCGCCAGGTCTTCCATCGTCACCTTTTTGACGCTGGTATCTACATCCAACTTGTTCTTTTGCCGGGCAGGCCGGGCAGCCGGCACAACCGTATCCTGGCCCGCCTGCTGGCGAGCGCGGTTCAGGGTTTCAGTCGGCAGATTCGGACGGTGGGACGTTTTTTT
>DAOUEM010000594.1:0-3357 GCA_034430555.1 Anaerolineae bacterium | reverse complement strand
TGCCGGTTTCGCTGGTATTACCCTTTCCAGCATCAAAAGCACCTTCATAGGGATATTCGCGTTTATCGCCGCCGGTCGCCGCCCACTGCCACTCCCATTCGGTTGGCAGGCGAATTCCCCTGCCCAATCTGTCACTTAGCCAGCGGCAGAAGGCCACCGCGTCGTACCAGGAGACACGTTCACGCGGGTGATTGTCATACTTAAATGCTTGATCCCCCGGCACGCTTTTATGATCACTATTCGCTGACAGCCCATCCCACCACTGTGGATTGCTCCAGCCTTCCAGGTCGTCGATGAATGCCTGGAACTGCGCATAGGTGATCGGGTATTTTGCGATCCGGAAGTCAGGAATCTCTTTAATCCCTAAATCTACTTCTTCGTTAGATAACCAATCTTTCGCTTTGAAGTGATGCTTGCCACCTTTCACCGGTAGCCACTCGATATCGGGGAGGTCATCTTCATTCACACCAACACCCGGTCGAGGATCGCCTAACTGTGACAATGTCCGCCCGGCAGCAGCACGCTCTATCGGGGATAGGTGGCCTTCGCTTACCAATTCTGCTAATCTCTGCCGGGCTTCAGGCAGCAGCCGTTTACCCAGTCGATGCCTGTTCACGGCAGGCAGCCCGATCAGCAGCATCACCTCGCAAGCCAACACCACCGCCCGCCAATCTTCGTCATTTGCAGGGTCGTCCTGCAGAATGTATTGCAGGGCCAGCATTGGCTGGTTGCGGTCCATCTTGTTGAAGTACATATGGCCAAAGGCAAGCAAAACAACCTGTCGCCAATTCGCTCCAGCGCGGGCCTTCTCGTCGATCAACTCGCAAAAATCTACATCGTCAGCCAGATAGCAGCCAGCCAGGTACTCCTGAAAAGTACGATGAGGGAAGGCATAAACGCGGCGCGTGCCATCATCACCACCACGGCCAATCAGCAGCCCGACATGTTCCTCGACATAGTTGCAAAAGACCTGCGCCAGACCATAATCGCCACCCAGATGGTCCTCGGCGACAATGGGCATGATCTCGCTTTTGGGAATGTCGGCGGCTTCAACGCGATCACCTTGCTTCTGGTGAGCACTGTACGCGATCTGCCACAGAATGCGGTACAAGTCTGTTTCATCTGGTAATCCCAATGTCTCTTTCAGATGACGTGCATTGTCTGGCCGCCAGCGCCACATCAGGATTTCGGTACATTCGTAATACAGTCGAGCAGACTCGCGGGGGAGAGTTCCTTTGTGGTTGTGGACAACCGCCATTACTGTCAGGAGCATCGGATTGCCAGCCATATCGACCAGTTCCCGTTCCTGTACCGCTGCACTCAGGTCGGCAATACGCTCCTGCGCTACCTGTGGCTCAATCAGGCCTCGTGCCTGCGAAGCGGTATACCATGCCTGGACGAAATGAAGGACCTTATCTTCATCAAAGGGGGCGAGCGTCTCAGTTTCAGTGCCAGGTATATGCCATTCTTCATTAGCGTAGCTCAGGATGCGGCAGGTAATCAGTACGCGGCAGCGATCATAGGCCTGCCGGATCACCTTCACCATGTCGCTGATAGCTGTTCGCTTTTCATTTGGTACTTCATCCAGCCCGTCCAGGATCAGCAGTGCGTTGCCATCCAGCATGGCCTCTTTGATCGTTGGCATGGCTTCCTGGCAGCCAATCCGCTTGAGCTGTCGCTCAATGTGCTCAAACAGACTTTGCACTGTGCCATGAATGGCTTTATCGCCCATATCCTGGGCATAGTCACGCAAAATGATGGGGACCGGCAGCAGGGCACCATGTTTCCATCCCTGATCCTGTAACCGGGCCTGCCAGCCATCTGTCGAGTCAAGAAGATGGCCGGTCATGCACAGTGAGAGAAACCCGACAAAGGTTGATTTGCCGCTGCCGGGATCTCCGAGCAGTACCAGGTGTGGAAAGTGGTTGGCTGCTTCCATCGCAGTGAGAGGTACAGTTTCTCTCTCCTGCTGCTTTTCGGATATGTCTTTCCTGAGGGCATCCCAATCGACGTTCCCCTGCTCGTTGCGAACAACCTGAGTGCGTGTATCAAGCGGCGTATACACCTGATCCACGGTTACCTGTTCACCGCTGAAAGCAGGGTCTTTACTGCGTGGATCGAGCGTTCGCAGCAGGCCGCTCCGCATGGATTCGTGATGTATTCGGTTTAGATATGGTTGGATAGGACGAATGTCCAACTGGCCATCGATTCGCGCGCGGATGTCCCGATTCTGGCGAAAAAGCTCAAGCAAAGATCGCAAATCAAGTAGCAAGTCGTCAGGTAGAGAATGCTCCTCGATGACGATGGAAATATCTTTGCCAATCGCCACTGCTTTCGAGTTCGCGATATTGCCCACATTGATCTTGTTGCTGCCGACCAGTGCGGCCAATCGGCTCTTCGCGGAGTCATCGCCCGCTTTGAGATCGGCTAAAGCAGCTTCAATCTGCTGGATGAGTTGTTCGTCGGTCATGGGGTTGTCCTCCCGGCAATGGGTAACAGGTTGTGATACCGTCCCTATTGTAGTGTATTCGACCAGAAGTGTGAAATAGCGATTGGTTGTGGCTATGCAAGTTTCCAGAATCAATTGAATCTGGCCGGTCAGAATCAATAAACTGGCAATGAATAATCCATTGATGACTTACAGCATGTGTTTGCCGCATTAGCAAGCTTATGCTCAAAGTCTCTACTCCGACCATCTACGCAACTTTTTGATTTCTGGATACTAACCTTGGATCGTTACCTCAAACGCTGTCTCCCACAAACAACAACTATTACTTATCTCTGTTTTGTGGTACAATATTTATGCCGATATGTTAAGCATATTGGCATATACCGATAGGTATGGGAGGGGAGCCATGACAAACGAAACCGACAAAGCCTTGACCGTTCAGACCCAGGAAGGGAGCGATGCCCTTTAGCTGGTAGAGCATTTCCAGCGTGGTCGGCAGCGTCGAGATCGGATCGAAGAGATGGAACTCGTCGAAAACCAGGTAGGAGGCGACGACCGCCCCGGCGTTGATGTTCGCCTCGCGCCGCGACAGCGAATAGGGTGTCAGCAGGTAGCTGCTTAACACCTGATCGATGGTAGCGAAGGTAAGAGCGGCCTGCAATTTGGGATCGCGGCGTTCTTCACCTGTCATTATCTCAACCGCAGACAGACCGGTAAACTCTGGCTTCGACAACTCCAACCGATTTTTTCTGTTGACCTTTTCTACAATTGGCCGGTATTCCTCAAGAAACTGGTTGGCAAGGACACGCATCGGCACCGCATACAGACATTTGGAAGGAAGTGCCGGATTCGTGTCCGTCAAATAGTACAACCAGGGATAGAGCGCTGCATGTGTTTTCCCTGCCCCA
>DAOUEM010000593.1:0-10406 GCA_034430555.1 Anaerolineae bacterium | reverse complement strand
CTCTCCTACCTGCTGGCCTTTGTCCTGGTGATCCCGGTGGGCCTGCTGCTATTCATCTTCCGGGCGCGGGTGCCGAGGCGCGGTCTGGCCATCGGCGGGACGGTCTTCGTGGTCTTGAGCGCGCTCTACGGACTCGGTCTGCTCGGCCAGTGGGAGACGGTGCAGGCCCGCCTCGGGGAATTCTCCTCCGGTCCGGCGATGGTCAGCGCCGAGGCCTGGGATCATGCCGTGCGGCTGGTCTCCGGGGGCGACTACGAGCTGGTGCGCGGCCAGCAGGCCCCCGCCGGCGACAGCGCACCGCGCCACGACCTGAGCCGGCTGGCCCACCTGGTCATCCTGGCGGCGATGCTCGGCGGGATAGGGTTGGCCGCCTGGGCCGTCGTGGGTCGCCACGGCGATGATAACCCGGCAGTGGGGTTGGGTGGGGTGCTGCGCCGCTTCGCCCCGGTCGACGCCCACACCCGCCAGGCCGCCATCATCGCCCTGGCCTGGTTCCTGCTGCCGGTGCTGTTGATGACCTATGTCAGCCAGATGGTGCATCCCTTTTACCAGTTGCTGGGCCTGCCGGCGGGATTCGTGCTGGCGGCGTGGGGGCTGGGTATGGTCCTGCGCCCGCAGACGCGCCCCGGCGCGATTCTACTGGCGGCGCTGGCCGTGCCCTTGGCCGTCCTGATGGGCCTCAACAGCGCCCGCTACTACCAGGAGACGGCGGCCCTCCCCGGCGCGCATGGCCTGACCGCGCTCTCCCTGGAATACGGCCTGCCGCTGGGCGCGGCCATCCGCGACGCCATGCCGGAGAACCCGGTGGACGGCGTGGCCTTCGTGGACCTGGAGGGCTGGCTGCTCAACAGCCTGGCCGGGCGGTGGTTCCCCACCATGCGGGAGGCGCGCGCCGCCGAGTTCAACATCATCCCGCAGGGCGGCGGGGTTTACGTGGCCGCCCACGATCCGGCCCTGGCGATTCCCGCTGGCGAACCGCGCCGGGTCGCGCCGTTGGGCAGCACGGAGGCGGCCCGCTTCTCCCTGCCCGACGGCTGGCTGATCACGGTCGACGCTTTCGCCCCGGACGCCGCCGTCCTCTGCACGGTGGATAATCCCGAGCCGCTGCGGGAGGGGGAGGGCTACCAGGCGCGGGTGAATGTGCCCGGCGAGCAGGGCATCGCGCTGCGGGCCTACGATTTGCGCGTCGACGAGACGGCCCGCTGGACGCTGACCACGCTGTGGCGCGTCGAGGCGCGCAGCGACGTGATCAACCAGCGGCTGTTCGGGGCCTTCGCCCACCTGTTTGATGCGGATTCAACGCGGGTGGCGATCATCGACGGGGCGGATGTGCCCGGCCACGAGTGGCGCGTCGGCGACTGCCACGTGCACCGCATGACGTTTTTCCTGCCGGAAGACGGCCCGCCGCCCTTCACGCTGCGGGTGGGCCAGTTCGACGCCATCAACCACGAAAACGTGATCTTCCGCCTGCCGCCGGATTCGGTCGACGGCGACTATTCGCCGCTGTTCACGCTGGAGCCGTCGATCAGGCCCCCGGACGGCGGCGGTCAGGCCGGGTAACCCCTTGAACCGCCGCGCGCGCCACAGACACCCGGCCCCATTCGCCGGCCTGCTGATCCTGATTTTTGCCCTGGCCGGCTGCAACCTGCCGCGCCTGCCGGAAGCGGCCCCAGATGGGGGCCCGGTCACGCCGCCGCCCGCCGCGACCCTCACCCCCGCTACGCCGGCGCGCACGCCCGGCCCCATCCCGCTGCCCTACACCATCCTGACCCCGTCCCCGACCGGCCTGGCGCTGACGCCGCCTTCGCCCACGCCCGACCCGTTCGCCGGCCAGCCTTACCAGGACGCCGGCGCGCTGTTCAGCGGCGTGTGCTTCGATTACTGGGTGGCGCAGGTCAACCGCGTCTACGTGATCGACTCGGCCTTCGCCCACATCGACTTCTACAACGAGGTGGACGACTCGGCGCTGTGCCGTTTCCCCGTGGAACGCAGGCCCTTCGACTTTGAGACGGGCGAAATCCTGGTGGGGGCGGTTAATGTCGGCACCGGCTGTTGGGCCTATACCGCGCCGCTGGCCCTGGAACAGGACGACGCGGCGCGCACGGTCACGCTGTGGGCGGCCTGGGGCATCGCCGGGGACTGCGATTACCGGCTGGCGCGGCCCTTCTTCGTGCGGATGCCGCGTCCACCGGAGGGATATACGGTCGGCATGACGTTCGAGGAAGTCACGGCGGTTGAGTGATCGGTGGTCCCGTGATCGGGCAGCGCCGAGGGTCAGATGCCGCCGGGGTCAGACACAGTCTGACCCCTACAAAATGCACGGTACGCGCGCGTACAGCGTATATCACCCGTACCTATGGTACGGGGATACTCATCACCTTCTCAGCCGATTATGCTAAGATGAGGCTAGACTCAGTTGGTTTGTGCCGGTTGGTTATCGGGTCAGGAAAGGCAGATGAAACATTCTTTACAGGTAACAACCCTATTCGTTATTGGGGCGGCGGCGCTGGTGGGGATCGGCGTGCTGCTGGTGCCTTCGCCGGGCGCGTCGACGGTGGCCGCCCAGGGTGAGAATATCCCCACTATCACGCCCAGTCCGATCCCCACGGCCACACTCAGCCCCACGCCGGATGCCACCGCCACCTACGAGGCGGCCTTCTTCCAGGTGACGACGGCGCGGATGGAATCGCGCTACCCGGTGGGGGTGGAATACGTGCTCCAGGCCAGCAGCAGCGCCGGCGACATCGAACGGGCCACGGTCGCCTTCTGGAACGGCGACGGCTCCATCCGCTCCAGCAGCACGCTGGACTGGGACGAAGAACGGCAGGCGTACGTCCACTACGACCGCTTTTTCCGGCCGCCCTGGTTTGAGATCAACTTCCGCTTCCGGATGCTGGACAGCGCCGGCAATGTCTACGAGACGAAAGACATGGTGGCGGAATATGCCGATAACACCCGCCAGTGGTTCCGGCGGGAAGACGACCGCATCATCGTGCTGCTGTTTGGCGCGCGCGAATCGCTGGCCGACGACCTGTTCCGCAGCGCGCGGGAGGCCATGACCAGGCTGGAAGAGGCGCACGGCTTCCGGCTTGACTATAAGCCGTACGTGGTGGTGATGCCGGACCAGGCCAGCTTCCAGGAATGGCAGGAGTACCCGGAGCCGTACCTGGCCGGGCTGACCTACAACCAGATGGGGTATACCGTCCAGACGCTGCAATGGGGCGAGGCCGACCTGATCGAAACCACCGTGCCCCACGAACTGACGCACATCTTCCAGGGGTTCATCACGGAGGCGCGCGATATCCCCGCCTGGTTCATCGAAGGGCACGCCACTTACTTCGAGCCGCAGAAGCAGTATGATTACGAACAGCGGGTGCGGGATATCGCCTGGCACCCGGACTTTCCCACCCTGCAGGCCGACATCTGGCCCGACCGCGACGGCCCGGACGGGCGCAGCCGCTGGGCCTACGATATCGGCTATACCTTCATCAAGTACTGGATCGACACCTACGGCATGGAGTCGCACCGGCGGTTCTGGCAGGCGCAGGTCACCATGAACTTCCAGGATGCGATGGCCTATGCCACCGGGCGCAGCTTCGCGGAGCTGGAGGCCGAGTGGCGGCGCTGGATCGGCGCGCCGGGGCCGGTCCCCACGCTGATTCCGTCGCCGACGATGCCTCCCTTCCCGACGGCCGCGCCCATGGCGACCTGGCCGAGCGGGTGATTGGGTGCGGCGCAAGAATACGGGGCAAAAAAAACCAGGCCGGGTGCGGTGAAGCGCCCGGCCTGTTCCGACGGGGATATCAGGGCTCCCCAGCCATCAATCCCCGCTACCGGCTAGCAAGGCGCGGGCTTCCTCCAGGGTAGCGGCGGCGAACAGCCGGCCCCGCCACCGGGGATACACCCGCCCAAAGACGTTGGCCACGGCCCGGATGGTGGCCTGCTCGCTGACCACGATCACGCGCCTGGTGGGCGGCGGGACATCGGACAACACTTGTAGAGTGGCCAGCACGTCTTTATTAGAGACTTTCGCCGCCAGGTAATTGCCGATCAGGTCCACCGGGTGCTCGACGCCGGCCAGCATATCCTTGGTTAACGCCAGGGCGGCGTAGAGGTCGCTATGATTCCACTGATCAGTGTAATCATGGCGGATGATGGTGTGGGTATCGTTGTCCCAGACGGCCGTGACTGGCATCGCAATTCCCTTAAACGGTCCAACTGATCGGCAGTAAACTCAATCTCATTGCATTAAGTATAACATGATTTAAGTGGCTGTATCTAAAGGTAAGTTAATTATTTATAAATTTTTTATTTCAGAGGGATGACTCGCGGCGCGGGCGACGGCCTGGTTATAATCGCCTGCGACGCGACCGGAAACACGTCTGCGCCGGGCTTCACCGGCGATCCAGGCCGGGCGCGCCACAGGGCGTGCCCACAGCCAGCGAGGACCCCATGACCCACATCGAGCGCCGCGTGCCCGATAGCGGCGGCGAGTTGATCGTCACCGCCCGCACCGATAACCGCCTGCGCAAAACCATCCGCTGGACGGTGACCAACAACGAAGTGACCATCCGCGCCCCGCGCCACGTCCGCCGGCAGGAGTTAGAGCGCGCCATCGACGAGATCGTGGAGAAGGTGCGCAAGCAGCGCGCCCGCGCCCGCCGGCAGCAGGACGTCGACCTGCAAGCCCGCGCCCGCGCCCTCAACCGGCAGTACTTCGGCGGCGAGTTGCAGTGGCACACCATCCGCTGGGTGGACAACATGGAGAAGCGCCTGGGGTCCTGCACCACCGGCGGCACCACCGACGGCGACATCCGCCTCAGCGCGCGTTTGAAGGGCTGGCCGCGCTACGTAGTGGATTACGTGCTGGCCCACGAGCTGGCCCATCGCAAGTATCCCAACCACAGTAAAGACTTCTGGGAATACCTGGCGCGCTATCCCGATATGGAGCGGGCGCGCGGCTTCATCGAGGGCATCGCCTTCGCCGAAAACGGCAACGCGGACGATCTGCTTTAGATTTGAAGGGTGAATGGGGCAGGGGTGTTATATAGAGGCGTGGTAGGGCCGTGATAAGGGCGTGGTAAGGGCGTGGTAAGGGCGTTCAATTGAACGCCCCTTCTACACGAACCGGCCGCTGGGCTTGAGCTTGTCGCGCATGATGCGACGCGCGACCGCGTAACTGCCCGCCCGGCGGCTGATCAGGCAGGCGTGGCCTGGTTGCAGCAGCACCATCGCGACCAACCGGCTGACCGGCGTCATCGGCACGGCGGCGAACAGGCGAGTCCGGCCCGGTCCCTCCTGGGCGCGGACGACTTCCGCCCACGGCACGAAGACGCGCCCCAACGGCGTCCGCAGCCGCAGGCCGCGGTCGTACACGTCGATCTCCGGGTAGACCAGGAAGTGATAGGCCAGGTTGGCCAGCAGCAGCAGGAAAAAGAGGGCCACGGTCAGCGTCCAGCGGGCGGAACCGGCCAGCGCTTCCCCGGCCAGGGCCGCCAGCGCCACGGTAAAAACCATCGCCAGCAGCCCGGCAAACACCCCGGAAAACAGCAGCAGCCACAGCCGCCCCAGCAGGCCCTTGCCCACCACCGCCAGCTTGATGCCCATGTCCACCATCGAACCCGGCCTGCCTAAAAGCCGACGTAGGCGGTGGGATCGGTGGCGGTATCGTTGTAACGGATCTCGAAGTGCAGGTGCGGGCCGCTGGAATTGCCGGTATTGCCCACCACGCCGACCGGGTCGCCGTAGTTGACCATCTGGCCGCAGCGGGCGGTCACGTAATCCATGTGGCCGTAGAGCGTGGTGAACGGCCCGTGGGCCAGCACCACCAGGTTACCGTAGCCCCAGTTGTTCCACCCGGCGTAGATCACCCGGCCCGGCGACGAGGCCAGCACCGGCGTGCCGACCGGCGCGTCCAGGTCCACGCCGGTGTGGTAGGCGCTGAAGCCGCGCACCCAACTATAACTGGCCAGCGGCGCGTTAAAGTAGCCCGTCCCGCCCGGATTAACCTGGGAACCACAGCTACCGGGTTCGCCCCTGGCGAAGGAGATGGTCCCGCTGCCGGAATCGCCGCCGCCGCCGGTGCGCACCACCAGCGGATTATAGTTCCAGTCGTTGGCGGTGCTGGTGCCGCCCGGCACCACGAGGCGCGCCCCGGCGGGCACCTGCGTCTGCGGGTTCTGGCCGAACAGGCCGTTGAATTCCGAGTTGATGATGTCGTAGGGGTCGACGCCGTATTCGTCGGCGATGGCCTGGATGGTGGTCGGCACCAGGGCCTGGTGATAGACGCCGTCCACCGGCAGGATGTTCAATTCCGCGCCGGGCCGCAGGGCGAAGACCACCAGCGGGCTGTTGGACCAGGCGATGGTGTCGTTTTCCAGGTTGAAGCTGTCGGCGATGCCCTCGATGGTGTCGCCTTCCACTACCTTGTAGGTGATCACCTCGCCGCGCGGGCGCTCCGGCACGATGGTGAAGGGGCTGTCCTGGCGCACGATCGGGCCGCCAACGGGGTTGAGGTCCACCACGGGCGCGCTGAGCAGCACCGTGGACAGTTCCGGCGAGAGGGTGGGCACCGGCTCGACTCCGGCAGGCAACGCAGGTACCTGCGCCGCCGCCACCTGCGCCGGGACGCCGGTGGGTGGGGCGGCGGGCATTTCGGTGGTTGCATCCGACGAAACGGGCGCGACGGTCGGGTTCAGCAGGGGTGTGAAGACGATCACGCCGGCGGTGAAGGTGATGGCCGCTGCCGCCAGCAGCATCACCAGCCCGACCAACCCCCGCCACAGGGGGATCGCATCCCGCGCCGTGTCCCCATCTGGGGCCGGGTCCGTGGCCTGTGTGGGGAAGCCTTCCGGGCGGACGGCCAGCGACGGGTTGGTGTCGGCCAGCGGATCGATGGGCGGCTCGTCGAAGGGCAGGGCCGCTTCCTCGGTATCCATTGCCGTGTCATCCGGCACGTCTGGCTCAGACGCGGATTCTTCTACCGGCTCGATGGCGTCCGGCATCGGCACGTCTTCCGGCTCCGGGTCGGGCCGGTAGGGATCAGGTTGTTCGGGTGTCACCCAGGTCATGGCACTATCCTCAAATCGACCAGCAGAAATGCCCCCCGACGAAACGTTGTTAGCATAACGCATCGGCCCCACGGCTGGCAAATGCCGATCAAACAAACGGAGGCACGGCGCTGGTCGCGCGGACGTGCCCCCATAGCTGGCGGAGAGGGTGGGATTCGAACCCACGAGGCTGTTACACCTACTCGCGTTCCAGGCGAGCGCATTAGGCCGGACTATGCTACCTCTCCCAATGGTGATTCGGTTGTACACCACTAATTATAACAGAGGCGCGGTTTCTTTCCAGGGCCGATTTGGCGGGAACCTGACAGGCCCCGCCCCGCTGTGTTATGCTGGATGCGAGATCATCGGATGGCAATTATGCAGCGCGGCTGTGATTATCTGACGGCGGGGGGCCATGAAAAAACTTTTACTGGTCATTGGCGGTGGGCTGTTCCTGGTCGTGGTTATTGGCTTCGTAATCCTTGCCAGCCAGGACCGTTTTCGCTGGTTGATGTGCGGAAATGTTATGCCCGCTATCCCCGGCCATTTGCTGCTCAAAGCGCGCCCCGGTTAACTGTGAAAAGTTTCTAAAATCACACCTGATCCTGACGCCTGACTGTTTGTGTTTGACCATAAATGCATTACACTAGATGGTAAGAGGGATAATCAACCGTAAAAACACTGGAAAAATCGGGGGCAGAGTCACTCAATTAGTGCCCTGCCTGACCGCTGCCTGTAACGCTTCTAAGTATTGTTTTTGCAGTGTCGCTATGCTATACTACGGCTCGATGGGCGCGTAGCTCAGCTGGTTAGAGCGCACGGTTCACATCCGTGAGGTCAGGGGTTCGAATCCCTTCGCGCCCACACCGCCCATCGCCCCACGTATAGCTGCGTCCGCACTGCCGACGCAGTTTTTTTATTGAGGAAATGCCGGTGACAACCCGAACGACACTCTCCCGTCTGGACTGGTCACAATTTGCGCTGCGCTGGGTGCTGGTGCTCGGCGTGTTTGTCCTGGCGCTGCTGATGCCGGCCCTGGAGCCAACCGGGGGCGACGCCCTGCGTGATCGCCTGCTGATCGCCGCCGGGCTGGGTCTGCTGCTGGCCCTCGGCGGGCTGGGGTTGGTGCTGGGCGCCTCCGACAATGTGACGCCCGGCCTGGTCAGCCTGGTCATCGACTGCTGTTACGCGCTGTTCCTGTTCTGGGCGTCAGATGGGATGCCGGCGCTGCTGGTGGGCGCGGGCGCGCTGCCGGTGGTCTTCGGCGCGCTGCGCGTGGGCGGCTGGTACGGGTTGGTGGCGGCCGGGGCGCAGGCCCTCAGCGCGATCCTGCTCTACGGGCTGGTGATCGCGCCGGAGGCCTCGCTCGGCCCGGTGGTGCTGGGGGCCGGGGCGCTGGGGCTGCTGGGCGTGTTCGTTAGCGTGCCCATCAAAGCGGCGCAGCTTGGCTGGGACGGCCAGCGGCTCCTGCTGAAGGCGCGCGAGGCCGAATCGGCCCAACTGCGCCACGCCCGCGAGCACGCCCGCGCCATCTACGAGATGGCCTCCACCCTCAGCGCCACGCTCAATTACCAGGCCGTGCTGGACGCCGCGCTCGACGTCGGCGTGCTGGGCCTGCGCGAAATGGGCCCCAACGCCCGGCTGGTCAGCGCTGTGCTGCTCTTCGACAACAACACCGGCCAGTTGAAGATCGCCAATTCCCGCCGCCTGACCCACGCCGACACCGCCAAGCAGGTGCCGGGCCGGCGCGGCGTGCTGGGCCTGGCCCTGCGGCAGGCGGAGCCGGTCTTCGCCAACGACGCCACCCGCGACCCCGAATTGAAGTATTTCGTGGCCTTCCAGGATGCCCGCAGCATCCTGTGCGTGCCGCTGCGCGCCGGCTTCGATAACTACGGCGTGGCGGTTTTCGGCAGCACCATGCCGGACGCCTTCAGCGAGGCGCACGTCGAACTGCTGACGGCCATCGCCAGCCAGGCGACCATCGCCCTGCAAAACGCCATGCTCTACCAGGACCTGGTGGAGGAAAAAGAGCGCATCATCGATGTCGAGGAAGACGCGCGCAAGCAGCTCAGCCGCGACCTGCACGACGGCCCCACCCAGCAGGTGGCCGCCATCGCCATGCGCGTCAACTACATCCGCCGCCTGCTGGAGCGCGAGCCGGAGCAGGTGCCGCTGGAGCTGCAAAAGGTCGAGGACCTGGCCCGCCAGACCACCAAAGAAATCCGCCATATGCTGTTCACGCTGCGCCCGCTGGTCCTGGAGACGCAGGGCCTCGTTCCGGCGCTGGAAGAACTGGCCAAGAAGCTGGACGAAACCCACGGCCAGAAGGTGATCATCCAGGTGCAGGAGGGCATCGAGCGTTACATTGACAGCAACGACCAGAACGTGGTCTTCAACATCGTAGACGAGAGCGTCAACAACGCCCGCAAGCACGCCGAAGCCGGGCATATCTGGGTGCGCCTGGGCCGGCAGGAGGACTACTTGCTGCTGGAAGTGCAGGATGACGGCGTGGGCTTCGATACGGGCGAGGTCGACGCCAACTACGACCGGCGCGGCAGCCTGGGCATGATCAACCTGCGCGAGCGCGCCGAGCTGCTGGGCGGCACGCTGCGCATCGACAGCGCCGAGGGCAGGGGCACCAAGATCACGGTGATCGCCCCCATCCGCGAGGGGGTGCTCAAGGAGATGGAGGAAGAGGCGCGCGAGACCCGCTCTCGCCCGCCTGATGGCAAAGGCTCCCTGACCCGGGAAGGCTCCAAGGCGAAGCGGCCCACCGCGCCCAAGCCCCCGGCCTAGGCGGCGCGCGGGACTCGTAGGGGCGATCCGGTGGATCGCCCGCGTTGTTTTACCCGTGCTGCTTTACCTGGGCGATGCGCGGCCAGGGCGCTTCACCGAAGCGTCCCTACCGCATACACATCAGGGAAAACTATGGATAATCCGTGGGACATTCTTCCCCCTGAAGACCCTGTTGAGCGCGTCCGCGTTTTTGCCCGTGATCTAGCCTGGGGCGCGGTGCGTGGACAATGGGGGGTTCGAATTGAAACTTATCTGACTTCGGATCCCCGAGAAACTCGGTTCAACGCGTCTTTGCTTCAGGAGTGCATAACCAATAAATGGGGTGATAGTTACCCGAAATTGAGCTTACTCAGGTCATTTGGATACTTAACATATGAAGGCAATAATAATTACATCCTTACCCAAAAAGCCTTCGAACTGCTGGAACGACCGGCTGGCCCTCAAACGGTCTTTATCTCCTACAAACGTGAAGAAAGCAGTGCCTTTGCCCTGCTGGTTTTGTGCAGGCTCAAATCTGAAGGTCTCGATCCTTTCTTAGACCTGAGTATTCCTCCAGGCGAT
>DAOUEM010000592.1:0-38346 GCA_034430555.1 Anaerolineae bacterium | reverse complement strand
CTGGCGGCGGGTGACGGTCGGGCTGGCGTTGGGAGTGGTGGTGCTGCTGCCCTTTGCCGTGGGCCTGTACCAGATCAGCGATGGTAACCTGGCCAACCTGTTCGACTCGGTGAACGACCTCGGCCCGCTGCGCCTGCGGGACAAGGTCTGGGTGCGCTACCTGCCGCTGCTGACCGGCATCGGCTTTCACGGTATGGGCGGGGACGCCGCGCAAGACCTGTGGGCGGTCAACCCCGTCCCCGAACCCCTGTGGGCGCTGGTGGGCGTCCTGACGGTGCTGGGCGGCGGCGTGGCGCTGGTCGTGCGCCGCTTCCGCTACCTGGCGGTGCCGCTGTTTTTGTGGATCCTGCTGCCGCTGCTGGTCTTCTGGCCGAACTTTCTGCTGGTGTTCGCGCACTATTTCATCCCCAGCCTGCCGGCGCTGGCCCTGTGCGTGGGGATCGGCGTGGTTGCGCTGCTGGACGGAATCGGGGCGCTGGCGGCGCGCTTCAAGCTACCGGCGCGGGCGGCCTGGATGGGGCGAGTGGTCGTCGTCGGGGCGCTGGCCGTGGCGCTGGCTTCGCAGGGGATATGGTATTTCGGCATGCTGGATTTCGTCAACGAGCACTACACGGCGGGGGCCTTCAGCACGCCGCTGCGCATGTCGATGGCGGTGGCCGGAGCGCTGGCCCCCTACGACGACGTGCTGATCCTGGGGGCACAGAGCGCCTACAGCGGGCACCAGGTGTGGCGGGCGCTGCTCTACGATACGGCCTCCAGCGTGCGGGAGGTGGCGATCACGCAGGGCGGGCTGCTCGTCTTCCCGGCGGGACCCTTCGCCGTGCTGACCGCGCCGCGCGCCCTGCCGTACCCCGGCGAGGAAATCTACGCGACCGACTCGACGCTGATCTTCCACCTGCGGCCCGGCGGCGAGGGCGAATACCGGATCGATACCTTCGAGGAGGCTCCCGCCTGGAACGGCCCGCCGCTGCAAGACCTGGGGCCGGTGCGCTTCGCCAACGGCGTGACGTTGACCGGCTATACCCTGGAAGATGGGCGGCTGTACGTGGGCTTCACGCTGCCGGGCGCGCCGGAGCCGCGTTACATGCGCTGGTTCGCGCACTTTTTGGATGCCGACGGCGAGCGGATCGGGCAGTACGACGTGGACTTCTGGCCGGGCCACCACTGGCGGGAAGGCGACCGCCTGATCGCGTGGGTTGACGTGGAGGAGCCGGCGGAAATGGCCACCATCCGCTTCGGGCTGTACGTGATCGAGGACGGCAGCTTCCGCAACATCGACGTGCTGGACGACGCGAACAATCCCGCCGCGCCCTGGTTCGACCTGGGGGTGGGGGAGTAGTTGGAGGGAGGGTGATGCGTAATGTTGTCGTAGGGACGCCGCGGACAACCCGCCGGTTGTCCCTACTCCTGGTTATTTTGGGCCTGTTGATCGTGCCGGTGCGCCCGGCCCTGGCGCAGGGCGGCGACACGGGCTGGCCCGTCGAGGAGCGCTGCGTGCCGCCGGTGGAACGTCCCTCATACGAGGGCATCGAATTTCCCGGCACCATGCTAACCTTTTGGGGTGGTCCATTCGGTTATCGCGGCGGCGGGATCACGCTGCGTTTTTTTGACGACAGTTATGAAGATGAACTTGTAGGTACAAGGGATCAGCTTTCACCGGACCCAATGTGGGTAGCCATCACCATAAGCGATGTGGATTTCCGGCATGGCATCCTTGAAGTTTTCGAGATACGCGTGTTTGGCATGTTCGGCAGCGGCGAAACACACAGGATTCCCTGGAATCACCGTATCTCATTTCCGGTGTCATACGATTACATCGTGCGATTCAGACGATGGCCGCGCTGGTGGGACAACGATCACCTGATTTTCGAGTCGTACGACAATCCCTTTCAAGGGTTCTCGCCGGACACGACGTTTCTGATCAACTTCCGCACCGGCGAGACGACTCCATGGCATGGTCGGATCGATCCTTTGGCCGTGGACGGGTATCCCGCGTCGGACTGGTCACGCATGGTGTACCGGCCTTATTCCTGGGAGAATTGGGGCGTGTTCGACCCGATCAGCGGTGAGTTGTTCGCGGTGCTGCCGGCGGTTGACGAGGTTGCGTGGGCGCCGGATTCGTCGCGGTTTGTCGCCCTGCTGCCGCCGACGGACGAAAATAGCACCGGGACCCTGGCCTTGTTCGATAGAGACGGCGGGCTGCTGGCCGTGGTGAGCCAGGGTACGGGTGAGACTCGGATAGTGCTTAATGCAGACAGTTGGTCGCCGGACGGTCGCTACTTCACTTTTGGCGTGTATTTCGGCGATGAATACCATCCGATCTTGCATCTGGTGGATACGCAAGAGCAGCACAGTATTAACACCTGCGTGCATGGTGTGGGTCCGGTCTGGCACCCTGACTCCGGATTGATTACCTACCTTAGTTATGATCTGGAGTATCTGACTCCGCCGGAGGAACCGTGTGGTATTTGCCAGGAATACGAGATGCTCAACCTGGAAACCTGGCAGCGTATAGTGGTAGCCGGGGCAACCGATCCTTCGTTGATCGGGTGGCGGGAGTAGGGACGACCGGCAGGTCGTCCGGGCGGTGGACATCGCTCTGGCGGGTCCGGGCCGGTTGTCCAGGCGGTGGACGTCGCGGACAACCAGCCGGTTGTCCCTACTCCTGGTTATTTTGGGCCTGTTGATCGTGCCGTTGCGCCCGGCTCTGGCGCAGGGGGACGGGCAGGGCTGGCCGGTCGAGGAGCGCTGCGTGCCGCAGGCAATGGAACCTTCCGGGGAGTGGGTGTTTCCGGGTGTGATTCTGGCGGCGGGGTGGGCAGGATTGCACGGTATCCGGGCTGATCTGGAGACACCTTTCGTTGTCGCTTTTTATGACGACTGGCTCGAGTGGCCTGGACGGGAAAACCTCTCGCCCGACGGCCAATGGTTCGCTATGGCACAGGGACAGTTTGTGGAAGGTATTCTCTTTACCGATTCGCTGCAAGTGAACGCGATAGTTGTGTACAGCACGGACGATCCTGCAGAGCGATATACCATCGAATGGGATAACTGGATCGACGGCGTGCACAACAATTCGCCCACGCGACAGCTACGATGGTGGGATGAGGATCATTTGATCTATCAACAAGTGAACGAGGATTATCCACTAAGAGCGCTCTTTTTCATCAATCCATTCTCAGGAGAAATACGCTCTTTTACCGACGGTTTGGTCGTGCCGTCGCAAGGGTACTTTTTTTATCCCTCTCCCGATTGGACGAGGGCGGTGGTCAATCCCTTCGATGATTATATCGATTGGAGTCTACAAGACCTGATCTCCGGTGAGACGCTCATCTCATTCAGGACAGCGCAGTCCGCAATAGCCGACTGGAAGCCTGATTCCAGCGGGTTCATGATGCAGATGGAAGCCGTTTCAGACGTGTTCGATTGGTATGGGGATGCTTCGCTGGTGCTGGTCAGCAGAGAGGGAACGGTGCTCGAAACCGTATTTGAAGTGGCTGGTAGCAGCGGTTTTTTTAGCAAATACTCCTATTACACCCATGGCTGGTCTGCCGACGGGCGTTACTTTGCGTTCGTACCATACGTTGGCCAGAGCAACCTGGGGCTGCTATACATTGCAGATACGCAGGATCGTGTGGTTATAAATACCTGTATCATGACGGGCAACGGTGGTCTGGCCTGGTCCCCGGATGGCGCAATGCTATCTTTCCTGGCAGGAGGCAATGGACAAAGGCGCGTAGAGGTATTGGAGATTTCGAGCTGGCAGCTTCATTCCATTGCCTTTCACGACGGGAGAATCATCGGCTGGCGGGAGTAGGGACGACGCGGACTCTAGCGAGTCCGGGCGGGTCGTCCGAGGTGAATTATTCGCCACGTTGGCCCACCTCTCGACGGGGCGGGCGGGGCTTGTTAAAATGGGCGCAATGGTTCGCCATGACGTGCGTTCGTCGATAAAATAGACGAAACACGTTAGAATAATTGCGCTGCGACCCTGGAAGCACCCGCAAAGGCTGACGGATGACAGAGACCGTAACCCTTCACATAAACGGCGCCCCCTACGAGGTCCCCGCCGGGATGAATCTGGTGGATGCCGCCCGCGTTTACGCTAACATCGAAATCCCGATCTTCTGCTACCATCCCAAGATGGAGCCGGTCGGGATGTGCCGCATGTGCCTGGTCGATCTCGGCTTCGAGATGCGCGACCGCGCCACCGGCGAGCCGGTGCTGAACGAAGATGGCAGCCCGCAAATCCGCTGGGGCCGCGTCCTGGCCACCGGCTGCACCACCACCGTCACGGCGGGCCTGCACGTCCGCACCCAGGGCGAAGTGGTGGAAAAAACGCGTAAAGACGTGCTGGAATTCCTGCTCTCCAGCCACCCGCTGGACTGCCCCGTCTGCGACAAGGGCGGCGAGTGCCCGCTGCAAAACCTGACCATGCGTCACGGGCCGGGCATCAGCCGCATGGTCTACCAGGATAAGATGCACCTGGCGAAACACGTGCCGCTGGGCGACCTGATCTTCCTGGACCGCGAGCGCTGCATCCAGTGCGCGCGCTGCACCCGCTTCCAGGCGGAGGTGGTGGGCGACGACGTGCTGGCCTTCCACGAGCGGGGCCGCCGCTTGCAGATCATCACCATCAGCGACCCGCCCTTCGATACCTATTTCAGCGGCAATACCACCGACATCTGCCCGGTGGGCGCGCTGACCACCGCCGACTTCCGCTTCGGGGCGCGGCCCTGGGAGCTGACCAATATCGCCAGCATTTCGCCGCACGGCCCGGTGGGCGAGAACATCGTGGCCAGCACGCGCCTGGACCGCGACTCGGGCGGCGTCGAGGTGATCAAGCGCATCCTGCCGCGCCAGAACGAAGCCGTCAACGAGATCTGGATTTCCGATAAGACCCGCTTCGGCCACCATTTTTCGATGAGTCCCGACCGCCTGCGCGAGCCGCTCCTGCGCCACCGGGGCAGCCTGGCCGAGACCGAGTGGGACGAGACCCTCAAGGCCGCCGCCAAAGCCCTCAAAGAGGCCGGCGACAGCGTGGGCTTCATCGCCGGGCCGATGGCCTCCAACGAAGACCTGTTCGCCATGGCGGAACTGGCGGGACACGTCGGCAGCAAGAAGCTGGGCGTGTGGCCGTCCAACCTGGGCGATCACGGCCCGGCGGACGAGGTGGGGCTGGCTTCCGGCTCCCGCCTGGTCGAGCTGGGTAAGGGCGACGCGGTGCTGGTTTTCGCCAGCGACCTGGAAGAAGAAGCGCCGATCTGGTTCTTGCAGGCCAAGCAGGCCGCCGATCGGGGCGCGACGCTGGTCGTGGCCAACATGCGCACCACCAAGCTCGATCATTACGCGGCGCAGACGGTGCGCTATAACTTCGGCGACGCTGCCGCCGTGCTCAACGACCTGACGGCCACGGCCATCAGCGGCGGTTGGACCGATAACAAGACGGTCAAACGCCTCACCGGCTTCGACGACCTCAAGAAAGCGCTGGGCAAAGGCTCCGGCGAGCACAAGGCCAAGACCGAAGCGCTGGCCACTGCCGAGAACCTGGTCGTGTTGGTGGGTAATGACGGCCTGGACGCGGACGGGCACACGGCCCTGCTGCAAGCCGCCGCCAATTTCCTGGCGGTGACCGGGCACGTGGGCCGGCGCAACAACGGGCTGGTGCCGGTCTGGCCGGGGGCCAATACGCAGGGCGCCTTCGACCTGGGCTTCACCGCCGCCGCGACGCGCGCCATGCTGGCCCGGACGCCGGAGGTGCTGATCATCACCGGAGCGGACGTGGCCACCGATCCCGCCGGGGCGGCTGCCCTGGAACGCGCTAACTTCATCATCGACCTGGCCCTGTTCCCGGATGCCACCGCCGAAGCGTCGGACGTGGTCCTGCCCATCCAGAGCTTCGCCGAGCGCGACGGCACTTTCACCAACGCCCTGCGCCGGGTGCAGCGTTTTTATACCCTGCACGGCCCGGTCGGGTCGGCGCTGCCGGCCTGGGAAGCATTGGCCCTGCTCGGCCAGCGCCTCGGCATGAGCCGGCCCCGTCACGGCGCGGCCCTGGTCATGAAGGCCCTGGCCGAAACCGTCAAACCGTACGCGGGCCTGAGTTATCCCGCGCTGGCCGCGGTGGAAAAACAGTTCCCGCCCATCGGCGAATCGCCCATCTTTTACGGCGGGGCATCTCAAGCGCCGGCAGGCGGCTCGGGACTCCAGTGGCCGGTCAAGGCGGAAGGGAGCGGCAAGTTGCGCGTCAGGGCCGTGGATGCGCCCCAAGCCCTGAAGGTCAAGCCGGATCAACTGGTGATCGCGCCGGTGACCCGCCTCTACGACCGCGCGCCGGAGTTTTACGCCAGCACGCTGATGCACAACCGCATTCCGCAGCCGTTCGTGGCCCTCAACGCGGGCGACGCCGGGCGGCTGGGTATCGCCGACGGGGACCCGGTGACCGTCAGCGCCGCGGGCATGGCCCTGACCGTGACCGCCGTGGTCGACGATTACGCGCCGGCGGGGGTGGCTTTGCTGCCGCTGCGCCTCAGCGCCGACCCGGTCTCGCTGACGCCGGTCGTTGGGACGGTGGCGCCAGTGCCGGTTGCCGAGCCTGTCGCCGGGGATTAAACGGCGATAGGGACGTTCAATTGAACGTCCACTATGGCGTGGCCGCAGGGATCAGGCTGTCATGATGGAGAACCGTGTATGAGTGAGCGCGAGATCACCCTGGAAGTGGTTATCGACCTGGCGCTGCAATTGTCGCCGGTGGAGCGGGCGCGCCTGATCGAGCGCATGGCCTCCACCTTGACAGGCGAACTGGTAGCCACGCCGGCCAAAAAGACGCCTAAGCGTTCCCTGCGGGGAATACTGGCCGAGTTTGGCCCTGCGCCCTCGGCAGAGGATATAAACGAAGTGCGCCGTGAGATGTTAGCCAATTTCCCACGTGAGGATATTGCCTGATGATCTCCGGCGTGGTCGATACCCATGCGATTATCTGGTATCTGTTTGATGACCGGCGGTTATCGACAGCCGCGCAGGGGTTTATCGACAGCGCTGGCGAACGCGGTGATAGCATCGGGGTTTCGCCTATTACACTGGTTGAGGTTATCTACCTGCTGGAAAAGGGACGGCTTCAGGCCGGCACCGAGCCACTTATCATTTCTGCTCTGCAATCGCCCGAAAGCGTATTTGTGGAAGTCCCGTTCGATCTGGCAGTTGCCCAGGCGCTTAAGCGGGTGGAGCGGAGCAAAGTGCCTGATATGCCGGACCGCATCATCGCGGCCACGGCGTTAACCCTGAATGTGCCGATTCTCAGCCGGGATGCCCAAATCCAGGTATCCGGTATCGACACAATCTGGTAGCAGCAGCAGTGGTGTGAAGTTACGGATAGCCGTCGGAGAACGCCGACCGCTACAAGAGAGGCTTTGCCGATGATCGATCCAAACCTAATCGTCTCCTGTTCGGCCAATTCGGCGTGCAGCGTGGCCCACGCCCTGATCATGAGTCTGCTGGTCTTCGTCACGCTGATGGGCGGCTTCGCCTATACCACCTGGCTGGAACGCCGCGTGGTGGCCCGCTTCCAGCACCGGGTCGGCCCCAACCGGGTCGGGCCGTTCGGGCTGCTGCAGCCGGTGGCCGACGGCATCAAGCTGATCTTTAAGGAAGACGTCACGCCGAGCGCCGCCGACAAAATCGTCTACTGGATCGCGCCGCTGCTGAAGTCCGTGCCGGCGCTGGTCGTGCTGGCGGTGGTGCCGCTGGGGCCACCGATCCTGCTGCCGTGGTTCGACGGGCTGTGGTACGAGATTCCGCTGGGCATCGCGGACGTGAACGTCGGCGTGCTGTGGCTGCTGGCCATCACCAGCGTCGGCACCTACGGGGTCGTGCTGGCGGGCTGGGCCAGCGGCAACAAGTATTCCATGCTGGGCGGGCTGCGGGCCAGCGCCCAGATGATCAGCTACGAGCTGAGCATGGGCATGGGCATGGTAGTGCCGATCATGATCGTGTCCAGCATGTCGGTGATGGACATCGTGAAGGGGCAGGCCGCTCCGGCTTTTGGCCTGGGCTGGTTCGTCTGGCAGAACCCGCTGGCGGCGGCCATCTTTATGATCGCGCTGCTGGCGGAGGTCAACCGCTCGCCCTTCGACATGCCGGAGGCCGAATCCGAGCTGGTGGGCGGCTACCACACCGAGTACAGCGGCATGAAGTTCGCGCTCTTTTTCGCGGCGGAATACATCGGCATGATCGCGGTCAGCGCCGTGGCGATATCCATGTACTTCGGCGGCTATCACTGGCCGTTCCCGGCGGACTGGGCGCCCATCCTGGGGCCGGTGAACCTGTTTATCAAGATCGTGCTGTTCCTGACCGGCATGGTCTGGATACGGGCCACGCTGCCCCGCATCCGCTACGACCGGCTGATGGCTTTCGGCTGGAAGGTGATGTTCCCGCTGTCGCTGCTGGGCGTGGGCTGGACCACCGTCGTGCTGACCGTGGGCGACCAGACGGAGGGCGGATCGGCTTTTACCGCCGTGGCCGGGATGTTGTTCGGCCTGGTGGTGCTGGTTTTCGTGGTGAACCTGTGGCGGCGCAGCCGGGACCTGCCCGCCCGCCCGGACGTGACCGACTCGCGGGACGGGCTGGGCTGGGCCATCGTGCAGGCGGTGGGCGCACTGATCGCCGCGCCGTTTGCCCTGTACGACTGGCTGGTGCGCAGTCGCCGCGACTTCCGCGAATTCATGCCCGCGATGCGCCGTCATCGCCAGGAGGCGCAGGCCGCCAAGGCTGCCCAGGCCGAAGAAGCCGGTGAGAGCACCGGGCGATAACCAATCCTGAGCATAAACGCCGGCAGGGAGGACCCATGACCCATACGTCCGCCCGCTGCAATCAGCCCGGCGCGACCATCATTGAGAGGTTTGTTGGAACAGCTTTAAGGAAGGAACATCAATCATGAACGTCCTGCGCGGATTTGCCACTACACTCAAGTTCCTGTTCCAGGAGCCGCCGACCTACCAGTACCCGGAGGAGGAGCGCCCCTTCCGGGAGCGTTACAAGGGCCGTCACGCGCTCAAGCGCTACGACAACGGCCTGGAGAAGTGCATCGGCTGTGCGCTGTGCGCGGCCGCCTGCCCGGCGGACGCCATCTGGGTGGAGGCCGCCGAAAACACCGACGACGCGCGCTACAGCCCCGGCGAGCGCTACGCCAAAACCTACGAGATCAACCTGCTGCGCTGCATCTTTTGCGGCTACTGCGAGGATGCCTGCCCGACCGAGGCCATCGTCCTGGAGCACGAGCACCGGCTGAGCTTCACCAACCGGCGCGACGCCATCTATACCAAGACGGAGCTGCTCGACGCGCCGCCTCCCAGCAAGCCCGATACGCCGCAGAAGGTCGAGCCGGGCGTGTTCACGCGTTCCATCCCGGATATGCAGAACCCGCTGTAAGCCTGTTGGACGCTGGCTCCGGCAGCAGCGGGGCCGGATTTTTGTGCCTGAACAAGTGAAGACTCTTTACTGATATTTCGCTGGACCTTGTACGCACGGTTTGGTAAAGATGGCTAAAGGAGGCCCTAGAGAGCCAGAGATGCGCATTGCTGTATTGGCAAACCTCAAGCGGAACGCCCCCACCTGGGACGGGATGTCCGAGGACCAGTGGGACGACCTCGACAGTCCGAAGACGATCGAGGGCCTGGTCGCTGCGCTGCAATCGCGCGGCCACCAGGTCGAGTTTTTGGAAGCGAACATCCTGCCCCCCTTTGACCTGGTGGCGCGGTTGTTGGCTGTCAAGCCCGATCTGTGTTTTAACATCGCGGAGGGTCACTTTGGCGATGGCCGCGAGGCGCAAATCCCGGCCATCCTGGAGATGCTGCGGCTGCCCTATACCGGCAGCAAGGTGATGACGCTGGCCCTGGCGCTGGACAAGCCGATGACCAAGCGCGTCCTGTGGTATCACGGCCTGCCGACGCCGGAGTTCCAGGTCTTCGACCAGGCGGACGAACCGCTGGACCAGGACCTGCTCGACGACGACGAGGAGCTGCGCTTCCCGATGTTCGTCAAGCCCAGCCGGGAAGGCACCAGCATGGGCGTCAGCGCGGAGAGCGTGGTCACCACCGTCGAGCAGTTATACGTCCAGGTGAGCCGGCAGCTGGACCGCTACCGGCAGCCGATCCTGGTGGAGCACTACATCAAGGGGCGCGAGATCACGGTCGGGATGCTGGGCAACATCACGCCGCCGGTGGCGCGCCGGGTCAGCGATCACACCGCGCCCAACGTGCTGCCGGAGGGGCTGACCTTCTTCCCGCCGCTGGAGATCAATACCGGGGTGGTGGAATCGACGGAGGGCGACCTGTATACCAACCGGATGAAGGTGGAGTGGGCCGACAACGAGCTGTTTTACGTGTGCCCGGCCCCGCTGGACCCGGCCTTGGAGCAGGAGTTGCAGCTGCTGGCGGCGGCCGTCTTCCGGGTGACGGGCTGCAAGGACGTGGCCCGCGTGGACTTCCGCCTGGACGAGGAAAACGGCGACAAGCCCTACATCCTGGAGGTCAACCCGCTGCCAGGCCTGAATCCCAGTTACAGCGACCTGTGCATCCAGGCCAGGGCCGCCGGCTGGACCTACGAAGCGCTGGTCAATACCATCGTGGATCACGCCGTCGCCCGGCTCAACCTGCCGACGCAGGCTGGGTAGCGGCCTGCGGTTAGCGGCCTGCGGATGGTGACGAACGACCGCCGGAACCTGATTTTGCTGAAGACTGACGGCTGAAAGCTGCCGACTCATGAGCAAAAACTGAGCACCAATTTTCACATCGATCGTCGGCGGTAAACGTTGGACGTTTGGCGCTATTTGCGCTAAACTGCACAAGTCTAATCCGTATTCGCTCAGGATAAAATCCATGACGGCAGTCATCGTCTTTTTGATCGTCGGCGGCATCGCCATCCTGTCGGCGGCGTTCATGCTCATCAGCCAGAACGCCGTGCACAGCGCGATGTTCCTGGTGCTGAATTTCGTGTGCGTGGCCTTCTTTTTCCTCACGCTGGGCGCGCCCTTTATCGCGCTGGTGCAGATCGCGGTGTACGCCGGGGCGATCATGGTGCTGTTCCTCTTCGTGATCATGATGCTGGGGGCGGAGCGCATCGAACCCGGCCCTGGGCCGTATCGCTGGCTGCCGCGCGCCGCGCTGATTCTAGCCCTGATCTTCCTGGTGACGGCGGGCGCCGCCATCGCCGGCGGCGAGATCAACCTGATGGCCGGTGCGCCGGTGCTGCCGCAGGTGCGCGTGATCCACGCTGCCGACGCGCCGCCGGTCGACATTTACCTCGCCAATCAGTTGTTCGTGGCCGACGTGGACTTCCGGGAAGCCACCGAGTATTCTCGGCTGGAACCGGGCGAGTACAGCATCAGCGGCTTCCCCGCCGGGGCGGACCCGAATGTCGATTCACCGGCCATGCTCGATAACCTGATCCTGACGGAAGGGGACGTGGTGAGCCTGGTCGTGCTGGGCGCGAACGGTAATTTCCCGGTCGTGCAGTTGCACGAAAACCTGGCCCCCAGCCAGGACGACGTGCCGCGCCTGACGCTGCTGCACGGCCTGCCCGCTTTTGACGAAGAGACGATCAAGCTGGTCGACCCCGGCCTGGAATCGGTGGAAGACGACAGCACGGTGCTGATCGACAACGCCGGCTACGGCGAGCCGGTCGAGACGCTGCTGTGGGACCGGGATGCGCCGGTGAACGTCCAGGTGTTCGTGGGCGGGGACGAGGCGCCGGTCCTGGTGTACCGCGGCCTGGAGCTGGAAGCCGGCACCAACAACCTGCTGATCCCCGCGCCGGAAGCGCTGGCCTCCGGCGAGACGCGCGTCGTGCCGCTGCGCTTCGAGGCCGCGATGCTGCCTCTTTACGGCAGCCCGCAGCAGGTCGGCGGGGCGCTGTTCACCACCTATTTGCTGCCCTTTGAGCTGGTCGCCATCCTGCTGCTGGTAGCGATGGTGGGCGCGATCGTGCTGACCCACCGCGAAATGCAGGCCGAGCACAGTCCGCGCCGCCGGATCGTACGCCGTCCGCTGGTCGGGCCGCAGGCTGCCGCCGCGCAGGTCAGCGACATGGGTGCAGGCGATGCAACCGCTGTCGATTCGGCGGTTTCGGAGCCGGGCAAGTAAGGGGACACACATTTATGGAACCAACGGTCTTTGTGCCCACCGACCTGTACGTCATGTTGAGCGCCGTGCTCTTCGTGATGGGCGCGCTGGGCGTGCTGTTGCGCCGCAACGCGATCCTGGTGTTCATGTCGGTGGAGCTGATGCTCAACGCCGGCAACCTGGCACTGGTCGCCTTCGGGCGGCAGTGGGGCCAGGTCGACGGGCAGGTGTTCGTCTTTTTCGTGATGACGGTGGCGGCGGCGGAAGTCGCGGTCGGCCTGGCGCTGATCGTCGCCATCTTCCGCACCAAACACAGCATCAACGTGGACGACCTGCACCAGATGGATGGCTAAGGCACACGTCTCCCAAGGGGCGACCCGGCAGGTCGCCCACCGGGCCGCGCCCGGCCCTGTCATGCACCTGTAATGCGCCGCGCCTGAACACGCGATAGGTCTGTTTTTATGGAAAACTTCCCGCAACTGGTCCCCCTGGTCGTTTTTGCCCCGTTGATCGGCCTGATCATCAACCTGCTGATCGGGCGGCAGTTGGGCGAGCGCGGTGTGGGTTTCGTGGCCTGCGGGGCGGCCCTGACCGCCTTCGTGGTGGCCCTCTTACAGTGGATGACCCTGGCCAACGGCGGCTTCCAGCCGTTCGTGGTGGAGCTGCCCCTGCTGCCGGACTGGATCGACATCCCGGCGGCGGCGGTGAGCATCCCCTGGCAGTTCCGGGTGGATACGCTCAGCGTGACCATGATGCTGGTCGTCTCCGGCGTCGGCTCGCTGATCCACTTTTACTCCACCGGCTACATGCACGGCGACGAGATGTACCCCCGCTTTTTCGTCTACATGAACCTGTTCCTGGTCTTCATGCTGCTGCTGGTGACCGGCAACAACTTCCTGGTGATGTTCGTCGGCTGGGAGGGCGTCGGCCTGTGCAGCTACCTGCTGATCAGCTTCTGGTGGACCAAAAAACAGGCCGCCATCGACCCGGCAGAGCGGGCCAAATACGGCACGGAAGGCTGGAAGAATTCCATCGCCGGGCGCAAGGCGTTTATCGTCAACCGTATCGGCGACTTCGGCCTGCTGATCGGCATCTTCCTGACCTTCTGGACCTTCGGCACGCTGGATTTCTACAAGCCGAACGAGCTGCCCATCATGCCGGCCCACGCCGAGGAGGGGCACCCGGCAGGCGCCGTCGTCGTCGAGGGCGAGGCTGCTGAAGGCGAAGGCGAGGGCGAAGCGCTGGATGCCCCGTTAGCCGCGGCCCCGTTAGCCGCGGCCCCGTTAGCTGCGGCCCCGTTGGCCGCGGCCCCGTTGGCCGCGACGACCGGCGTCTTCAACCAGGCGGAGCTGATGCTGGCCGAGGGGGCCGAGGTGCAGTTCGGGCCGTTCTCCCTGCCGATTGAGACGGTGCTGACGATTATCACGCTGTTTTTCCTGATGGGCGTGACCGGCAAGAGCGCCCAGATTCCGCTGTTCGTGTGGCTGCCAGACGCCATGGCCGGCCCGACCCCGGTGAGCGCGTTCATTCACGCCGCCACGATGGTCACCGCCGGCGTCTATTTGATCGTGCGGGCCAACGTGTTTTACCATGCCGTGCCCTTCAGCAGCGCGGTGGTGACGCTGGTCGGCACGTTCACGGCCCTGGTCGGCGGGTTTATCGCCCTGGGGCAGTGGGACATCAAGAAGGTGCTGGCCTACAGCACGGTCAGCCAGTTGGGGTTCATGGTGGCGGCGGCGGGCCTGGGCGCCTACGGGGCGGCCATGTTCCACCTGGTGACACACGCCTTCTTCAAGGCGCTGTTGTTCCTGGGCAGCGGCGTGGTCATCCATGCCATGGAACACGGGCACCATCAGGTGCACGACCAGCACGGCCACGATCATGACGGGCATCATGAGGATGAAGCCGAAATCTTCAACCCGCAGGACATGCGCAACATGGGCGGCCTGCGCAAGACCATGCCCCGCACCTTCTGGACGTACATGGTGGGCATGCTGGCCCTGGCGGGTATCTTCCCGCTGGCCGGGTTCTGGTCCAAGGACGAAATCCTGGCCGACGCGCTGGTGGTCGGCTTCCTGGATGGCCGGCTGGAAGGCTACATCGCCTTCGGCCTGCTGTTCATCGCGGCGCTGTTCACCGCCTTTTACATGGGCCGGCAGGTGTGGATGGTCTTTTTGGGCGAGCCGCGCACGGAAGCGGCCAAGTACACCGGCGAGCGCGCTTACGGCTACCCGGCCATGACGCGCGTGCTGGTCGTGCTGGCCCTCGGCACGATATTGATCGGGTTTATCAATATCCCCGGCGGCTTCTGGGTGGCAGACCCGATCTTCCCGCTGCACCAGTTCACGAGCTGGCTGGAGCACGCCGTGCCCTACGCCCACGCCGGCGAGGCGCAGATGCTGCTGGCCTTTATCGCCGTGGGGGGCGGGCTGGCGGCCTTCTTCCTGGCGGGCAGCATCTACGGCAGGCGGCCGGTCGTCGACGGCGACAAGGACCCGCTGGAGGTCGCGCCGCAGACGGCGGGCATGTTCGCCCTGGCCAACGCCAAGCTCAACTGGGACGAGGGTTACGACCATTACCTGGAGCAGCCCTTCAACCGGGCGGCCCGCTGGCTGGCGGAAAAGCTGGACTGGGCCTTCTGGCACGACTTCTTCCACGAGACGGTGCTCTATGAGGCTTACCAGGGCGCGACGCGCCTGCTGACCACGCCGGTAGAGCTGGGCCTGATCGACGGCGCGGTCAACGGGGTGGGGCGGCTGGTGCAGTGGATCGCGGGACGGCTGCGCCGCTCGCAGACCGGTTACGTGCGCGTCTATGCGCTGAGCGTCTTGTTCGGCGCGCTGCTGGTGGTGCTGCTGCTGGTGGCGCCGCTGCTGTCGGAATTGTTGGGGCTGTAGACGAGGCGAACGAGAAAACAGTATGGCTGTCCTGCGCACATCGCCCATCACCGAAGCAGACCTGCTGCGCTTGAACGCGGCGGATGGGCGCGTGGAGGTGATCGATGGCGAGGGGGTCCCCATGACGCCAGTCGGACTGCTGCACGCGCTGGTGGCCGGTAGCGTCTACCGGGCGCTTTATGCCTATGCTGCCGAACACCGGCTGGGCTACGTCATGGGCGACAGCCTGATTTACGTGTTGGACGAAGACCCGCAGATGGGCATCCGCCAGACGCGCATCCCGGATGCGTCGTTTATCCGCAAGGGGCGGCTGCCGGCGGGCGACGACCTGGCACGGCCTTTCGCCGGCGCGCCGGACCTGGCGGTCGAGGTGCTTTCGCCGGAGGACAGTGCCCTGGAGATGCTGGCGAAGGTGCGAACTTATTTTGAAGCAGGTACGGCGCAGGTCTGGCTGGTGTACCCGGCGCAGCAGGAAGTGCACTGCTACCGCCGCGAGGCCGCGGCAGTCCAGACATTCCGGGCCGCCGATACGATCTCGGCGGAAGCGCTGTTCCCTGGCCTGAAGCTGGCCGTGGCGGACCTGTTCGCCCTGCCGGACGTGGAAGATTAACGGGTAAGGGGCTGCTCTGGCCCGTAAACCGGAAAATAAACTGTGCTGTCCCGGCGTGTGTGCGCCAGGTGGGGCGGCAGCGAACCGTATCCTTTTTGATACGAAGGACCGTTGAATGATGGAAAATACCGCGATATCGCTCACAAGCATCGTGCTCTTTGCGCCGCTGGTCGGCATGATCCTGCTGCTGCTCGTCCCCAAGGAGCGCGAGGACTGGATCCGCTACGGGGCGCTGGCGACCACGGTGATCACCTTCGTGCTGGCGGTGTTCCTGGCCCTGGCCCTGGACTACCAGAGCGCCGCTTTGCAGGAGGTCACCTTCTATAGCTGGATACCCGCCTGGGGCATCGGTTATTACGTCGGCGTGGACGGGCTGAGCATCCTGCTGGTGCTGCTGACCGGCGTGATCATGCCGCCGGCGGTGCTGATCAGTTTCAAGGCGATCACGGATCGTATCAAGCTGTATTACGCCTTCATGCTGCTGCTGGAATTCGCCATGATCGGCGTTTTTGTCGCCCAGGACCTCTTCCTGTTTTACATCTTCTGGGAGATCACGCTGATCCCGATGTACTTCCTGATCGGCATCTGGGGCGCGGAGAACCGGGTGTACGCCGCCGTCAAGTTCTTCCTCTACACCATGGCCGGCTCGATCCTGATGCTGCTGGCCATCCTGTTCCTGGGCAACCAGGCGGGCACCTTCGCCGTGCCGGAGCTGGTGGCGCTGGTGCAGAGCGGGGCGCTGGCCTACGCGCCCGGCGTGGAGATGCTGCTCTTCCTGGGCTTCGCCATCGCCTTCGCCATCAAAGTGCCGATCTGGCCGCTGCACTCCTGGCTGCCGGACGCGCACGTGCAGGCCCCGACGGCTGGCTCGGTCATCCTGGCGGGCGTCCTGCTGAAGATGGGCACCTACGGCTTCGTGCGCTTTAACCTGCCCTTGTTCCCGCAGGCCAGCGTCGACGCCGCCCCGGTGGTGGCCACCCTGGCCGTGATCGGCATCATCTACGGGGCGTGGGTCTCCTACGGGCAGGACGACGCCAAGAAACTGGTCGCCTATTCCAGCGTGAGCCACCTGGGCTTCGTGATGCTGGGCATCTTCGCCCTGAACAGCGCCGGCATCCAGGGCGGCATCATGCAGATGGTCAACCACGGCATCAGCACGGGCGGGTTGTTTATCCTGGTGGGCGTGCTCTACGAGCGACGGCATACCAAGGCGCTTAATGCCTTCGGCGGGATATGGAAGGTCCTGCCGCTCTACGGCGGGATCAGCCTGATCATCGTCTTGAGCAGCATGGGTCTGCCCGGCCTCAACGGCTTCGTGGGCGAGTTCACCATTCTGCTGGGGGCTTTCGGCAGCCAGGTGCTGGGCTTCTTCTTCGTCTTCTTCGCCACGCTGGGCGTGATCATGGCGGCCATCTACCTGCTGTACATGTTCCAGAAGATATACATGGGGCCGCTGGATAAGAAGGAAAACGAAGCACTGGCCGACCAGCCCCTCACCTGGATGGAACTGGCGGCGCTGGTGCCGCTGGTGATCCTGATCTTCTGGATCGGCCTGTTCCCGACGCCCTTCTTCGACATGATGGGCCAGTCGGTGAGCCACCTGGTGCAGCAGGTCGCGCCGTTTATCCAGGTGGTGGCCGGCGGCTGATGCGCCGGTTGGCCGGCGGATAACACGCCGGTTGGCCGGTGGGTAAAACGCGCCACACACGCCATTTTGACGGTTTTTTGAGGCGTTCCGGGCACACCGGGCCGCCTTTTTGTTGGGGCGATCCGCGAACCTCTCTCCGCCGGATCACCCCGTGTATCTCACTTGATGGGGGGCTCCCGGCGTCACTCCAGCACGGTGTATGTGCATGATCCCGTCGGTTGTCCATAGGGACTGCTGCCCGTGAACGTATACTCGCCCGGCGCGGGCGCAACCCAGGCGGCATGGACGTGGTAGTGGTAGCCGGTGCCACAACTGTCGGGGGTGCACGGCTCGGGGTGCGTCCAAATCGGGAGGGGTTGGCCGTTCACGCTCAGCGAATTAGGCCCGACCAACAGGGCCAGCAAGGCGGCATGACCTGCCGGACCGATACCAAAGCGATACCAGAATCCGACCAGTCGGCCGGTTAATTCATTTGGTGTATTAACGCGCTGCAAAGTGATATATAATGAGCATAGGAGGAAGTGGCAATGAAACCATTAGAACGCGAATTGGAAACCTACGAAAATAAGCGCCAAGAACTGCTGGACACCGCGGAAGGGAAATTTGTGTTGATCGGCGGAGAGGAGGTTCTCGGAGTCTTTGAAGCGGAATACGACGCGGTGCGGCAAGGCTATCAACGGCTTGGCAATGTGCCTTTTTTAGTCAAGCAAGTTGTGAGAGTTGAAGTCTCGCAGAACTTCGTTTCCAACCTGTTGGCAGTATAAAATGCCATCATTCACTACGGGATCGCAGGACCTGAGAATTTCAGGCCCTCTTGTGGAGGTAAATATTGCCGTAGGTAGCCCTGTGGAGGTTGCCTTAAAGGCAAGTAACACGCCAATGCCATCGCCAGTTAAGGCTATTGCGATGTTCGATACTGGCGCGACTGGCACTGTGATTCAAGAGGGAATAGCCGACCAACTAGGGCTGAATCCGATTGGCGTCACATCAATAAACACGCCAGCTTCCACAAATGTTTCTTGCTATCAGTATGCGATCCGCTTGATATTTCCCAACAACATAGTGGCTGAGGGAATAGTCATCGAAGCGCCCTTACAAGGCCAATCCATACAGTGTTTAATAGGCCGTGACATTTTGGCGCATGGCGTCCTGGTTTACATTGGTTATATGAATCAGTTCACTTTTAGCATGTAGGGTTTTCGCAAAAGTATGCTGTGCCGGGCCACGCGGCCAGGTCTTCGTCCAGCGGCACGGATACCTGCAGCGCTGCACCCGGAGATTCCACGCATTACGCCGATGCCACTGTGGCTGGTCCGCATGACGGCCATGCTCTCCGGCAACGAGCAGCGCAAATTTGCCGTCGCGCTGATGGCCTATTTCGAGAAGGTGGGCGAGCCGGGTGACCCATCCGAGGCCAACCGCCTGCTGGGTGGGCCATCGGTGACACTGGACGAGTGGTTGGCTCAGCAGCAGGCTGCCGCTAACTGACTGATGCTGCCTTGTGAACCGTCGATGGGGCGATCCGCAGACCTATCTCTGCCGGATCGCCCTGCGTATCTCACTTGGTGGGGGGCGTCACTCCCGCACGGTGTATGTGCAGGCTCCCGTCGGTTGTCCATAGGGACTGCTGGCCCTGGTTCTGCCAGGCCTGGCCCTGCCGGCCTTCACGCCAACCGCCGCCGCCCAGAGTACGATCACCGTCACCACCAACACCAACCTTTACCTGCGCGCCAGCGCCGCCGACAGGGGCGAAGTGCTGACCACCATTCCTTACGCCACCACGCTGGCCGCCGAGGCCGTCAACGCCGACCGCACCTGGGTGCGGGTGGCCTTCGACGGGCAGCAGGGCTGGCTGTTTTTCTTCTACCTGACGGTGGAAGGCGGCAGCCTGGCCGAACTGCCGGTGGCCGGGTCCGCCCCCGGAGCCGAGGCTGAGGCCGTCATGTCGCCATTGCCGGAAGGGGAGGCCGCGTCGGTGACCGAACCGGCGGGACGTCCGCTCCAACAGCGGTCTTCATCGCCCTGGACGGCTTCACGGTGCCCCACGCCTGGCAAAGCTGGGTCCCGGCGGAGAGCCGTGTGGAGACCTTCGCCGGATCGCGCTACGTGGTTTACGCGCGTTACGTGCTCAGCCATCCCGGCCTGTGCGCCTCCGGCAACCACGAGGCTTACCTGACCTTCTCCGATTACGCGGTGCGCATCATCGATACGACCACCGGCCAGACGGTCGCCCAGCACACCTTCACGCTGGACGCCGCGCCGCTGGCATTGATCTCGCCGTATGGGCGCTTCCAGGAAGCATGGGCCTGGGTGACGGCGGTGTTGGCGGACGTGTAAACTGGGTATTCGGACGACCAGCCGGTCGTCCCTACTCAAATCAATTAACCACCAACCGCCAATGACCAAAAACTGATTGCTGAATGCTGACAACTGACCGCTTGTTTGCCGCAGGTACCGTTTTCCCCTCTGTCGGAGAATGCCAGTTCGGCTATAATGGCCTTACGTGAACCGGTCAGTGGGCGGAGAAGATGGGTATGGTCACCAGGCGATGGTTTTCGGGCAAAGGCTGGACGTCCAGCCGGACGTCCCTACTCTTGATGGTGGCGCTGCTGGTCCTGATCCTGGCGCTGCCGGCCTCCGGGCAGGAAGCGGTGCAGTTCCGCACGACGCACAACCTGCACCTGCGCGCCGCGCCGAGCACCGCCGCTCGCATTTACGCCACGATGCCGCACGACACCGTCCTGACGGCCACCGCCTTCAGCTTCAACTACCGCTGGCTGCGCGTCTCCTATAATGGGCAGGAGGGCTGGGCCTCGCGCGTCTACCTGGAATATGTGGGCGGCGACCTGGGCACGCTGCCGCTCTCCGACGAGCAGGTGCCGCCGGCCCTGGTGCGCGGCTACATCCCGGCGGGGCAGGTGATCGTGTCGCCGGTACGCGGCGTCAACATCCGCATGGAGCCGGACCCCGAAGCCGACCTGATCACCGTCTTCCGGGCGGGCGAGCAGGCCTCGGCGCGGGCGGTGACCCCCGGCGAATTGTACGTGTTCGTGCAGTACGGGGCCTTTCGCGGCTGGGTGGCGGGCCGCTACCTGGACGTGGTGGCCGGCGAGATGGCCGATCTGCCGGTGGTGGCGCCGGGCGAGGTCTTCATCGACTTCAGCACCGACCGCACCTTCATCGCGCCCGGCCAGTGCGCCCAGATCAGTTGGACGGTGGCCGGGGCCAGGGGCGTCTTTTACGGGGCGCGCACCGTGTCGCCGCAGGGCACGCGCCGGGAGTGTCCCGCCGTTTCCACGCGGTATACGCTGCGCGTGGTCGGGCACGATGGCCAGGTCTTCAGCCGCGAGATCGACGTGATCATCGGCGTGGCCGACGTGACCTTCACCGTGGACCAGGAATCGATCCAGCCGGGCCAATGCGCCACGCTGGAATGGCGGGTCACCGGCGTCCAGCAGGTCTTCATCCAGGGCGAGGCGGTGGAAGGCGAGGGCTTCCGGCAGGTGTGCCCCACCGAGACCACCACCTACAACCTGCACGCCGTCACCGCGGACGGATCGGCCATCGACCGCGAGGTGACGGTGACCATCGGCGCCACGCCTGTACCGGGCGGCGGCGGGCTGAGCATCGTCTTTAATGCGGACCGGACCTTCATCAGCGCCGGCGAGTGCGCCGTGCTGAACTGGCAGGTGAGCGGCGCGGTGTCCGTCACCTACCAGAGTGCTCCGGTGGGCTTCTCCGGGTCGCGCCAGGAGTGCCCCACCACCAGCACGACCTACGTGCTGCGCGTGACCACCGCCAGCAACACGGTGGATACCCGCTTCGTCACGGTGAACGTCAGCGGTTAACCGCTGATTCGTCAGCAGCTAAAAACCGGCTATTGATTCGTCAGCGGGTAGGGCGGCCAAGGCCAGGCCGGGCAGGACGGGGCAGGCCAGCTTGGACGGAGTAGACCAGTATTACACATCGACAGGAGCGTCCACCGGGATGCTCCTGTTTTTGGTTGGGCCGTGCGTGACTATAAGCACCGCTGGCATTATTGCATTGTGGGCGGTTCTGTTCCACAATGACACGAGCAGGAATCAATAGACTCTATCGGGAATAATCTTGACCCCTATATGTGGCGGCAAAATGGTCCAAACAAAGGCGTTTTATACCCCATATATGGGGGTGATTCCTATTGCCGATAAAGTCTAATACACCTTCGGCGCGCCTGTTTAGCGCAAAATAGAAAATAAGGAGCTTACGGATGACTTCCTGGCGGCGGTTGTTGGGGGTGATGCTGCTCGCCGGCTTGCTGACGGCGGCCTTACCGGTAGGCGCGCAGGGCGGCGTGCAGGTGGTGACCAATGCCAACTTGAGCTTGCGCGCGTCGGCTTCGAGCACTTCGGCGCGGCTGGGCACCGTGCCCTACCAGACGGAGATGACGGCCACGGCCATCAGCCCGGACCGGAACTGGGTGGCGGTGGTCTACAACGGGCAGGGCGGCTGGCTCTCGCTGACGTACACCGGCGTGCTGAGCGGCAGCCTGGGCAGCCTGAACGAGTCCACGCAGACCTTTACGACGGGCGGCAGCGGGGCGGTGACCAGCAGCGTGATGGTCACGCCGACGATCAACCTGCGCTACCGCACAGACCCGGACCTGGACGTGCGGCCATCCGGGGCGATACCGTACAACGAGCCGGTGCCGGCGCTGGGCGTCAGCCAGGATGAGTTGTTCGTGCTGGTCAATTACCTGGGGCAGAACGTGTGGGTCTACCGCGAGTACGTGGTGACGGTGACCGGCTCGCTGGACAGCTTCACGCCCGGCGCGGCCCCGGTCGGCGGTTCGGCGGCGGCCCTGCCCGAAGATACCGGCTTCACGCCGGTGGAGGCCAGCATCATGGCGGAGTTGAATTTCGAGCGCGACGTCCCGGACAGCGGCGTGCTGCTCGATCCCTTCGATTGTGAAGCCCTGGACCTCCCGTCGTTTGAACCGATGAATGCGGCGGCCCTGCCCGCCAACCAGCCGATCCTGATCTGGGTTCTCTTTGCCGCGCCGAACTTCGACGCCGTGGTCGACTACCGGTCGTCGGTCCGGCGGCAGGCGTCGGTGGATGGCCAGCTGCTCAGCCCGCAGTACGTGCTGGAAGCGGTCGATCTGACCTTTGACCTGGGCAGTGGGGATGTGTTCGGCTCCACGGAGCTGTACTACTGGCTCTATGAAAATCCCACGCCAGGCCCACACTTGGTGCTGTTTACCGAGGAGTACACGCGTCCCCTGGTCCCCGGCCTGGATTATGATGGCGACGGCGCGCCGGATGTCCTGCAAGGTAACTATGTCTCGTCGTGCGTGTTCGGGGTCGCGGGGTAAGTGAGCCTTTCAGGCGGCGGGCGGCCAGGAAACGGTTTCGATAATCAGGGGGGCGATTCGGGCGAATTCACCGAATCGCCCATGGTCAAACGGGGCGAAAACCCGGTACAATAAGGTAGACGTTGTACCGGGAGTTTTGCCATGGCGTTGACATTCATACCGCTGGTGATGGTGGTGCTGATCATCCTGCTCGTGCCGGTGCTGGCGTCGCGCATCCGGCTGTGGTCGTACCTGCACCTCTACCGCCGGATTCAGCGCGATTTCTTCCGGAACCGGGTGACCTTCGTGCCGGAGCATGACACGCCCATCCCCCAGCCGCTGGCCGACCTGTACAATTTCATCGAGGCCGAGCAGTTCATCGCCGTGCTCAGCGACCCCGACGGCTCCGACCGGGACAAGACGCTGGCCCTGGAGACGATCGGCGCGGTCCAGGGCATGATCAAACGCCAGCAGCAAAAGCAGCTCAAAAGCCTGCTGGCCGAGATGCTGGCCTATCCAGACCCGCCCACGCTGACGACGCTGCTGCCCGGCGCGCTGTTCAAGCTGGACCAGGCCGTGCTGATTGACTAGGCCAGGTCTTCGACCTGGGTTGGCGAACGCCTGGATGCATTATGGACTTGGCAAGTCTAGACTGGACACGATAAAATACGCGGGTGGAGGTTGTGCAAACCTTCACCTGCTCTTTTTTCCAGGCCCACCTGCCAATTTGATGGGAAAGCCCATGTTTGATATCCCCACCCTTGATAGTTTGAACATGACCATCGCCCTGCCGGCCATCATCCTGCTGGTTGGCGCGATCCTGCTGGTGCTGCTCGACCTGTCCCTGCCGCCGGGGCGCAAACGCTGGATCGGGTGGCTGGCCCTGGCGGGCATCGTGGCCAGCCTGGCGCTGACCGTGATCAACTTCGACACGGGCGGCGAAGCCTTCGGCGGCATGATCGTGGTGGACTCGTTCACCAGCTTCGTCAATCTGATCGTGCTGATCACGGCGGGCCTGGGCGTGCTGATGGCGATGGATTACCTGCGCCGCACGGGCATGGACCGCAGCGAGTATTACTTCCTGCTGCTGTTCACCACCGGCGGCATGATGTTCATGGCAGCGGCCAACGACCTGATCATCGTCTTCGTGGCGCTGGAACTGCTGAGCATCCCGCTGTACGTGCTGAGCGGCTTCCGCAGCCCGGATACCCGCAGCGAAGAATCGGCGCTGAAGTACTTCCTGCTGGGCGCGTTCGCCAGCGGCTTCCTGGTGTACGGCATCGCCCTGATCTACGGGGCGACCGGCACCACCCGCCTGCCGGAAATCTGGGTGGCGGTGCAGGCCATCGTGGCAGGGGCGACCGGGGCGCGCTTCTTGCTGCTGCTGGGGGCAGGCCTGATCACGGTGGCGCTGGGCTTCAAGGTGGCCGCCGTGCCCTTCCACATGTGGACGCCGGACGTGTACGAGGGCGCGCCCACGCCGGTCACGGCCTTCATGAGCGTGGGGGCCAAGGCGGGCGGCTTCGCGGCGCTGCTGCGGGTGCTGGTGGTGGGGCTGCCGGCCCTGCAATTGGACGGAGCCACCGCCGCCATGTGGGTCGATACCATCGCCCTGATCGCCGGCCTGACCCTCATCCTGGGCAATATTGTGGCGATCATGCAGCGCAACATCAAACGCATGCTGGCCTATTCGTCCATCGCCCACGCCGGCTACATTTTGATCGCGGTGGCGGCTGCCGGGCACCAGTCGGTGGGGGACCAGGGCGTGCAGGCAGCGCTGATCTACCTGCTGGCCTATGCCTTCACCAACCTGGGCGCCTTCGCGGTGGCGATTGCCGTGGAGCGCGACGACGGCAGCGGCGTCACCCTGGACGACTTCCGCGGGCTGGGGCGGCAGCGGCCCTGGCTGGCCCTGATGATGGCCTTCTTCATGTTCAGCCTGACTGGCATCCCGCTGACCGCCGGGTTTGTCGGCAAGTGGTACGTCTTCTGGAGCGCGATCAACGCCAACCTGAACGTCCTGGCCGTGATCGGCGTGCTGACCAGCGTGGTGGGCGCGTTTTATTACTTGCGCGTGGTCGTGCAGATGTTCCTGGAAGAGGGCGAGGCCGATACCAGCATGGCGGTCGTGCCGCGCAGCCTGCGGGCGGCCCTGGTGATCACGACGCTGGGCACGCTGGTGTTTGGCGTGCTGCCCTTCCTGGCGGCGGACATGGCCGGCAGCGTGCAGATCGTGGCGACGGCCCTGGGCGGCGGCTGATCGGCGGGCCGATTTTGTGATGATAGTGGGCGTCGCCTCTATATGGGGCGGCGTTTTTGATTCCGGGGGCAACGGCGGTTGATCGACGGTCAGGCGTCAGGCAGGGGGCGAGGCGGCGTGCTAGACTCGGGTTGTGGCTCAGCTAACGAAAGGGAGTGGACTCATGCGTATACAACGCTCCGCTTTACATCAGTGGCTGGTATTGTCCCTGATGGTGTTTGGCCTGCTGCTGACGGGAGTGCTCGCCATAGCGCAGGACGACCCGCCCGCGCCGCAGTTCCTGGTACGCAGCGACAACCGTCTGCTGCTGGTGGACGGCTACACGGGCGAAGCCACCGAACTGCCGTTCGTGGTCAGGGAGTTCGACCAGTTTGAGTGGTCGCCTGACGGGCGGTATGTGCTGGCGCGTCTGCACGAAGGTGAGGCGGGCAAATGTCTCAACCTGTTTGACATCAACGCGTGGGACTGGCTGTACGAGGAGCCGATTTCGTGCGCAGTTGGAACTGTCACTTTCTCACCTGATGACACACAGGTATTGTACACATCCATTGACGGTGACAATGAGGTGTTATGGTTGCACAGCCTGGTTGATCAATCGAATCAGGAACTGCATCGAACCACTGATGGAGAGCCGAACCGTGAGGCGGGTCTCTGGTCCTTTCAGTGGTCGCCCACGGAAGATTATCTGACATTTGTGAGCTACAAGTGGATTATGGGTGGCACACTCAACACTTTCGTGGTCATGAATGCCGAAACTGGGGATTACGTTACTTTGAGTGCGCCGGACCCCTACTACGCTGACTATCGCCCGGTGTGGTCACCGGATGATGGCTGGTTTCTCATTACACTGCAAGATGAATACGTGGTCGGATCGTCGCTGCCACGGACCAATCATCAGGGCGACGTTTACCTGGTCAACTCGGAGACGGGGGACAGGTATCGCCTGACGTATACGCCAGCTACCCACGAAGGCAATGTGCGTTGGACGGACGAGGGCGGTATTACGTTTTCGGTGCGGGTAGTGCTCGATCAGCAATATGACTTTACTCTTGAACAGGCGATGAACGTGCCGGAGGTGCTGCCTGAGGACATCGTCATGCCGGAACCGATTGATTTTGACGCACATCTTGACGAACACCGTTCCGGTCCGCCATCAGATGTGATCATCTCGCCCGACTCATATGTGGGGGCCTGGGTGTCCTCAACCCCGGTCGAGCATGGAGGGCAGATATATGAGTTGCATATCGGCCAGATTTATACCAACCCTCGTCGTGCCGTTTTTACGCTGCAACTGCCAGACTCCTACCGCTCCGGCGACAGGTTTATCGGCTGGCGACCTACGGATTATTCTTACCCAATCGGGTAGATCATCTGGTTTGCGATTCATCGCCGTTGACCGCGCGCCCGGTCGTGATTACAATCCCCCCTGGAATGGCCGGCGCGGACCGGTCCTGGTCAAAGGGGAATCAACGATGAGTCGTGGTGTACGGAATATTCTGCTGGGGTGCGGCTGCCTGGGGGTGGTCGTGTGTGTATGCGCCGTGGTGGCGGCGACATAGTTTGGCGGTGCTTTGGGCGAGTTTTTCGCCAACCTGGATATTGGCGGTTTCGTCGAACAGGTCCTGAGTGAGCCGTACGGCGTGGGCGAGCGCCCGCTGCCGGCCAGCGCGGGAGTCCAGGACCTGCTGCCGGTGGAAGTCAGCGGCTTCCGGCGCGGCAACCCGGTAGCCGGCAACGGCCAATCGGCCATCTACAGCGGCGAGTCCGGCAATGTGCGGGTGCGGGCCGTCTGGACCAGCAGCGTGGGGCAGGCGCAGGCCCAGGTGGAGGCGGTCGGGCAGCAAACCGAATCCGGTACGACCGAGCGTCTCTACAATCCCGACCAGGACCCCAGCTACGTGCGCGCGGTCTTCACCAATGGTCAGGCGCGCATGGCCTACAGCCGCCAGAACTATTTCTTCGACATGCAGGCCGATAATCGAGCCGCCCTTGACGCCTTTATGAACGCTTTCCCGTACTGAGCGAATTGGATGGGCGCCTGTGAACCGGTTACAGCGGCAGGCGGTGATCGCGTTTGGCGCGGCCCTGCTGGCCGGGACGATCGTGGTGGCCGCCCTGGTGCTTAGCTGGCCGGGGCTGTTCGGCCAGTCGGCGGCCCTGTTGTACGGCGATCCCTACAACCTGGCGGGCCGTCCCCTGCCGCTGGCGGAAGCCTCGGCGGACGAGGTGCTGCCGGCGCGGGTGGGCGCTTTCCGCCGCGGTCCGGTCGAGGCGCTCACGGGCGAGGGCGGCACTGCCGGCGGGGTGGAAGCCGTCTATGAAAGCGGCCAGGAGCGGGTCGTGGTCCGGGCGCTGCGGACCGAGTCGGCGGCGGTGGCGCGGCTGGTGGTCTCGACCAACGTCGTGCGGCCCCATACGGCGGGTGTGGCCGAGGTGCGCACCGTCCGTGCGGGGGAAGAACCGGCCTTCGTGCGCGTGCGGTTCGACGACGGCGCGGCCCACATCTACTGGCAGCGGCAGACCTTCGTCTTTTATGCGGCGTCCGGCAGCGCCGCCACCCTCGACGCCTTCATGGCAGCCTTCCCCTATTGATGCCGTTGTGCGCCGGTGGCACCCCGCGCCGGTGGGCGTTTGCCCTGGTAAGTGCCCCATACTAGAATGATCCAGCCGCGAGGGTTGGCGGGTTGTGCCAGGGCCTGGAGAACCAGGGCTGGTTGGAGACCAGGGCCGACCGTCGCCGGTGATAGCCCGGGAAGCCCCAACGCCGGTCTCCTGCCGGCCAGGGGCGCGCCTGCAAGGAGGATCGTATGTCCGACCAGAAACGCCGCACCATCCCCAATCGCGACCATATGTCGTGGAAGGAGAATCCTTCCGAGCAGTGGGCCTTCGCCCTGGCACACATGGAGGCCGAGGAGTGGGACAACGCGATCCGGCACTGCGAGAACGCCGTCGAAATCTGGCCGACCTACTACGATGCCTGGCTGCTGCTGGCCGGCGCCTTCGAGGAGAAAGGCGAGTTCGACGATGCCCTGCGGGCCATCCAGCGGGCCAGCGAGATCGCCATCAGTGAGCTGAGCGAAGCCTGGAATAACCTGGCCTCCCTCTACCTGCTGCGCGAGGAATGGGAGGAGGAGATCGCGGTGGATCGTATCCTGGACCTGATCGATCCCACCCGCCACGCCATCGTACGCTACCGCATGGCCGTGGCCTATACCCAGTTGGGCGACCTGGACTCCGGCTACAAGTGGCTGTGCGAGGCCATCGAATATCGGCCGGGCCTGCTCAACCGGGCGATGGCCGAACCCTGGCTGGCCCTCCTGCACGACCGTCTGGAGCAGATCGAAAACGGCGATGAGTGACCATTGTGTGATTGCCCATCAACCTGGCGGGTTGTGAGCCGCCGAGGCTGCCTTCCGAAGATTCAGTCTTGGCGTCTGTGCGCATGGTCTGCTGACGCCAGTTCCACGCTTAACCACCGTCCGACCCACGATCACCTGACGCCGGGGGCGATCACCGGCGTTTTTCCCGTACAATACAGGTACCCCCGCTCACAACACGGTCTCGCTGTCCGGCCGGGCGACTGCCGCACACGGCGGCTTTGCCCGCGGGCAGGCCGACCAAGGAGCCTTCGTGATATGCCTGACAAATGCCTGACCGTTCGCGTACCGCTGACCCTGCTGCTGGTGGGAACTGTGGCGCTGGCTGCCTGCGTACCGGGGCCGCGTCTCGTCACGCCGACCGCCACCGACATCGCCGCCGGGGCGATTGCGGTGGCCTCTCCGACCGCCGCGCCGCCGACCGCCGTCAAGGGGACGCCGGTCGTGCTAGTGCCGACCGTCCCCGCCACGCCGGTCCCGCCGACGGCCACCGCGCCGCCGGCCATCGCCGAGGCCGGCGACCTGGGTATTCTCGCCGTCCCACCGACGGCCACGCCCCTCCCGCCGACGCGTGTCTCCACGGCCACGCCCGTGATCGTGCCGACGCGCGTCCCCCCGACCGCCATCCCGCCCGTGATCCAGACCTTCGCCACCGACGCCCGCCGGGTGGACGCCCTCGAACTCTCGCAGCGGGCGGAGACGGTGGTCCTGCGCTGGGACGTGGCCAATCGCCCGGCGGGCAGCAACCTGGTGTTCGAGCAGGTGTTTGTCGGCGGCGCGGTGCGCAACGTCGAGCTGCCCCGCTACTTCACGGAAGTCCCGTCGACGGGGCAGGGACCGGTCGCCCCCTTCCTGCCCACGGGCGACACGACCGAAATCACCCTGCAAGTGCGCGTGGTGAATACCGCCAGCGGCGCGACCCTGGCCAGCGCCCGGCTGAATCTGCCGGTGGCGAACCGGCCCACCGGCGACGCCTTCGTGGTGTACGAGGCCGCCCAGTGTTACACGGACCCGTTCACGGCCTCCAACGGGCTGGCGGTCGGGGCGCGGGGCATCGTCAGCCAGAATGTGCTGGCGGGCCTGCCGGTGACTGCCGGCAGCGGCATCGGCGGGCTGAACGTGGGCAGCCTGGCGCGTGGCGAGACCGTCGTGGTGCTGGAAGGCCCCTTCTGCTTCCAGGCGACGGCCCCGCCGGGGACCACCTACCGCCAGTGGCGTGTGCGTTCCGAGCTGAGCGGGGTGGAGGGCTGGGTCACCGAGGTCCAGGGCGACCGGCGCCATGCCGAGGGGTACCTCTGGCCGTTCCGAGGGTACGTGGTCTACGACGCGGCGGATTGTTACAGCGCGCCCTTCCTGCCGGATCGCGGCATCCGGGTGGGGCGGGGCGTGCGCCTGGTCGATGACGAGTATGGCATTACAGTCTATGACGACGTGGAGACCGCCGACGGCGAAATGCCGGTGCCGGGCGACATGCCGCCGGGCGAGATTTTCACGGTCATCGACGGGCCGCACTGCTACCGCTACGAACCCGCGCCCGCCGGCTACCTGCTGGGCCGGCGGCAGTGGCAGATTCGCAGCGAGGTCAGCGGCGTGCAGGGCTGGGCCTGGGAATACAGCAGCGAGCAGTACCTGATCCTGGAAGCCGCCGTGCCCGATGGCGGCGATGACGGCGGCGAACCGGTCGAGGTAGAAGTGGTGACCTTCAGCGCCGAGCCGTCGACGGTGGCCGCCGGGCAGCCGATCACCATCACCTGGGAGGTGCGGGGCGTGTTCGGGGTGAGCATCTTCATGCGGCACCGGGCGCTGGAACGTGACAGCGTCCCCCTCAATACGGGCGGGGAGCTGCTGGCCGCAGCCGGCACGCTGACGGTGTCCGCGCCGGCTGACGTGACCTCGGTGGACTTCTCGCTGTTCGATCCGTACAACTACGACCACGTGCGCACGGTGACCGTGGCCTGCGCCCACGCCTGGTTTGCCGCCGGCGGCCCGGCGGAATTCTGTCCATCGGGGCCGGCCCGCACGGTGCAGGCCGCTTTCCAGCCCTTCGAGCATGGCTGGATGATCTGGCACGAGGGGCAAATCTGGACCGACGGCCGCTACGGCGACGGCATCTACCCGGATACCTGGAGCGGCGGGGAGGTCACCTATCCGGAAGCGCCGCCGGAGGGCCTGCTGCTGCCGGCGCGCGGCTTCGGCACGCTGTGGGTCAATGATGGGCAGGTGCAGGAGAGCCTGGGCTGGGCCACCGCGCCGGAGCAGGGCTACCAGCTGCAAATCCAGCAGACGGCGATCATCCACCGGCCCGGCGTGCGCGGCGGGTATGATGCGTCCGATGTGCTGATCACCCTGCCGGATGGGGGCGTGCGTCACGCTGAGGTCGGCGGGAACGGAGCCTGGCTCTCCTGGCGGGAGTAGAGATTCGGTTCTTGCGGCGGTGGACTTCGGTCCGCCGCCGACAATTAATAGGGGGAATGATGAAAGCGGAAGAACTCTGGACGCCCAAGACCTACGACCGCTTTTCGCGGGTGTACGATCTCGTGGAGCGGTTGTTCCCCTTTGGGGAAAAGGGACACCGGCGCGTCGTCGGCGACCTGCGCGAAGGCTCACTGCTGGACGTGGGCTGCGGCACCGGATCGGTGCTGGCGCTGGCCTGCGCTAACGGCCTGGTGCCTTGCGGTATCGACACGTCCGATGGCATGCTCGGCCGGGCGCGGTCCAAAGCGCCGAAGGCTATGCTGGCCAAGGCCAGTTTTTACCACGTGCCATACCCGGCCGATTGTTTTGATACCGTGGTGGAGACCCACGCTGTGGGCGGCGTTGGCTTTGACGTGCCCGCTATCCTGGCCGAGATGCTGCGCGTCTGCCGTCCGGGCGGCGAGGTCCGCCTGGCTGACTACGGCCCACCTCTGCGTGAAACGGTCTATACCCGCCTGATCCGGGCGATCTTTCGCCTGCTGGGCGACGAACCGACCGATTTCGCGGGGATGTTCCGGGCGCTGGGCTGCGAGCCGCAGGTCGAACACCTGGCCTGGGGCGGTATGTACCAGGTCATCCGCGTGCAGAAGCCGTAACCGTGGTGGGTGTTTGGCGGTCGCGGCGTGTTGTGTAGGGGCGTTCCGGTAAGGGCGTTCAATTGAACGCCCCCACACCGCCCTTACGCCGCCCTTACACCCGCCCCGGATTGGGAATCTGTAGGGACAACCGGCCGGTTGTCCAGCCCGCCGCCGCCCCACATCTCCCCCCAAAAGGCGCGTCGATCCGGTATAATCGCTCGCCATGAGCGAACAGACAACCCCTAGCGATGGTCGCCCGTCCGTGCCGCAGGACGTGCTGGACGAGTACGGCCAGCAGTACTTCGAGAGCTACAACTACGCCGACCGTCCGCTGGGGCGGTTCAGCATGTACTGGTTCGCGCGGCGCTATTACGCGGCCCTGGCCCGGCGTTTCGCCCCTCCTGGCGGCGAGCTGCTGGAGATGGGCTGCGGGCTGGGCCACCTGCTCGGCCTGCTGCAGGATGACTTCGCCTGCACGGGCATCGACCTGGCCGAGTACGCCGTGCAAGAGACGCGCCGCCACGCGCCGCGGGTGCAGGCCATGGTCCGCAGCGCCGACGACCTGGGCGACTTCGCCGATGGGCAGTTCAACGCGGTGGTGGCCCTGCACCTGGTCGAACACCTGCCGGACCCCGCCGCCGCCATCCAGGACGTGGCCCGTATCCTGGGGCCGGGCGGGCTGTTCCTCTATGCCACGCCCAACCCCGGTTACAGCCTGCGCCGTTTCAAGGACCCGGCCACCGACGCCATCGGCAAGGACCCGACGCACATCAACTGCCAGCCGCCGGAGGTGTGGCGCGCCTGGAGCGAGGCGGCGGGCCTGACCATCGTGCGGCACTTTGGCGACGGCCTGTGGGACGTGCCTTACCTGCCCGTCCTGCCGACCGCGGTGCAGTTCGGGCTGTTCGGGCTGCCGGCGCTGGCCCAGGTGGTCACGCGCACGACCTTGACGCCGCTGCGGTGGGGCGTCAACCAGATCGTGATCGCGCGGAAAGGTTCGTAAGTTGCAGGCAGTTGTGATGGGGAGCCAGTCATGAAACGGTTGTGGTGGGTGGGCATGGGCGCGCTGGCCGGGGCGGTGGCCCTGCGCCGGGCGAATCAGCGCCGCAACCCGGTCGACCTGCGCGGCAAGGTGGTCGTGATCACCGGGGCGTCGAGCGGCATCGGGCGGGCGACGGCCCACGCCTTCGCCGCCGCGGGCGCGCACGTGGTGCTGGCGGCCCGCCGGGCGGAAAAGCTGGTCGACGTGGCGGGCGAGTTGGACGGCTACGGCATCCAGTCGTTGGTGGTCCCCACCGACGTGACCGACCCCGACGAGCGCCGCGCCCTGGTCGAGGGGACGGTGGAGGCCTTTGGCCGGCTGGACGTGCTGGTCAACAACGCCGGGATCGCCTACGGAGGGCGCTTCGCCGGCCAGGATATAAACTACCTGGGCCGTGTGCTGGCCGTCAACTTCGAGGGGCCGCTGCTGTTGGCCCGGCTGGCGCTGCCCGTCATGTTAGACCAGGGGTACGGGCACGTCGTCAACGTGAGCAGCATCGGCGGGCGGCTGCTGGGGCCGGGCACGGTCGCCTACGCCGCGACCAAGGCCGCGCTGGAAGCTTTCTCCATCACTCTGCACCGCGAGGTCGCCGGGCGCGGGGTGCGGGTCTCGGCGGTGCTGCCGGCCTTCACCCGCAGCGAGATGATCCCCGCCGCGGCGGAAGCCCACCTGACGCCGTACGGCTTCACCGTCATCGGCCCGGAAGTACCCGCCCAGGCCATCGTGGACATCGTGCGCTACAACCGGCGGGTCGTCGTGGTTGGCAGCCCGCTGGAGCGGCTGGCGGTGGCTGTATCGACCGCGCTGCCGGGCCTGATGGATATCATGTATGCGCAGGGCATGACCGGCATCCTGCTGCGCCAGGTCGACCGGCTGGTCGAGGTCGCCATTGCCGAGAAGACGCGGTCCACCTGAGGTGCGTGCGCCACCTGAATGCTTGTCGCCGGACGTCTGCCGCTGGCAGGATATACCTATTTTTGCCGTAAATTATCCGGGCGCAGCAGGATGCACCCCTACAAAAACCTTATGCGGAACGGTATTAGACATTTTTGCCGCGAACATTTACCCGAGTACTTGAGTAGAGGATCGATTTTCCCATGAAACGTGTGAAACCCGTTACGTTGTTGTCCCTCCTGATCGCGCTGAGCCTGCTGCCCGCCGTGGCCCTGGCCCAGGGCGGGGACGACATCCCGCTGGAACCCTACGCCCGCGACGACTTCGGCATCTCCGGCGTCAAGCCGGTCGGGTGGGCGGAAGTCGCCTCCGGGGCCTACGCCCGCAGCGACGACCCGGCGGACCTGGTCCTGGTCCTGCAGCAGGCGGCGCGCGGCGTCACCGCCGACGAGATCGTGGACGTGCTGCTGCCCCGCCTCGGCGTGGAAGCCCTGCCGGAAGAGGTGACCGTCATCGAGACGGAGGCGCTGATCTGGCAGGCCTACACCATTGAAATCGACGTGCCGGACCTGGGCACCGTCGTCGTTGATATGGCGCTCAGTGAGACCGGCGGCACCACCTACCTGGTGCTGCTGCAAACGCTGTCCGAGGAGTACGAGGCGCTGCACGACGGCGTCTTCCTGCCTGGGGTGGAAGCAATGGCGCCCATCGTGTACGCCTGGGGGCCGGATGAGCCGGCCGTGGCCGCCGCCGAAGTCGAGGCCGTGACCCTGGTGCCGGAAGTGCTGGCGACCTACGACCACGATACCACCGCCTACACGCAGGGCCTGCTGGTGTATGAGGGCCAGTTTTACGAGAGCACCGGGCGGCGCGGCGAATCGACCGTGCGCCTGGTCGAACCGGAGACGGGCGAGGTCCTGCAGCAGACCGAGCTGGAGCCGGAGTTCTGGGGCGAAGGGCTGGCCCTGGTCGACGACCGCCTGATCCAGCTCACCTGGCAGTCGCACGTGGCCTTCGTCTACGACCGCGAAACGCTGGAACAGATCGGCACCTATGAATACGAGGGCGAGGGCTGGGGCCTGTGTTATGATGGCGAACACCTCTACCACAGCGACGGCACGCCCTTCATCGACATCCGCGACCCGGAGACCTTCGAGGTGCTTTACACCGGGCAGGTGCTGCTCAACGGCCAGCCGATCACGCGGCTGAACGAGCTGGAATGCGTGGGCGACACCCTCTACGCCAACATCTGGCAGACCGACCTGATCGTGCAGATCGACAAGAGCAACGGCGCGGTGGTGGCCGTGATCGAGGCTTCCGGCCTGCTGACCGAGGACGAGATCGCCGACCTCACCGACCAGGGGCAGGACGTGCTCAACGGCATCGCCTACGACCCGGAGACCGAGCGAATGTACATCACCGGCAAGCGCTGGCCGCACCTCTTCCTGGTGGAATTCGTGGCAGCGCCGGAGGAAGACGGCGGGTAAAAGCGGCGTGCAACGTGCCGCACTCCGGTTGTGCCGATAGCACGCCCAGGGACAGGTCGCCGCGGCAAGCCAGGGACAGGTTGCCGGCGGCCTGTCCTTTTTGATCCCGGTGGGCGTGGGCTGCCTTTGCTGCCCTGTCGATTTGTTTTACAATGCAGCGTGGTTATTGGGGTATTACGGATACGGCAGGTTAAATGAGCGACTTACAGCAGTTGATGGGGGCTTTTCGGTTTACGGACGATGACCTGGCCGCCAACCGGTACGGCCAACTCGGCCCCAGCCAGGAGCGGCTGATCGGGCGGGGACAGGCCGCGTTGCGGATCGGGCGCATGATCGGGCCGGTGCTGCTGACGATTGGCTTCGGCGTCGTGTTCGTAGTGATGCAGCAGCAGGGCCTGCCGCCAGCAGACCTGCCCTTCTACGCGGCTATCCTGGGCGGGGCGTGGTTGTTGGTGATGGGGATTCTGCTGGTATCCGGGCGGCGCTCGGCGGCGAAGCTGGCCGTGCTCTATGAGGTGCTCGCGGTCAGCGGGTCAGTGACACTGGAGACGCGCCTCGTCCGCAACTATTATGACAGCGGCATGGTAGACGCCCACTTCGCGACGCTGGGCGACATCGAATTTGGGCTGACTGGGGACCAGTATGACCATCTGGACGAGGGACAGTACTACACGGCTTACTATATCGTCAGCTTTGAGACGCCCGTCATCCTGAGCATCGAACCGGCTTAGCGCGTGTGATGCACTTTTCAGACAAATCACTACACCGTGAACGAGGACAGAACATACAATCCCTCTCGGGTTGAAGGCGTAGAACATTGGCGGCAGATTGGTTCTTTAGGCAGGGTGCAACCTCGAAGTTACCGCTGGTTTCTGGGTGCGAAAGAGAAAGGCTGGCATATACGGCGGAACTGTGACGGTTCCGGGTGGCATCGCCAACTGGGTGGCAATCTGCTGATACACTGCTATCGGGCGGGAAGGGCGAATCATCAGCCGGGAGAGGAGGGCAACGACCGGCGTTTTGAGCAGCTTCGGGAAATGCGATATTTCGTAGAAGCTGACCACCTGTGCATGCGTGGCATCTGACGTGCTGTCTGTCAACAGCAGTTCGCCGCCCGCTTTGAGGACGCGCCAGCATTCGGTTATCCCTTGCCGCGGCTCCGGCCAGTGCTTGACCGAGCCGAAACTGTAGACGACGTCGAAGCTCTCGTTCGGAAAAGGGAGCGCCTGAGCATTGGCAACCTCAAACGGTACTGCACATCCCTGTCGTTGGGCGCGCTGTTGTGCCCGTTTGATTTGTGACTTTGACAAATCAATACCCGTTAGCTGAAGATGGGGATGAAGCTCTTTTAGACGAAGAACCGTCTGTCCGCCGCCACAGCCCACATCAAGCACATTAAGCTCTCGTTTTTCAGCTAGAGCATCAGCCAGCTTGCTTTGCTTGAGAATATGGAAATGCAGGTTGAGTGCTCGATCCGCAACTAAATAATCATGCAGCCAGGCTTGCAGATCGGAGTATTTTTCGACCATCTTGCCAGAGAACATTTCGAGTCCTTCCCGGTAACAACAGAACAGAAATGAAACCGCGGTTTGAAACCCTAAGGTTTTGCTGCTAAAGGTCAAATATGGGGCAGCAAACCCCCCTTCTTCATCGCCAATATTAGTCAGCTATAGTTTACTGTATATCGGCCATTTTACCAGCCCTTTTCTTTAAAATGCATGACACCTCTAGCCGTTCCGCCCAAATCACGAGGTCGCCAATCCAGCGTTTTCTAATGTATACAAACCGTAATTTTGTGCTATACTTTTGGCATCGTTGGGTTAGAAAAGGAGGTGATCAATCGATGATAGGTCATACGGGGGTGTCCCCCTGAACCACCTCACTGAGCGTGGCCCTTAGGGGGACGCTCCCACCCAATGGCTGGTGACAACAGCCGGACGGCCGCAGGTTAATCCCCTGCGGCCGTTTCCATTGGTCCCCCCAGCACGCCCTGCCGGGGCCTTGCCGGGGCCCTGCCGGGGCCCTGCCGGGGCCCTGCCGGGAATCAAATACGCCCTCACCGCTGGGGCTGCACCCGGGTGAGGGCGTGGTTTGACTCGATAAAATGTGCCAGTGGGTGATTGCGGATCAGGCCTTGGTCACGTCGCTGGCTTGGAGGCCTTTCGGTCCTTCGACGATGGTGAATTCGACGCTTTCGCCTTCCTCCAGGTTTTTGAAGCCTTCCTCCTTGATGGCCGAATAGTGCACAAACACATCCGGTCCATCTTCACGCTGAATGAAACCATAACCCTTGGTCGTGTTAAACCACTTCACGACACCCACAATACGTTCCGCCATTCTAGTTGCTCCTTGGTCAAACATGGCTGTGGAAGATGTAGGTTACATGCCTGGCGCTGATGGTCTCCAAAAAAAACACCCGGGGGACCGGGCGTTGTGCTTTCAGGGAACCACACTGCGAGCCTGCGTCCTACAAAGCGCAATGTAGCCTTTTTGATTTGAAATGTCAAATGGCCCGCCAAAACATTCACACATCATCACCAAAGACCGCCGCCGGTTCGGCGGGCGCGGCGGTCTCTAAGGCGCGGCGGTCTCTAAGGCGCGGCGGCAGTGGCGGTGGCCGCGGCGGGCGCGGGCAGCGTGGCAGTCGGCTCCAGCGTGATCACCACCTGGCACTGGGCCAGCCCATCGCGGATGTCGCCCAACACGTCGAGGTCGTCGGTCAGGTCCAGCGCCTGGCGCAGGATGTCGGTGGCGCGCCCGCACTCGTCGATGACGATGTGGCAGGTGCCGCCGTAGACGTAATCGTAGGGGTTGGCGCTGCCGGCCTGGATGGCGCGGTCGTAACTGCGGGCGCACAGGTTGTACTCGCCCTCGCGCAGCTGTAAAAAGCCCAGGTCGGAGAGGCAGTCCACCTGGTTGGGCGCGATGGAGGTGCAGCGTTCCAGGGTGTTGCGGGCCTGCTCGAACTCGCCGAGGATGGTCCACTGGGCATTGCCGAGCTGGTAGTAGGCGGCGGCGTTTTCCGGGTTGCGCTCCACGATCTGGCGCAGCGTCTCGACTTCCTCCTGGTAGTCGCCGTTGTAGTGGTAGACGCGGGCCAGGTCGAAGGCGGCGTAGACCTGGGTCGGGGCGGCCTGCAAGGCCCGCCGGTAGGCGTCGATGGCCGCGTCGTAGTCGTAATAACCGGCCTCCATCAGGTAGCCGTCGTTGCGCTGCACGATGAAGTTGTCCGGGGCGAGTTGCAGGGCGCGGTCGATGGCGGCCTGGGCGGCGTCCAAATCGCCCAGGTCGGTGTAGACCTCGGCCAGGATGGCCAGCACGATGGCGTTGTCCGGCTCCAGTTCGACGGCGTGCAGGGCGCTGGGCAGGGCTTCGGCGGGCTCGTTGAGCCAGTCGTAGGCCATGGCCCGCACCGCCCAGCCGAGGGCGCTGTAGGGGTCGGCGTTGATGGCCTGCTCGGCCACTTCCAGGGCCGGGCGCACCTGCCGGTTGGTGATCATCAGGTGCACCAGCCGGAAGTATACGTCGATGTCGTTGGGCATGGCCTGCGCGGCCAGCCGGTAATTGTCGATGGCCTCGTTGGCCGCCCCGCGGGCGAAGGCTGCGTCGGCCACCGCCAGGTAATTAAGC
>DAOUEM010000591.1:0-18953 GCA_034430555.1 Anaerolineae bacterium | reverse complement strand
ACACGGCGCGCAAGTTGGCCGGGTCCGCCGCGAAGATGGGCTGCAGGTCGTCCACCGTCAGACCGAACAACAACAGCGGGCGCACATCCCTCCGCCCCGCCGCCCGGAAGTCCGCGAAGCACCGGTTGCTCTGGCTGTAGTCGGCCAGGATCACGTCCTCCGGCACGCCGAGCGCGGCCAGCAGCAGGGCCACCGTGATGCCCGCCCGATCCTTGCCGGCGGTGCAGTGGATGATGGCCGGCAGGTTGGCGGGGTCAGATAGGCGGCGCAGCACCGCCCCGAAGTTGGGCGCGTTTTCCAAAACAATCGTCACGTAGCCCTGGCGGAAGAAAGCGTCCATGTGACTCCGGTGACGCATCAGCGGCAGCAGCCCCCCCATGAAGCCGACGCGCCCGGTATAGGCCGGGGTGTGCGCGTAGCTGATGCCCGCCGGCAGGTGATCGGGCTGGCGGTCGGCCTCGCGCCCCGTCCGCAGGTCGCAGGCCAGCCGCACACCCAGCGCCAGCAGCCGCTCGTGGTCCGCCGCCGTCAGCCCGGAGAGTTCCCCGCAGCGGATGACCAGGCCGCGCCGCACGCGCCGCCCGTCCTCGGTGGGATAACCGCCCAAATCCCGGCAGTTGATCGCGCCTTGCAGCGGCAGCGCCCGTTCCTCGTGCGGGAAGGGCTGGCCGTCCCATGCCGGTTCGATGATGAAGGTCGCCGGGTCCGGGTAGGGGTTACGGCGGGGCCGGTGCCACCACAGCGCCGCCCCGATCAACAGCACAACGATCCATCCGCCCATCACGTCCCATCCTCGCCCGTGTCCGCTAAACCCGCCCCAGTATACCCGCGTTACGTTAGGTTGTTCTGTTAAATTGTTCTGCGCTATTATACAATGTAGTTAATCTACCTTTACCCAAGGCTTACAATTCCGGGAAATAGGACAGCTAAATGAGTCTTGACACCATAAAAGAGTTCACCACACACTGCGAGATCAGCCGGGGCGATCTCGCTACACCTGCTGTAATCACCATAAAATACACCCTTAATTCCACGGAGCCTGTAGAATGTAGGATTGTAGCCCAGAAAAACGACATACCTCATAGCCTCAGAGGATTTGGAATTGTCGAAGATCGCTCCCATTGCTACCAAATCAGAGGTGATCTCGCCTCTGGAAAGCAATTCGCCATTATTGAATTCAATGCCTTGACAACCACCCACAGTACAAATCAATTTATATGGGAAGGTCACGCAGAATTCTATGTCGAGGGGGATTTGACCGAGTTTGATGCAACACATGGTAAGATCACTTGTTATGCAACAACAACTCCCTCTCTGTTGGCATCCTCTAGAAATGTTTATTCACTCCAAAGTGATGGTACTGTAGATTTGTGGAAACGTGGGAATGATGAATGGCTCCAATGGAACTCGGAATTAGGTGTTGCAGAGTATCGAGAAACCTACAGCCTATTTACTGAAAAACATGGTTTGGATAAAGCACTCGTCAGAACGGCAAAGTCCCAAGTTGTCATAAACTGTGACGTCACTGGTTCTATATCCTTAGAGAAAATATGCACGAATATGGATGCAGCATTGAATGATACTTATTGGTTGCTTTCTTTCTTGAACAAGCGCCGACTTGATTGGTATGAAGCGCAGATTGTATTTGAACCAAATGATGATTCCTCACGTGGTTTACGGGTCTATGCACGTCGTAGACAATGGTTTGGCTATGAAGATATCACCGCACAAACTCTTTCATGGCATGAGGTACCAATTCGGCGTGAATCTCTGTATGACTGTTTTCAACACGTTCTCACTAATCTGAGAAACTCGAAAATCAGAAAAAACATAGAAACAGCAATGACTCAGCTTGTAATATCCTATGAACAGGGTTACTTTGAATCGCGCTTGGTGAATGCATATGCAGCTCTAGAGGCACTGATATCTGGCACAACCAGCCAGCGCGAGGCAACCTCACTACTACCCAATCAACAATTTAAGAAACTTAGAAAGGCAATAAAAGCCATTATTGAAGAACAGGTCCAAGATGTTGAAACAAGAGAGGGAATCATAAAGAAGCTGCCTGAGCTTCAACGACGAGGTATCCGTGATCAATTAATGATGCTTCTGAAACAAGATGGAGTTGAATTTCAAAAACTCTGGAAACCGCAAAAACCATTTGAAACCGAATTATCTGAAATCTTTAGTAGACGGAACAAATATATTCACCAGGGAATAATAGAAGACTATAGCTATTGTTGGCCTGACATTACACGGATTCAAGCTTTAGTAACGGTGTGGATTCTAAAGCTCCTCGATTGCCCGGATGAAGCAATAAATTACAAGGGACTAAAAGGCAAAGTAGTGCCATATCCCACATAACTTACTTGTCCAACAAAACATTCCGCTTCCCCCGTGTGGCAGGACCCCGCCCCGCCATGTTAAGATGGTCGGCGGTTTAAGTCCCGTCACGTCCGGCAATAGAGAAGCCCTGAGTCGCCGGTTCCATTGATCGAGCCGGGCGCTTCAGGCAGAGAAAACCATGCCCAAGCGCAGACTACCCGATCTCGAACAAACCCTGGGCGACCTGGTCCTGGACCTGCTGCGCGCCCCCCGCGCCTTCCCGGAGCTGATCCGCAGCGATCCGCTGGGCCAGCACGGCGATTATTCCGCCAACGCCGTCCGCGTGACGCAGCACTACACGGCGGCCCTGCTGGCCTACGGCTTCGAGGAAACGCACGAGGAATTGCAGCGCGCCGCCGACTGGTTCGCGGTGCCCTTCCCCAACGAGTATCACGTCCGCGTCGACGCGGTGGAGATGACGCGGCTGGAAGCCCTGCTGCTGCTCGGCGCGCCGAAGGAAACCGTCATGCCGCGCCTGGAGCAGTTGGCCCGCCAGCGCTCCCTGGAAGGCGATCACTTCGTCATCGAGAGCCGGGGCGGCGGCTTCGATACCCTGTGGGCGCTGAAGGTCCTGCGGCAGGCCGACGAACGCGGGATGCTCAACGGCCTGGTCGACGCGCAGCAGCTTCGCCAGTTGGCGGGCCGCATCATCCCCAGCACCACCCGTCACAAGGACCTGGCGCTGGCCCTGCGGCTGCGTTACGAGATGGCCGGCAAGCTCCGCCAGACCCAGGTGCAAAGCCTGGACAAACTGATGGACATCGCCGACCGCTCCGGCGGCCTGTGGGGCCTGGACCTGGACATGCTGTGGATCGCGGAGGCCATGCAGCAGCAGGCCCTCTCGCCCGGCGATTTCGCCACCCACCGCGAAGCCCTGCGCGAGATGATCCTGAGCACCTGTTACGTCATCGAAAACCTGATGCCGCTGGCCCCCGAATACCCGGAACTGGAAGCGCCGCTCCAGCGCGCCATGGAGCTGTGGTGGAACATCTTCCATGGCCGGAACACCCTGCACACGCTGCAATCGCTGTTCCCGGCCCCTTACGACTACCTGATGATCCTGGCCCGCACGCTGGTGGCCGTGCGCGCCTACCTGGGGCAGCCGCTCATCCACTGGGGCGCGGCCCACGTCCACCGCAAGCTGGCCGAGCAGGAGCTGGAACAGGTCGAGCCGCCCCACCGCGACAGCATCCGCCAGGCCCTGCGCAACTGGCTGCGCGTCGGGCTGGAAAGTCCACCGGAACGCCTGCGCCTGGGCATGTCCGATACCGACATCGTGCGCGTGCAGCCCCGCGTCTGGAACCCGATGTATCCCGACGAGGGCGCGGTCCAGATTCCGTATGCCGACTCGCTGATCGTCAAGTTCGGGCGCGTGGACGAGGTCAACCGCGAGCGGGACAACTACCAGAGCCTGCCGGCCAACGTCCGGAGCTGCTTCGCCCGCCTGCCAGACCCCAGCTACGTCGACGAGCACGGGCGCGCCTTCCTCATCTTGCAGGACCTCAACCGCTACCTGACCCTGCACGAAATCCTGCACCGCATCCCGCAGTCCCGCGAGGCCCTCAACCGCGAGATCGGCCCCTTCCTGCTGTGGATGCACCAGGGCCAGGTCCGCAACCCGCGCCCCGGCCCTTACGGCCTGCTGTGGGAGTTGTACCTGCTGCCCATGCAGGGGCACATCGGGCGCATCTTCGGTTACATCCAGGACAACGGCCTGCTGGATGGCAAGCGGGCCGCCGAGGAGAAAGCCGGTCACCTCAAGCAGCGCCTGCTCAACCTGATGGGTGACCTGGTGCGCCACCAACTGCTGCTGGAAGGCTTCCCGGTGGCCTACATGCACGGCGACCTGCACTCACGCAACATCATGGTGCGCCGCCTGCGCCGCCACGAACGGGCTAACGGCGACAACGAGCTGGACTTCAAGCTGATCGACCTGGAGAAATTCCGGCTGGAAGGCGACGCCGCCCTCGACGCCGGCGAGCTGCTGGCCGACCTCAAGCTGGCCGCGGCTACGCTCAAAGGGGCCAGCGACCGCCGCCCGTTGGAAGACCTCAGCGCCGCCGTGCGCCGCGCCTATACCACCTTCGCCCAGGAGCGCGGCGACGAGACCTTCCCCATCCGGCTGGACCTGGCCCAGGCGCGCGCCCTGATCCGCGTGGCCAAGGGCCGCACCAAGTTCGGGGAAGCCTCGCTGCTGGAAAGCCGGCGCGCCCCGGCCATCGGCGTGGCCTACGAAATCCTGGACTATGCCGAGGAGGCCGTCGAACACGTGGCGCAGGTGTTGGCCGCCCTCCAGCAGATGGATCGCTCCGACCTGCCGGACCTGGCTTCCGTGACCCCGTAACATTGACCGGGCCACCATCATTACGTTACAATTTCGGGGCGCTGTCTACAGCGCGCTGTCCGCAGCGTTCCTTTGTTCTCTTGAATTGTCATCGCGAAGGGGGATGCTTTGACCACCGATACCCTGTCACTTGAGTCGATCCGCCAGCAGGTGCGCGCAGGCCGCGCCCCGCTGGATGCCCTGCTGGCCCCGCTCACCGAAGGGCAGATCACAACCGCCCACCCGCCCGACGGGTGGAGCATCAAGGATGTGATGGCGCACATTGCCTTCTGGGAAGATTATGCCTGCCAGCGCCTCTCCGAAGCGACGCGCGGCGAAAAACCCCAACTGCTGGGCGACATCGACGAAGCCGAACTGAACCGTATCAACCAGGAAGCGCTGGAAGCAGGCCGCGCCCAGACGATGGACGCGGTGCGGGCCGCCTTCGACCGTGCTCACCGCGACCTGCTGGCCGCCGTGGACGCCGTGCCCGACGACGAGGCCGATCCCTGGTGGGGCCTGTGGCCGAGTCCGGTGATGCCGCGCCGGGTGATCGTCTACAACACCTTCGACCACTACGCGGAACACCTGGCGGACATCCAGCGCTGGCTGGAGTCCTGAGCGCCCCTGCGCCAGTGAGAGCCCCCATGTGGATAGAAATCATTCGGGAGGTTACAGCAAGCTGTCAGTTCCAACCACCCGCCACATCCTCAGAATTGGCTGACGTGGAACAGGCGTTAAATCTACGACTCCCATCTAGCTTGCGAACCCTCCTTGAAGAGACCAATGGTATCTACAACACCGATACACAATATTATGAGGTGTGGTCTGCTGGTGAGATCGGCTACCGCAACCAGGGACTACGTGATGATTCCCAACTCGCCGAGATGTATATGAGTTTCGAAAGCCTGCTTTTTTTTGCCAGTCCAGGCGTAGATGGCATCCAGTTTGCTTTTCCCATAACTGCATCGGGAACGGTGCGAGATAAAAACATCATTGTCTGGTATCCCATTGAGGATAGTCGTCCTGTAATTGCGATGTCACTTAAAGACTTTTTGATACGCTGGTTCAAGGGTGATCTGGTACTTTAGCGGACGCCCGGCTCGAACACGGCGCACCACCGCCCTCCAGGCAGATAAACCAGCGCCCCGGTGCATGACCGGAGCGCTGGTTGTTTATCGTCATCCGGCAGCAAAGCCGGCCCATCCGAAACCTTACTCGGAAACCTCACCTTCGGCTGGCGCTTCTTCCACCGCCGGGGCTTCAACGGCTTCCGCTTCGCCGGGCAGGAACACCGGGAAGTCGCCGGCGTTCACTGGCGGCGTCTACTGGCGGCGTCTACTGGTGGTCCGCCAGACGCGACCGCCGCAGCAGGCCCTTCACCCGGATCAAAACCGGCATCTGCCGGGCATGCAGCGCCTGCCGTTCGCGGGAGAGACGCTCGTAGGCGCGCAGCCACTCATCGCGGTAAGTCTTCACATACTCCATGTTGATCATCGTTTACCATCTTCCTTGTGTGCTGTGGTGATACCATCGGCCAGTTCAATCCAACATCCAGTAAATTCAGTTCATCGATCCACCGGGCCGCGACTCCGCTGGGGATTGCCCTTGCCAGCCGCCTGCCTTAACCTTACAATAGATCAATAATTGCCCGATCTCCATAGGTTAATTAAGCCATTTCGTCTATTTAATCAGGAAAAACAAGGTAATTTACATGAAACACCTTAAAATCGAAATGGACGATCGCCTGCTGGACGAGGTGAGCTGGCAGATTCTGCGCATCCTGCAAGAGGACGCCCGCATCTCCTTCGCGGAGCTGGGGCGGCGCGTCGGTCTGTCTTCCCCGGCGGTGACGGAGCGCGTCCGCAAGCTGGAAGACACCGGCATCATCACCGGCTACCACGCCGCCATCAACGTGGAGGGAGTCGGGCTGCCGATCAAGGCCATCCTGCGCATCAGCAACCCTGGCGACCGGGGCGATCACGTCGCCCGGCTGGCGCTGGAAAGCCCGGAGGTGATGGAGTGCCACCGCATCACCGGGCACGATTCCTACGTGCTGCAGGTCGCGACGGCCTCGGTCGGCCACCTGGAAGCCCTGATCAGCCGCTTCGAGCCGTACGGGCAGACGGCCACCTCGCTGGTGCTGTCCTCGCCGGTGGTGCGGCGCACCCTCGCCCCGCCAGAGGATTGAGGGCAGGATTGTGGCCGCCGGTGCTGCCAGCAACAACCGAAGTCGTGTCACTCAATGGGCGATATAAGTAGGGGCGACGCGGCGCGGCGTCCGCGGTGGTACGTCGCCCACGGTGGGGCGTAACCCGGTCGAGGCACCGCCTCGACCCTACAAAAACACGCGGCAGCATGGTTCGAGAAACATAGGTTTTTCCTCGCCTCGCCTCGACCCTTGATCACCGGGCGTCTCTCGATCTATCGTCTATAGATGAACGTCGATATATGATGGCGTCAGCCAGGAGACGCAGCCAGGGCCGCGTCCCAACGCGCATCCGACCGCAGCGGGGCCAGCGACTCGTCCGTCTCCAGCCATTCACGCAGGCGGAAGGTGCCCGCCAGCCCCGCTTCGATGGCGGCGAAGGCTTCGTCGGTCCGTTCCAGGGCGACCAGCAGCGCGATCAGGTGGCGGTGCATGGTCGCCTCGTCAGGGGCCAGGTCGGCGGCGGCCTGGTAGGCGTGCAGGGCCGAGTCCATCTGCCGCTGGCGCTCGTAGCAGCGGCCCAGGTTGAGGTGCGCATCCGCGAAGCCGAAGTCCAGCTGGATGGCGCGGTTGAGGCTGGCTTCGGCGTCGGCCAGTCGATCGGCCTCCACCTGGGCCAGGCCCAACTGGTTGTAGAGGCGGGCGTCCTCCGGCTCGATCAGCACCAGCCGGCGGTAGAAGGAAACGGGGTCTTCGCCTTCCGCCAGGATGTAGACGTAGGCGCGCGTGCCGTTGGGGACGTCGGCGGGCGGGGTGAGGTACACCGTGCCGTTGCCGAAAACGCCGATATGAAAAGGCATGAGTCACTCTCAATCAAAACGGTCGAAGCGGCAAACAGGCGGATTATACTGTATGCCGCGCCGGGAGCAAGCCCAACCGGATCGGTGCGTATACCCTAATTAAGGAAAACAGGTAGGGGCGAAATAGTGTTTCGCCCGGTTGAGGAACCGCCGCCACAACTGCACATTTAGCCGGCTCCGGCCAGCACCGCCGGGATGATGTAATCGCCCAGCAGGTCCGGCGTCGCCCCGACCGCGCCCTCGAAGTCCCCGGTGAGCACCACCACCAGGTCATAGGCCGGGCTGACGTGAATCAACTGACCCTGCGCGCCGATGGCCGCGAATGCACCCTCCCCGCCCACGCCGGGCAGCCACCATTGATAACCGTAGCGCAGCGCCCGCCCGCCCGATTCCATGTAAACCTGCTGCGCCGTGGACTCGGCCACCCACTCCGCCGGCACGACCTGCTGCCCGTCCCAATAGCCGTCGTTGAGGTACAGGTAGCCGAACTTCGCCATGTCGCGCGGAGTCAAGGCCAGGCCGGTGCCGCCGACGTGATAGCCCTGCGGATCGGTCTCCCAGGTGTAGCGGGTGATGCCCAGCGGCCCAAAGAGGAACTCGTCGGCGTAATCGTCCAGAGCGCGGTCCGCCTGGCGGGCGACCATCGCCGCCAGCAAATGCGACCCGGCGGAATTGTACACCCAGGTTGCCCCCGGCTCGGCGATCACCGGCAGGGCCAGCGCGGCCCGCACCCAGTTGGCGCTCTCCCAGAAGTAATCGGCGCTGCTGCCTTCGCTGTTCCACAGCAGGCCGGACCGCATGGTGAGCAGGTCCGCCACGCGGATATGGCCGGCGCGCGGGTTGATGGCCGGCTGGATGTACTCCGGAAACAGCCCGTCCAGCGTGGACTCCACGCCGTCGATCAGCCCCTGCTCGATGGCGATGCCGACCAGGGCGGAGGTCACGTTTTTGGTGACGGAGGCGACTTCGTGGGGGCGCGTGCCGCTGTAGCCGCGGTAGTAGTGCTCGGCCACGATGGTCCCGCCCCGCACCACGATCAGGCTGTCCACGTTGTTGTCGCCTTCCAGCAGGCGCTGGTGAGCGGCTTCGAGCAGGTCGCCGTCCATGCCCAACGATTCCGGCGCGGCAGTGCGCCATTCGTCGGTGGGCCAGTAGTCGCGTTCCGGCGGATCGCCCTGGGCGTGAGTCGGCCTGGTGACCGATGGCAGACCCACCGCCAGCAGGACCAACAACATCACCAACAGCACCGGTATTCTGCCGCGTGACCTGATGAACATGATCGCCCTTCCCGTTTTCGACAGCGCAAACGACTTCCGCGCGGATTATACCCCACCGGCGACGATCGTCCGGCGGGAAACGGTCATTGATCGGGGGCAAAACCACGCCGGATGGTTTATAGTCGTCGCGTCGCAGGCCCTTTTTCACCCAAGGACTCCCACATGCCTACCGCCATCGCCCAGGACACCACCCGCCCCCCAACCCCCGAAGCCGAAGCCGGGCGCTTCCACCTGGGCGGCGTGGCCACCATCAGCCTGGGCCACGCCGTCCACGATACCTACACGGCCTTCCTGGCCCCGCTGCTGCCGCTCTTCATCGACAGCCTTTCCCTCACCAAGATGCTGGCCGGCGCGCTGACCATCTTCACCCAGCTCCCCTCGCTGTTCCAGCCGCTGATCGGCCACCTGGCGGACCGCGTCAACCTGCGCTGGCTGGTCATCCTGGCCCCCGGCGCTTCCGCTATGATGATGAGCCTGCTCGGCATCGCGCCCGGTTACCTGGTGCTGGCCCTGTTTCTGACGCTGGCCGGGTTTAGCTCGGCGGGGCTGCACGCCATCGGCCCGGTCGCCATCGGCAGCCAGTCGGGTCGCTACCTGGGACGCGGTATGAGCCTGTGGATGGTCGGCGGGGAATTGGGGCGCACCATTGGCCCGCTGGTGATCGTGGGCGCGGTCGGCCTGGTAGGCCTGCAAAACACCTACGCCCTGATGATCTTCGGCCTGCTGACCTCCGGCCTGCTCTACCTGCGCCTCAACCGGCTGCCGGACAGCGCTTTCACCGCCCAGGCGCAGGGCGAGCGCGCCTCCCTGCTGACCGCGCTGCGCGGCATGGGGCCGCTGCTGCTGCCCTTGATGGGCTTCATCACTATGCGCATGTTCCTGCTGGCCAGCCTGACGACCTACCTGCCTACCTTCCTCACGGGGGAAGGCGTGGCGTTCGAGGCCGCCGGGATGGCGCTCGCCGTGCTGGAGGCGGCGGGCGTGGCCGGCGCGCTGCTGGGCGGTTCGCTCAGCGATCGCTTCGGGCGGCGGCGGCTGCTGTTCGCCTCCATGAGCAGCACCACGCTGCTGATGTTTGTCTTCCTGGCGGTCAGCGGCGCGGCCCGCCTGCCGGTCCTGCTGCTGCTGGGCTTCTCCGCCCTCTCGATGACGCCGGTGGTCATGGCGATGGTGCAGGAAAGCTACCCGGAGAACCGGGCCCTGGCCAACGGCTCCTACATGGCGCTGAACTTTGTCATCCGCTCAGTGGTGGTGCTGATCCTGGGCACAGTGGCCGATCAATTCGGGATGCGGACGGCCTTCACCTTCAGCGCCGTGGTGGCGCTGCTGGCGCTGCCCTTCATCACGCGGTTGCCCGTGGCCGGCGCCTTTACCGCGCCGCGATAACGGGTTACCATTACCCGCACGATTCCGCCCATCCGGCACCAAAGGACCGTCTCTTGAGCGTTTCCCCCACCACTGCCAGCAAGGGCCTGACCGGCTACGTGGCCCTGGTCCGGGATAACCGCAACTTCCGCTACCTGTGGTTGGGGCAGATCGTCAGCCTGCTGGGCGACTGGTTCAACCTGATCGCCTCGGCGGCCCTGATCGGCGCGCTGACCGATTCCGGGCTGGCGGTGGGTGGGCTGTTCATCGTGCGCTTCCTGGCCCCGTTTTTCGTCAGCCCGGTGGCCGGCGTTTTTGCCGATCGCTACAACCGCAAGCATCTGCTCATCGCGGCGGACGTGGCGCGCGCCGTGGTGGTGATGGGCTTCCTGCTGGTGCGCGACCCGGCCCACATCTGGCTGCTGTACACGCTGACGGCCTTGCAGCTCGGCATCAGCGGCTTCTTTTTCCCGGCGCGCAACGCCATCCTGCCGGATATCGTCGAGCGCCGCGAGCTGGGCGCGGCCAATGCCCTCAGCTCCGCCACCTGGTCGATGATGCTGGGCGTCGGCGCGGCGCTGGGCGGGCTGGCCGCCGGGCAGTTCGGCGCGTACCCCTCCTTCGTGCTGGACGCGCTGACCTTCGTCGGCTCGGCCCTCCTGATCGCCCAGGTGCGTTGCACACACCAACCAGCGCTTGAAGGATCGGACAGCAGCATCAGGGCGGGCCTGCGCCAGTACGTGGACGGCCTGCGCTACCTGCGCCAGCACGCCGACATCCTGGTGATCGCCCTGCACAAGGGAGCTGCCGCGCTGATCATCTCCGGCGGCTTCCAGGTGATCCAGGTCAAGATCACCGAGGAGGTGTTCGTGATCGGGGAGGGCGGCGGCACCGGCCTGGGCTTGATGTACGCCGTGGTCGGCATCGGCACCGGCATCGGCCCGATCGTGGCCCGCTACTTCACCGGCGACCGCGACCGCCCGCAGCGCTACGCCCTCGCCGTCTCGTATGCCCTCACCGCGGTTGGCATGGTGCTGATGGCCCCGCTGAACAGCTTCCCGCTGACGCTGGTCGGTACCATTCTACGCGGAGCCGGCGGCGGGATCGGCTGGGTGTTCGCCACGCAGCTCCTGCTACAACTGGTCCCGGACCACGTGCGCGGGCGCGTCTTCTCCACCGAGTTCGCCATCTTCACTTTGCTGAACGCCCTCGGCGCGGCGGCAGGCGGCTGGGCGCTCGATGCCGGCCTGAGCCTGAACGCCATTCAGTGGTGGATGGCCGGCCTGATCCTGGTGCCGGGCGCGCTGTGGATGCTGTGGATCATGTTCGGCAAGACGGCCACGCCGGAAGCGGCAGTGGAAACAGCCGCCGGCGGCTCCTAGAGCACGAAGTCGATCGAAGTCAGCATGACAGTGTAATACAGGATCAGAATCACGATCAGGATGTGTTCCTTGAGCAGCGGCGGCACGTTTTTGCCGAAGTCGCGCAGGCCCACGCACCAGTCCGAGAAGAAGTAGGCGATGCCGATGTAGGCCAGGTGCACGCTGCCCCCCAACGCCGAGAGCAGCCCGCCGCACAGCAAAACCGTGACCGACACGGCATACACCCGCATGATGACCCGCGTCTCCGCGGTGACGTCCAGCGTGCGGTAGGCGATCACGCCCATCACCACCGAAACGACCGCCGCCGCCAGCGCCTGTCCGCCGGGCACATCCAGGTTCGCCAGGGCGTTGGCGCTCAGGCCGAGGCCCAGCCCCAGCGTAAACAGGATGAACAGCGCCATGCCGACGATGTAGTAGCGCCCCTTGACCGTTTCGTCGGTGGTGGAGTAGGAGCCTTCGATGAAGATGTCGCCGGCGGCGGCCATCACCCACACCGCCGTCAGCAGCAGGCCGAGAAAGGTCGACGCGTCGCCGGGCGATGTGTCGCCAGTCGACAAATCGCCTTGGACGAACGCGCCCACCATCACCAGGAGAGCCGTCAGCCCGGCGATGAAGGGACTCAGCCAGCGGCGCACGCGCAGCAGCCGCCCGTATTCGACCACCAGCGCCGGGTGAGCGTCCGGGGTATCGGTCAGCGCCGCGTTGAGCGCATAACTCTTGGTTTGCACGTACACGGCGAAAAAGGCCACCACCAGGTAGATAAAATGGGACACGGTCATGGGTCCCCCTTCCCGGTTAAACCGACGGGCGTTTGTTCACCCGTCTCACCCAGGGCCATTATGCCGCCAAAGCGCGCCAACGCCCAGCCGCTGCCGCCCCTGGTTATCCCCAGGCTTATCCACAAGACCCGGCGGGTTATCCGCAGCGATCCACAGGGCCGTCCACAGCTTTATTCGACGGTTATCCACAGCGCCCGACCGAGGTCCCACCGGCCCGAATAATGGCCACAGTAATCCACAAGCAAGGATGAGTTATCCGCAGCGATCCACAGGACCGTCCACAGCTTTACCCACCGCTAATCCACAGGCCACGGCGCAGCTTGCAGCCGCGGCGCAGCTTGCGGCCGCGCCCGACAAAAGTCCTACTTACCGGCTGGCGCGGCTTGCTTTATACTGGGGCAGCAAGGCCGGAACCGGTCAGGCACCGGGCTTCCAGATAAGAGGTCATATGGAATTTGTTGTGGTGATAGCCGCGGCGATCGGGATCGGCGGGGCGCTGGCCGTTTACCGCTGGCGGCGCGGACGGGTGCCGTCCTGGGCGGACGCGCCTGCCCTGGGCACGCTGTCCCATCAGTATGCCGCCGAGCGCCAGACGCAGCTGGCCGCCATCGCCGAGGAGAAAGGCTGGTCATCGTCGGCTTACGATCACGTGCTGCGGGGGCGCATCGACGCGGGCATGAACCAGGAAATGGTGCTGCTGGCCTGGGGCGGCCCCAGCGCCATCGACAACCGCCGCACCGGGCCGGGCGGCGCGCCCGTCGAACGCTGGATTTACCACTTCCCGGATGGCGCGGTGCAGTACATCTGGTTCGCCGAGGGCCGCGTCGTCGAAGTCCGCGGCTAGGGGCCGGCCCGCCCCCCTGACTTCCCCCGGATAAGTATCGTTTTCCTCCCCATTGACGATCCATCGACCCGGCAGGTGTACCGCCGAGCGCCGCGTGGTGGAAGCGCGCGGCTGAATCGGCCACCCGCCCTTCACGCCCTGCGATCCGCCAAGGTTCAATCCCACTGCTAAACGCCCCTCCCCGACCTCACCATCCGCAGAGTAGCAGCCCGCGACGGATACGGTACACTCAGGCCGTATCGTCATAGGGGGGGATTATGAGCGCACTTCTACGAATTGTCCTCGGGTTGTTTCTTTTCGCGCATGGGGGCGTCCATACCCTGATGGCTTTCCTGCCATCACCGGAGGAAGAAGGGTCGCCGGTCGGCGCCTTCTGGACCGGCTCCTGGCTGCTGGACGGCCTGGGCGCGCCCACGGTCAAACGGCTGCTCATCATCGTCAACTTCGTCATCACCGGGATTTACGTGGCTGCCGGCCTGTCCTGGCTGGGGATCATCCTGCCGGTGGATTGGTGGCAGGCCCTGGTTTTCGCCGCTACGGTCGTCTCGCTGGCGACGTTTGTCGTGTTCTGGGATAGCTGGCTGAAGTACGGCGTCGCCATCGACCTCGCCATTCTGGCCGCCGTGTTCTTCCTGAACGAGCCGCTCACCACCCTGCTCACCGGCGGGTAGCCGCCTGACGACAGCCATCGTGCTGCAGCATATAACACATCACGGTCAGATGATGGGCCGCGCCGGCGACCGGATCGCTGAACGCCAGGGCCAGCAGGGCGTTGAAGACGTCCTCGCAGGTCGCGCCGTCCGGGTGGACGGCTCCGCAGACCGGGCAACGATAGGGCGTGGAGGACAGGGGCTGGGCGTCCTGGTCTGGCGTGGGGCGGGCGCGGCTACCCACATGGGTCACATTGACAGGGCGTCCGCCTGGGATATGATGGGTCGCAGAGGACATTGTACCCGTTATTGGCTGGCCCTGGGGATTCGCTTCGGGGCGGCCCGATCGAGGCGTTCGACTCATGAACCGATGGACGTTGGGCTTGATTTTGCTGGCGGCGCTGGCCGTCGGGCTGGCGGGCTGCGGCCCGGCGGATGCCGTCCGCGCCGGAGAGGGCACGCTGGAGCTGACCCTCAGCCTGCCGGAAGGCTACCACCTGAACGAGCGCACGGAATCCTGGGTGACGTGGGAAGTCGACGGCACGGCCGTCCAGGCCGCGGGCGAGACGGAGACCTACCTGACCGACCCGGCCGACCCGGTCAGCCTGCCCGTGACCTTCGCGGTGGGCGAGGCCGACGTGGTGGCCCGCCTCAACATCCGCTATTGCAGCGACGACGACGGGATGTGCCTGGTGGAGATGGCGGTGCTCTCCCTGCCGGTGCAGGTCGCGGCCAACGGCAACCGCTCGACCGTGGCCGCCGCCTTCGACATCGTGCCCCCGGAGCTTTGATCGCTGCGCGGCTCTACCCCGCCATCGAATCGGCCAGGGCCTCGTCAATCACCTGCGAGAACACTTCGAGGCTTTGCGCGCCCTGGACCATCACCCCGTTGATGATGTAGGTCGGCACGCTGCTGATCTCCAATTGCATGCCGTCCTGGAGGTCGTGCACGATCTCCGCCGCCGGGGTCAGATCGGCGACGCAGGCGTCATAGGCGTCCATGTCCAGCCCGATCGACTCGGCGGTTTCGCGCAGGGCGTCGGCTGTGTACGGCTGCGACATCGCGTCGCGCTCGGAGTGATCGGGCATCCCGCCGCCCGGGCCGCCGCGCATGTGCTGGCTCATGTCCATGTCCCGGTACGGCTCGAACAGCGCGCTGTGCATCTCCCAGAAGAAGCCCTGTTCCAGCGCGCATCCGGCCGCGAGGGCGGCGCGCTCCGGGGCGTCGGGATCGCCCCGGCCCAGCACGGGGTAATCGCGGTGGACGTAGCACAGCTCGGTGGGGTATGCCTCCAGCAGTTGGGGCAGGGTATCGAAGTAGAAGGTGCCGCACCACGGGCACAGGTAATCCGAGAACTCGACCATGATCACCGGTGCATCCTCCGGCCCGTAGTACGGATCGTCGTCGGCGAGGCGGATCATCAGTTCACGCAGGGTCGTGGAGCTGGTAGTCTGGGTGGTTTCCGACGTGGCGGTGGTCTGGACCACGGGCGTGACGACCACTGTATCCGGTTGATTGAGGACGATGACGAGCGCGGCGATCAGCACCACGACGCCCAGCGCCACGATCCCCACGAGTTTGATGTGTTTCGCCACGGGAGCACCGCCTTGTTAAATAATTCACAGAGGTTGCGGCCAGTATAGCGCCGGCCGCCCGGACCGGCCAAGGTGGCCGCTGGCCAGTCAGGGTTTCGTCATAGGAGATAACTGGAGATTTGTGTAGAAAATTATAGGTTCGGGTGGATGAGAGATTCATGAGGATTTCCCGCGGCGGGGAAGCTCGCCGGATCGTGGAGAAATGATGGAGAATACCTGCCAGGCATGGCGGGTGATGGCGACCGCCTGGGGCTAAAGCCAACAGGCTGAACAGCAAAAAGCCCGCTTCGGCGGGCTTTTCCAAGATGTACCAGGACGGCCGGTCGTCCCTACCACGGCTCACCTATAGTGGTAATCTGCTTTGGCCGACGTTACCCAACTAAACAGGCCCCCGCCTAACGTTCCTCGACCCAGCCCAGCCCGATGCGGCCCCGCTCGATCTCCACGCTGAGGATTTCCACCTCGATCACGTCGCCCACGCCCAGCAGCACGTCGCGCGGCACCTGGCTGACGTGCAGCAGACCGTCCTGCTTGACGCCGATATCCACGAACGCCCCAAAGTCGACCACGTTGCGCACCGTGCCCTTGAGAGTCATGCCGGTTTGCAGCTCTTCCATCGTCATCACGTCGCTGCGCAGGATGGGCGCGGGCAGGTCGGCGCGGGGGTCCCGCCCTGGCCGGACCAGCTGCTCGAAGATGTCGGCCAGCGTCATTTCGCCGGCCCCCAGCGCCTCCGCCAGGACGGGCAGCGTCGTCGACCGGCGCAGCGCTTCCAGCACGGCTTCGCGCTCGGCGGGCGGCGTGTGGGCATCGACCCCGGCCCGCGTCAGCACTTCCACCGCGGTCCGGTAGCTCTCCGGGTGGATGGCGCTGGCATCGAGCGGATTGTCGCCCTCCCGCACGCGCAAGAAGCCCGCCGCCTGCTCGAAGGCTTTGGGGCCCAGCCCGGCCACCGCCTGGATCGCTTTGCGGCTGCGGAACGGCCCGTGTTCGTCCCGGTGGGCGACGATGCTGGCCGCCAGTTTGGGGCCGATGCCGGCCACGTAGCGCAGCAGCGCCGGCGACGCCGTGTTCACGTCCACCCCGACGCGATTGACGACCGTCTCGATTACGCTGTCCAGGGCGGCGGCCAACTGCTTCTGGTTGACGTCGTGCTGGTAGAGGCCCACGCCAATCGAGCCGGGGTCGATCTTGACCAGTTCGGCCAGGGGGTCCTGGGCGCGACGGGCGATGGACACCGCTCCGCGCAGCGTCACGTCGAGGTCGGGCAGTTCGGCGCGGGCCAGTTCGCTGGCGCTGTAGACGCTGGCCCCGGCCTCGTTGACCATCAAATAATGGGCCGCGGCCATGTCCCGCGTCAGCTCCGCCACCAGGACTTCGGTCTCGCGGGAGGCGGTGCCGTTGCCGATGGCGATCAACGTGACGCCGTGCCCCTCGACCAGGCGGTGCAGCGTGTCCAGCGCTTCGTTACGACGGCTTTGCGGTTTATGCGGGAAAATGGCCGTGGTGGCGAGCACCTTGCCGGTCCCATCGACCACGGCCACTTTGCAGCCGGTGCGGTAAGCCGGGTCGATGCCCATCACCACGTGATCGGCCAGCGGGGGCTGTAACAGCAGGTGGCCCAGGTTGGTGGCAAAGACGTCGATGGCGTGTTCGGCGGCTTCTTCCGTCAATAAACGACGCACGTCGCGCTCGATGGCGGGCAACAGCAGGCGCTTGGCGGCGTCTTCGGCGGCGGCTTCCAGGTGCGCGGCGAAGGGCGAGCGCCGGTCCGGGCGGAACGCGCCCCGGATCGCCCCCTGCCAGTCCCGTTCTTCGATGCCCACACTGACGCGCAGGATGCCCTCCGCTTCCCCCCGGTTGATCGCCAGCACCTGGTGGGGGCGCAGGCGGTTTACCCGGAAGTCGAAGGCGTAGTAGTTCTGGTAGACGCCCCTGGGATCGTCTGCCCCGTCGACCTGGCCCGCCTGCACGCGCCCGAACTGTACGGCCTTGGCCCGGACCTCGCCGCGCACCGGGGCGCTGTCGGCGATGGTCTCCGCCACGATATCACGGGCGCCGGCCAGCGCCGCTTCGACGTCGGGCACGTCTTCGCCCAGGTAATCGGCAGCGGCTTCTTCCGCGGAGCCGACCGCTCGGTCCTGCGTCAGGATCAGGTCGGCCAGCGGCCCCAGGCCCTTGTCACGGGCGATGCTGGCCCGGGTGCGGCGTTTGGGTTTGTAGGGCTGGTAGAGGTCCTCCAGCGCGGCCAGCGTCTCCGCCGCGTCGATCTGGGCGCGCAGGTCGGGCGTCATCCGGCCCTGCTCCTCGATGGACTTGACGATGGCGGCGCGGCGCTCGTCCAGCTTGCGCAGGCGGACCAGCAGGTCGGCCAACTGACGGATGGTCTCGTCGGTCAGGCCGCCGGTTTTTTCCTTGCGGTAGCGGGCGATGAAGGGCTGGGTGTTGCCCGCGTCCAGCAGTTGGATGGTGGCCGCGACCTGCTGCGGCTTGAGGCCGAGCGAGTCGGCGATCGGGCGGTCGTACTGAGTCATGGGCGCGTCTTCTCACAGGGTGCGGTCCGGTCCCAGGCACGGCGGTCCGTGCCACGGCGTCCTAGTGTAGCGGGGGATCGGCCCGGCTGCCAACAGACGAGCAGACCAGGGTGCAGTTTAGATTTGTGGCGACCTGCGGAATGGAGTAGGGGCATTGCGGTGCAACGCCCCCACCGACAGAACCGCATCAGGGTACCTCTACTCCACCACCGCAAAGATACGCACCGTGCCGTCGCTCATGGCCGCGGCCAACAGCGTGCCATCCGGGCTGAAGGCGGCCTCAACCATCCTGCCGCCCAGTGTCGCCCACCAATCGCTATTCTCAAGGCCGGCCACCATCAACAGGTCATCGACGCTTTGCAGGGCGATGACGTCCCCTGCCGGGTTGAACACCGCCCACCGCCCCCCGGCGCTGACATAACCCGGCGGTGCGGTCGTGCCGTCTGGAAAGGATTCCACGTCATTGAGACGGGCACCCTCTGTATGGCCGAACACAATCGACGTCGCATCAGGGTTAAGGCCAATACTCAACGGACGGATGTCCTCGATCTGTACCATCGCCAGCTCCTCACCGGTGCCCGGATTCCAGAAGCCCAGCATATCGTCCCAATCGAGGACAAGCAGCAGGGCTTCCACCGGGCTGAAGGCCAGACTGAGAATGCCATCTTCGTGTCCATCCAGCACGTGCAGCAGCTCCCAGGAGGGGGAGTCGCCGCTCGCATCCCACACACGAATGGTCTTATCACTCATCCCACCGCCGGAGGCCAACCAATCTCCTTCGGGACTGAAGGCCAGCGCATTCACCTCAT
>DAOUEM010000590.1:0-2982 GCA_034430555.1 Anaerolineae bacterium | reverse complement strand
TATCAACCAACTGGGACTCCCGACCGATGTGCTCAACGCGTATCCGCACCAGCTTTCTGGTGGCATGCGCCAGCGGGTGGCAATCGCCCTGGCGACCGTGTTCCAGCCCGCCATGATTATTGCGGACGAGCCCACCACTGCCCTGGATGTCGTCGTGCAGCGTGGTGTCCTGCAAATGATCAAGGAAATCCAGGCCATGAGCGCCAATACGGTTCTCCTGGTAACCCATGATATGGCTGTGCACGCTAACGTGGCTGATCGGGTGATGATCATGTACGCGGGCCGGATTGCCGAAGAAGCGCCAACTGAGAGTATCTTCAATGCGCCGCTCCACCCATACACCCAGCACCTGATCAGCTCGCTGCCGATGATCGGCGAAAGATCGACTAAAGCGAGCCTGAAAGGTACACCGCCAAACCTTGCCGACCCTCCGAGCGGCTGCCGGTTCCACCCCCGCTGCCCTTATGTGATGGATGAGTGCCGGACCGAGATACCTGATTTGGCCTTAGTTAGAGAACGTCATCGCGTAGCCTGCCACCTGGTCGAGGAGGGCTCTCTGTGAGCGCAAACGGAATACTGCTGGACGTCCAGCATGTGACGGTCGAATTTCATATTGGTGGATTGCTGGGAGGCACACTTCTCACGGCAGTTAATGACATTTCTTTCTCCCTGGAGAATGATAAGCCAGAGATATTGACCCTCGCCGGTGAAAGCGGCAGCGGTAAAACCACGCTCTCTCGCTTGCTGCTTCGCGACCTTAAACCAACACGGGGCAAAGTGCTGTTTGAAGACCGAGATCTGTCAAGCATCCGTAAACGATCCGATCTCAAGGAGTTTATGAAGAAAGTCCAACCGGTTTTCCAGAACCCGTTCGAGACCTTCAACCCATTGCGGCGGGTAGAGGCGTACCTGTTCGACACGGCGATGAACTTTGGGATGGCGTCAAGCCGTCGGGATGCGGCCGAGGTTGTGGATAATGCTCTCCACAATGTGGGGTTGTCGCTGGATGAAGTGAGGCAGCGCTATCCGCATGAACTCTCCGGTGGTCAGATCCAACGCGTGTCGGTGGCGCGGGCGCTGATCTCAAAGCCCAAGCTGATCCTCGCCGACGAGCCCGTCTCGATGGTCGATGCATCGCTGCGCATGGAGATCGTGAATCTGTTCCAAAAGCTGCGAGACGAACAAAAAGTGAGTGTCATTTACATCACGCATGATCTGGCGACTGCTTACTACATCAGTGACCGGATTGGAATCATGCTGCGTGGATATATTGTTGAATCGGGGCCGGTTGAGGATGTCCTGCAACGGCCTGTCCATCCGTATACGCAACTGCTGAGGGAATCGGTTCCCAAGCCCGCCCCCAAGGAACGCGAGTCTTGGGCAAAACATATCGCACTTGGAACAACCGAAGTCAATGAGCACGGGAGAATCGGATGCAAGTTTGCGGGCCGCTGCCCCCAAGTGATGGACATCTGCTGCAAGGCTGACCCTCCGGATGTGCTAGTTGAGCAACAAACGGTAAAGTGCTACTTGTATTCGGAACACGTCGATAAAACTGCGGCTGGAGCACAGTCTTGACTATTTCACTTGACTGTGATGGCTTCTTAAGTCATCCGGGCAGCCTTCTCCCCTATGCTGCCCATTGATAGTCATGATGCAAACCTGTGGGTGCGAAAAACTCCCGTACCCCCACAAAACCCCATCCAGGCGGGATTCAAGGCTACGCGGCCTCGCGATAGTAATCGTGAATGATGCCTCCCAGCACATTTCGACATCTAATCGGCCCTCCGGATACGGGGGCTTTGCTCGCTATGTGAATCTGTTGCTCGAGTCCTTGATGCGGACGAGCGGTGTTGTAGTACGCGACATACTCGCGCATCACACGACGCAGATGTCCTTCATTGAGGATGAGAATCTTGTCCAGGCACTCTTCCCGCACCGTCCGCACCCAGCGCTCGGCATAGGCATTCGCATTTGGCACTCGATAGGGCGTGTGGATGACCTTGACACGTTCTGAAACGAACACAGTGTCAAACGCCTGCGTGAACTTGCTGTCATTGTCGTGGATGAGAAATCGAATCGGCCTCTCGCGTTCTTCCAACTCCCATACCATTTGCCTTCCCTGCTGGGCTACCCATGCTCCATTGGGATGGGCTGTGCATCCGGTGAAATGGACTCGTCTACTCCCCACTTCGATGAAGAAGAACACATACAACGTTTGCAGGAACAGGGTTTCGATCGTGAAGAAATCGCACGCCAGGATCTGCATCTTGTAGTGGCTCATCAGATGACGCCAACTCGGTGAAGGCGTTCGCTCAGGTGACGGGGGTATGCCAAGTCTTCGCAAGATGCGCCGAATGGTGTCACTAGCCGGGCGATAATGTACCAAGCAGCGCCAGCCAAAGTGGCTCATCCGCAGGTTTGGTGCAGTAATATCAGGGTGGACGAAGCACACGCAGGCGCAGCAGGTCAAAATTTGCCCGACCATATAGCTGGCGCTTGATACACTTCAGCCGAGTGACCTGGCCTTCAGTCTGTCCATTACTCCAGGGCAGGCTGAGCGCCGCTTGTACAGCGTCATAATCCCGCAGCAAGCCTTTGGCAAAGTTACGGAGTTGAGGAACGCCGCTGGCCCGAGCATCCACCAGCCATGAACTGAGCGCTTGTGCCTGGCGGTGAGTGACCATCTGGACAAAACGTTGAGCCAACGGATAGGCAGTAGCGGCCGCTGGGCAGCATTCACCCAAAGCGGCCAGTTGAGCTTGTCCCTCATTGGTCAGGGCTTCCCATGGTTGCACGAGCAGCCACATGGCTTGACGAGGTGACAGGCGAGGCGGTGGGGGTGGCAGAAGCTTCTGACGACGTCCATCATCGCTGCGGAATTTCTTCAGTGCGCGACGCACACTCATATAGCTGCCGGCGTAGCCTTGCGCGCAAATCTCGCGCCACAACTGCTTGCCATTGTGACAACCTTCGGCCCAT
>DAOUEM010000589.1:0-4249 GCA_034430555.1 Anaerolineae bacterium | reverse complement strand
CTTGTCGAACGCTATAAGGCAGCGAAATCTCAGAACCGTTCTGGCACGAAACCAGTCCGTAGACCAGCAGAGGAATGACCAACATGCCCCACCATCCGTCCAGTTGGCTCGTGCCCGATGACCCAGAACACACGCTGGCGGCCAGCAGCGCCTATGACCGCCTGATTACGCTGGTCGTCGATGCCGTGGACAGCCCGCACAGCAAACGGAACTACGCGGCAGCGCTGCGTGAGTTTTTGGAGTGGCACGACCAGCAGGGCCGCCCGCCGTTGATCAAAGCCACGGTGCAGCAGTATAAGGGCGAGCTGCAAGCGCGCGGCCTGGCGGGGAGCACGATCAACGTCAAACTGTCCGCCATCCGCAAACTGGTGAGTGAGGCGGCTGACAATGATTTGATCGACCCGCTGCACGCCAACGGGATCAAAGCGGTCAAGGGGGCCAAAACGGAAGGCGTGCGCGCCGGCAACTGGCTGACGCGTGAGCAGGCACAGGCACTGATTAACGCGCCCGATCCCAGCACCAAAAAGGGCCTGCGCGACCGCGCCATTCTGGCCGTGCTGCTGCTGGCCGGTCTGCGCCGCCAGGAAGCCGCCAGCCTGACGGTGGACCACTTCCAGATGCGCGATGGGCGTTGGGTGATCGTGGACCTGGTGGGCAAACGCGGCAAGGTGCGCACCGTGCCGGTGAAACCGGTGGTCAAGCTGCTGGTCGATGATTGGTGTGAGGCGGCGGGTATCACCGGCGGTCCGCTCTGGCGGGGGTTTCGCAAAGGAGACCACATCCTGGACACGCCAGGTATCTCTTCCCAGGCCGTCTGGCGTGTGGTGGAGGAATACGCTGGTGGGCTAGGGCTGGAGCACATTGCGCCACATGACCTGCGCCGCACGTATGCCAAGCTGGCCCACAAAGGCGGTGCGGCGATTGAACAGATAAGCTTGAACCTGGGCCACAGCAGCATCGAGGTCACGGAGCGTTATCTGGGCGTCGACCTGGACTACCAGAACGCGCCCAGTGATTATATTGACATCACCGTGCATGACCGCCAGCCGCGGCTGCCGGAGGGATGAGACGAGACGTTTTCTCACTCCGGCGACAGTGCCCAGGTGGTCTAGCGTTGGGCTTGCACACGGCTCATTCGTGCGGTTTGCTCCCCCTGTTGTCGTCATTGCTCTAGAAACTACCGCGAAGATTACTATGGTATGATTTATATACCTCTTACATGTTGTGCTAGCCAAAAGAGCCGCTCATGGTTCGTGAACAACTCGATGGGGCGAACGGTTCAGCTCGAAATCTCCAGGAAAAACTGCGCGGTTTCCCGCCTCAGATGACATCATTTGTAGGTCGGACACAGGAGATTTCGGACATCGTCGCCCTGATTGCGGAGCCACACTGCCGTCTGGTCACGTTGGTTGGACCAGGCGGCATCGGCAAGACTCGACTGGCCCTGGAGATCGCGCGGCGGCTCGACTTTGCAGATGGGATTTATTACGTGCCACTGCAAGCCCTGCGTTCAGGCGATCACGTGCTTAGTGGCTTGGCCAATGCCCTGGATTACCAGGCACATAGTGGTAGTGACCTGGACAAGCAGTTAGCGAGTTTCCTGTGCACGAAACAACTCCTGCTGGTACTGGACAACTTTGAACATGTGTTGGAGGCAGCGCGTTTCATGAGTGCCATCCTGGCCGCTGCCCCCCAGGTGAAAGTGTTGGCGACATCACGCGAACCGTTGAACCTGCAAGAAGAGTGGGTTCGGCGACTGCGTGGGCTGGCGTATCCAAAAAACGATGCGTCGTTGCCTCTCATGACCTGTGATGCGGTGCGGTTATTTGTCGACCGTGCACAGCAGCAGTGGGGCGACTTCCGGCTGGGAGATGACGTAGAACATGTCGTGTGCATCTGCCAACTGGTCGAGGGCGTGCCGCTAGCCCTGGAACTGGCCGCTGGATGGATACGCACGCTATCCTGTGCGGCAATCGCCACTGAAATCCAGAAGCGCATTGATTTTCTGACCATCAACATGCGCAATATGCCTGACCGGCACCGCAGTATGCGGGCCGTCTTCGAACACTCATGGGGCTTGCTGAGTCAGGAAGAAGCACACGTGATGAGCGGGTTCTCTGTTTTTCGTGGCGGTTGTACCCGCGAGGCAGCAGAAACGGTGCTCGGCGCTTCATTGGACATGCTATCGCGTCTGGTCGATAAATCGCTGCTGCGTCACTCCGCTGGCCGTTACGAGGTTCACGAATTACAGCGGCAGTATGCTGAAGAGCAATTGGAAGTGACTGGCAAAGGCGATGAAGTGCGTGACCGGCACTGTCACTACTATGGGGCCTTTTTCCATGCGCGTCACAGTGATCAGCACGGCCCTGGAAAAGAAGACTTCCTGCGCATGTTCACCACAGAACTGGATAACATTCGCGCGAGTTGGACCTGGGCGCTGCAACGCGAGCATTACGAGGTCATCGATCAGCTGGTCGAATTCTTATGGATGTACTATACGGATTACTCGGTGGCCTTCGAGTTGGGAGCTTTGTGCCAGGCCGCCAGCGAACGATTGGCAGCCTGTGATGGGCCACGTGAACGGGCGATCCTGGGGCGGGTGCTCACCCGGCAGGGCAAATGGGAGGCCACGTATTCTCATCTTGAGCGCGCGGAGGCGCTATTCCGGCGGAGCATGGCGATTGCCCGCGAACAGGGCGATCTGGAGGAGTATTATCAGGCCCTGCGCTGGTTGGCGAGGTATGTTCTTTTTTATGCCGGCGGCGAAGTGTCCGTAGTCCGGCAGATGTTGGAGGAATGTGTCGCCTTTTACCGCGAACGTGGCAACAAAGCTTATCTGGGGTTGTCTTTATCCAATTTGGGCGACATCTGCCGGTCCATGGGAGAGATTGAGCAATGTGAGAGGCTTTGGCTTGAGTACTACCAGCTCAATCGGGAAATGGACTACCCAACCGGCACGGCGGAGGCGCTGGGTCTTCTTGGATCGCATGCCATCTATCAGGGACGTTGGGTAGAGGCGGAACAGTGGCTGTCGGAGTCCGTTGAGATCCACCGGCAGTGTGGTGACAGACATAAGTTGAAGATAAGACAGCCGGAATTGGGCTGCGTGGCTGTCATGCAGGGAGACTTCGCACGAGCCGAACAGCTATGCGAAGCTGCACTTGCCCTGCGGTCAACACCCGATCCCGTTGCACTGCTGGAGGTCTACGTAACACTCAATTGCGGATGGAGCCGGAGTTTGATCGCGGACGCCCGCAGTGAATCCGTTGACGCGCTTCGGGTGATCGAAGAGGTTCTTGCCCTTGCCGAGCGGCGCCGCGACTGTGGGGGATGGCAGGGGCGTCTGGTGCATGGTTGGGTATCGTGTAGCCTGGAAGCATTCGACCAGGCATCCGGTGACATTTCGGCATTGTTCTCTTCCGTACGCCAGACTTACTGGGAAATTGCGAATCGCCTGTTTGCGATTGCCATATATGCCCGCATCCTGGTGCATCGTGGTGAGGTTCTTCACGCCATCGAACTACTTGGCCTGGTCTTCAATCATCCCAACGGCCCGCAGGGTTATCTTAAAAAGCACCAGGGCATGATGCAATTGTGCGCTGATCTGGAAGCCGAACTCGGCATGGAAACCTATACTGCCGCCTGGGAACGGGGCCGGTCGCTGGATTTGGAGGTCGTGTTTGACGCTCTGATGGATGAATTTCTCCCGGAAGACATCCTGGAAGACAATCTCCGCTTGTCCGCCCATACCCGGGCCGCTAATCGCGAACTGTCCGAGTCCCTCACACCGCGCGAACTCGAAATTCTCCACCTCATTACACAGGGTCTGTCCAATGATGAGATAGCCAGCGACCTGGTCGTCAGCGTGACCACCGTCAAGAAACACATCTCGCACATCTACGGCAAACTCAACGTGCAGCGGTGCGCCCAGGCGATCGCCTGGGCACAAGACCGGCGGTTCTTCCAGTAGTATGCCACACCGCGAATATTCTCCCCCCTCATCGACTCGAATACCACCTTTGTAGGACGACAGAACGATCCTCTATCCCATACGCTTGTGAATAACCAGTCATTGAAAACTGAGTTGAACTGGTACGTGAGATGGTTTGAGTCCGACCTATCACATCTGGCATTCACTGCATCGGAATGTGGCTTCACCCAAACTATGCCATTCCAGCGGACAAGAACAGTGTGGAGTAGAGGACATGAAACGCCAAGGTTACCGATTACTCGTTTTTTCCATCATGGT
>DAOUEM010000588.1:0-2351 GCA_034430555.1 Anaerolineae bacterium | reverse complement strand
CACCCCGGACGACTATCTGCGGCTCACTGCCGAGCAGATCATCACTTTGCTCCACAAACCCAACCCCCATACTCACTCAGGCCGGCGTGATCGGGCAGTACTGGCCCTGCTGTTCACCGCGGGCCTGCGCAAAACCGAGCTGGTCCGACTGCAAGTGAAAGACCTTCACTTTTGGATAGACGATGACGAACTGGCGCTGCACGTGCCGAAGTGCCGGGCCTGTGTGGAGCGCCTGGTGGGGGGTTTTTCCGGGGGCTGTAACACTGTTACAGGGTTTGTTACAGCCTCAACGGGCAGGCATCCCTGCAAACGAGAGACCACCGCCGCCGCCAGTTCGTCTAGGACGGCTCGAAAGGGACAGCCGCCACCTCCCCGTCCTGGCCGGCCGTCAAGAGATAGGGGCTTGCCGCATCAAGCGAGAGCTGGTTCTTGACCACAAAAGCCCGGTGCAGCGCCCTTCGCGTCAGTTCCTCTTCCACCGCCTGCCAGCGCCGGTCCGTCTCTTCGCGCCACTGCACCTCCAGCTCCTGCTTTAATCTTTGCTGCTCCTGGCGGTAGAGGTCAAAGCTGAGCTGGGCCAGCTGTGCACCCACCGAGTGCAGCGCAAACGGCGCGACCGTGCCCATGAAGATGGCGAAACCCAGCTTGATGAAATCCAGCGTTGACAGCACCAGGCCCGTGCTTTCCAGGATGGGCATGGTGGCCGTGAAGATGTTGGCTGCCAGCACCAGGACGAACACCATCCGCGAGAACCACTGCAGGGAGGTATCGGGCAGTTCGTCGTAATCGGGCACTGGGACCAGTCCCAGTCGGACCTTGATGCCCCGCCAGAGAGATGGCAGAGTCAGCACACGCCTGGGCAGGTCCTTCTGCAGGCGTTGACGCGTAGCCGCGAAAGCCACGTAGACCATCGAGCCTTCGGTCAGGACCACGCCCAGCGCCCCGACAAGAGAGGCCCAGATCGTGCCCGGATGCGCAGCGACGCTGCTGAAGGCCTTGAAAGTCTTGTCGGCTGAGATCACCATGCTGCTGACGCAGATCACAGCCAGAAATACCGGCATGAGTGAGATGGCCCCGGTCAGGGCGCGGGCGACATGTTTGTTGTCGTGCACCAGGTTTCTGGTGCCGGGTTCGGGCTTCGGGTACCGGACTGCCGTCTTCCTTGGTGAACACGCCCAGTTCCCTGCCGACCGCTGCCATCTCCGACCAGGGATCAGCACCAGCATTCTCGTCCACGAAGACCTTGACATCAGCCTGGCGGAACGGCGGCGCGACCTTGTTTTTCTTGGTTTCCAGCCGCAGCGTACGGGCCACAATCTCGCCGGTCCCCGCGTCCTTGAGGGTATCGCCCTGAGCACGCATCTTGGCGATGATCGAGCAGTGGTGCCGCAGGGCGCGGCCACCGGGATAGGTGTCCGGGTCGCCGTAGGACACGCCGATCTTGCTGCGGGCCTGGTTGATGAACAGCAGCTTGAGAATCTTCATAATTGTTGCGGTTGCTGTATTCATAGGCTGATAGGCTCTCCTGAAAATGGAAATGTCTCAGGCAGTTGCAGCCGGTTCCAAAGTAACCTTGTATCCGAGCTTTTCCAGTCGTTTGACCAAGCGACGTTGTGTATGGTGCTCGTTGCGACGGTCGAAGTAGTCGTCACCTAAATCAGTATAGACAGTGCCACGGTCGATGATGTGATAGGCAATCACCAGGATCGAGTGCGCGACTGCAACTGCGGCACGTTTCTTGCCACGCCGTGCCGCTAGCCGACGATATTGAGCGGCCAGATAGTTGCCTTTGCTGCGTCCAACGGTATGTGCGCTTTGGACTAATGCCGCTTTGAGATGTTTATTGCCAGGTGGCGATTTACCCGAGCGGTTCTTGCCTGCGCTTTCGTGCTTGCCTGGAGCCAACCCGGCCCAAGAAGCCGCATGACCGGCGGTTGGAAAACGTGCCATATCGGTTCCCAGTTCAGCGAGGATCACCTCAGCCACCAAGCGGAGATAAATGGTATTTCATTTTCTTTGAGATCGATGATCCAATCGCCGAGGTAAGATGGGCTATTCTCCAAGGAATCAAGGAAATCCTTAAGAGAGAATCTCCCACTCCATAGGTGTTCGATATCAAAGCAGTAAACTACTCACACCGGGGAAAAAACATCCTTAAGACGTTGAGTCGGCGTTGTCCTGGCCGTACTTCTCCACGTATTCGGCGTACACCTCGTCCATCGCGCCGAGATTGGCCGCGCCGAGGCCGGCGTTGTTGCGGTCGCGATTGCGCTCCATGTAATCGAGGCTGTACCAGTAGGTGCCGGGGTGCGCGTCGAATTCGGCCCGGTAGCGCTCGCGGGAGCCGAGGT
>DAOUEM010000587.1:0-4241 GCA_034430555.1 Anaerolineae bacterium | reverse complement strand
TCCTCGGCTGGCGACGTGCGCAGCCGCCCGTAGTCCAGCTCGCGAAAGAGCGGCAGCAGCCAGCGCTGGCGGGTCTCCGTGGTGCCGAGTCCATTTTCGCGCAGGCGTTCGCGGGTGGCCTGGAAGTTGCTCCAGGCGCTGAGCATGGCGTTCCAGGCGCGGTTGATCACCTCGTTAATGCGCTCGCCGTCGTAGTGGTAGTCGGCGGGACGCAGGCCGCGCAGGTCGCCGTCTCCCTCGGAAACGCGTTGTAGCAGGTCAGGGGGGAGCAGCGCGCCTTCCGTGTGGATGGTGGTGAAGGTGTCGCGGGTCTTGGTGCGCATGGGTCACTTCCCCCTGTGCGGCAGGTAGACGTAGATGCCGAGGACATCGGGCGGCAGCTGCGCTTCCACGGTGGTGCTGGCGCGGCGCTCGCCTCGCACGTGGGCTGCCTCCCGCACGCGCAGATGAGCATCAAGCAGTTCCTGGGCGCGCTGCTCGGCGAAGTCGTTCACGTGTGGCCGGAGGTGACCGAAGCCGTCGATCACCCGCCGCACGAATTCGCTGGCCTGCTGCGGATGGATGTTGGCGTCCGGCTGGGCGTACATCAACTGTTCCGCCGCCGTGTGGTCAAGCCAGACGGGTTGGTCGGGCGCGCCCTCAAAGGCCACTGCCTGCACGTCTTCGGCCAGCAGCCGGTGCTCTTCGCTGGCTCGTCGGGTGATGATGTGGTGCCGCAGCCGCAGCAGCAGGAGCGTGGTGCGTGTCTCCACCTGCCCGGAGCGGATCGCGCCGCAACGGGTGGCGATGCTATCTCCAATCGGGTCGAGCGCGGTGTCCATCACATGGGTGGCGACGCCTTCGACAATGGGGTGAGTGCGGGTAAGGTAGAGTTGCCCTTCTCGAATCGGAAGCTCGAAACGGGCGGTGAATTCGTCCCGACCGCCTAGCGTGTCACGGAGCGCCCGCGGTGTTTCCTTGAGGTCGAAGTGGACCGCGCCGTTCACGCTGACAAAGCCGCCATAAAGTTCGGTAGTCTCTGTCAGGAACTCGGCAACGTCCACACCCGAACCCACTGCTTCGCGCGCAGCCCGCAGCTCTTGTTCGACCTCGTCGGTCTTGATGCCTTCCTGGGCGAACATGGTTCTGGACCGGCTTTCCCGGTTGGAAACGCGATCCCATTCTTCGAACAGCGCTTCCTTCTGGGGACGCAGGTAAGTCTCCAGGCCGGGCAGCACCTGCTGGAAGTTAGCAATAGCCTGGTCGCCGCGAAGCAGCAAACCTTCGAAAACAGCGTTAATGATCTGGTTGGTATCCACCGGGATGGGCACGGAGATTCCCAGCGAACTACGGATACTCTGGTGCTTGCGCAGCAGCACGTCGAGCACGATACCATCGATCTGGTTGTCGATGCCGTAGTAGGTCACCACGCGCACGGTTGGACTGGGTTGGCCGTAGCGGTCGACACGTCCGTCCCGCTGCTCATGGCGGGTCGGGTTCCAGGAAAGATCGTAGTGAAGCACCGCATCAAAGTGCTCCTGTAAGTTGATACCCTCACTGAGGCAGTCCGTGCACACCAGCACTCGTTTCTCAGCCTGCCCCAGTTGAGCGACGCGCTCTTCGCGTTCGGCAGGCGGCAGCATCCCCGTCACCCCAACCACCTCAATGCCCCGCGAGCGGTCCCGCAGTTCCTGGGTCAGGTATTCCACGGTGGGGATGAAGCGGCAGAAAACAATCGGGCTGTAGCCGTCCTTGACCAGGCTTTTGACGAGTTCAACCACTTCCAGCAGTTTGTTGTCCCGGTCACCTATTAACGCATCCGCCGCACGTGCCAGCTCTTTCAAGCGACGCGCATTGGCGCTCTCTCCCGGTTCGCCAATATCACTTCCCGGAATGATGTCGAGCGCTTCGGCTGTGTCGTTGTCGGCCAGGTCCAGAACGGTTCTGCGGCCGATTTCGTCAGCATCTTCCACGGTCTCCGCATCGGCCGTCGCGGCCCGGCTGCGCAGGGTAGCCGCGGCTGCTGCCGGACTCGATGCCAGCGAACGCAGCAGTGCCAGGGCCGACCACCAGCGCACGCGCTGTCTGGCGCCCTGTTCACCGGGAACACTGACGAGTTCTTGCGCGTAATGCAAAACACGTTCGAAAAGCTGTCGGTATTCGGGGGTGAGTTGGTAGCTGTATTCCCCGTACTCGCGTTCCGGGAATGGCGTGTCCGTTTTGAGGTAGTGGCGGATGTCGGCGCGCCGGCGCTGGACAAAAAAACGTGCCAACTCCCGGCGGTACGCCTCATTCTCTCTGCCGGAAAGGTCCTGTGGAAAATCAGTGAAATCGGGATTCAGCAGACCCAATAGCGAGCGGAAGGCCTCTTCCTTGCCACTGTGGGGTGTCGCGGTCACCAGCACCAGGTGGCGATCAGGTGTGTCAGCCAGGCCAGAGATCAGCTGGTGACGTTGATGCCGGCCACTGCGCCGGTCAGTGCTAAAGGCGCAGGTATGCGCTTCATCCACGATGACGAACTCAGGGGCGGTACGGAGGAACTCGTCACGCCGGCGATCCGATTTGATAAAATCGGTTGATACCACGACAAAAGGATAACGCTCGAACAGCGATTCTCCCATCCGGCACTGGCGTTCCAGACGGCGGACGGTGCTGGACAGTACCAACTCCGCCTGAATGTGGAACTTCTCAGTTAGTTCTGACTGCCATTGTTCTGCCAGTTGCGGTGGACAGAGAACGGCCAGTTGTTCGATTTCCCCACGGTCGAGCAGCTCGCGTGCGATCAGGCCGGCTTCGATGGTTTTGCCGATACCGACATCATCGGCAATCAACACCCGAACTGGATCGAGCTTCAGGGCCATGAGTAGCGGCACCAACTGGTAGGGTCGTGGCTCGACGGCGATTCGTGCGAAGGAACGGAATGGCCCGGCGCTTGAGCGGAAGCCCAGCCGAACCGAATCCCGTAACAAACGGCAGGAGCGATAGTCACCGACATGCTCTGGATCGGGAAGGGTAAACTGCGCTGAAGTAACCTGCTCCAGGGGAATATAGATACCGGTCACTTCATCCTCGCGACCTCCGAGCGGACGGAGCATGAGTAACTCGTCAGTGGATTCCGGTAATACAACCCATTCCCGACCGCGCGCCTGAACGAGCGATCCAACGGCGTAACTCATACTTAGCCCCCAAAGATGTGCCGATAGCGGTCGACAATAACGCTCCAGTCTTCGCGGTAGCCAAACCGTATCACCGTATACCCTTCATCTTCCATGCAGATGGTGAGCTGACTATCTCTTTGTTGCCGCTCTGGATAATCATGGTGTGGACCGTCTATATAAACAACCGCATAGATATCCTCGAATTCATAAACGAAATCTGGCCGTGTGCCACAGACTTCAAAAAGCACCTGTGCGGAATTGGGCAGTCGATACTGGTGTTGATCCAGGAAGATAAGCCATTCCCGTTCGAGATCTGAGCCGGCCAGGCGCATCAATGAGTCTAGATGGTCTTCCCGACTGCTCGCAGTTGGGCTGGCCTCGACGGTGGCGTGAGACAGATCGAGCAGCACATCCCTGATAACATGGCGGTCAAGGAGCTTATGTTCGCGTTGATTGCCGTAGCTGAGCAGACAGTCATAACAGGCGGCTTCGCATTCCTCAGTGGAATTGGGTGCGAATCGCAGGTCTTCACCATCAGGAGCAAAGTGGCAGATTTCAAGAGCTTCAATGGCAATCGATGCCAGTGCATGCGGATCGTCCAGGAAGTGTCGCAGGACACCCGCACCGCCCTCGGCTGCTTCGTAAAACAGCAGGCTGCGCCGGTCTTTTGAGTCAGGCAGCGGTTCAGCGGCCAGCTCATTACTTTCCAGTTGATAGACGGCTTCCATGGCTCGCTTAAGGGCTGCCTGCAATGACGCCAACTCTCCCTCTTCAAGGAGGGTATGAGGTTCGAATATCAGACAGTTTCGCCTGTCCTCGACAAAGGGAATCACGCGTTCGGTACGGGCCGACATCGGGTCCTCAGAGTCTTCTTCCATCGCCTGGTCATTACGCGCCCAGTACCCGCGCTCGATGTCAAGCACAAAACCCAGCTGCTGCTTTTCCTTCCGCCGTGCCCAGCCCAGGTTGATGCGCCACAATCTTGCCGACTGCGCGTAGGTGAGTACACCAAAGGACAGCCCATCTTGCGTTTTGATGGCAGCCTGTCGGTGTGTGGGGTATCCATCCTGGGAATCGAATCTCACACCGGTTCGTATCTCGTAG